>CANFDA010000007.1 GCA_947445215.1 Alphaproteobacteria bacterium | reverse complement strand
GGGGTATAATCAGCGGATCAGCAAGGCTGATCGACGCTATGATATTGCAGACGCGTTCGGCACTCAAATCGGTCCCCCGGATCGATTTGACCGGCTTCGCCGGTCGCGCCTCACCCCTAAAAACAGCTTGGCCGCGGGTCCCGTTAGGGAGCCGCGGCCTTCGCTTTATTCATCGGATGCACCCCAAGTAAGCGTCAGGGGACCCGAGAAGATTTAATTGACCGAGGTCAATTACTTCTTCTTCTTGGCGGCCTTCTTCTTGGTCGCCTTCTTCTTGACGGCCTTCTTGGCCTTCTTCTTCGCAGCCATGAGTTTAACTCCTCTATCGTTCGTCCGGGTCCAAGCGACTCATCGCCGCCCCCCAAGAACACGAACAATATGAATTACTTGCATTTCGATTTGCAAATCCGTCTTGACATCGAAAAAGGCCCGAAAACGGCGATGTGCAAGAAGCCCGCATTTTACAAGGGTTAAATGCATCATTCTTTGTACGGAGCAAAAATCGCGAAAAAGTCCGGGCCGGACCGCGCTATGTGCATTTTGTGCGAATCACCCCTCGTCGGGGAGATTGAGTCGGATCTTGAGGGCGGCGTTCACTGCCGCCGGATTTGCTTTTCCACCCGTCTGCTTCATCACCTGACCGACAAACCAGGCCGCCAGTTTCGGTTTCGCCTTCACCTCTTCCACTTTTTCGGGATTGGCGGCGATCACCGCCTCGATGGCGGCATCGATGGCGCCGGTGTCGGTCACCTGGCGCAGACCGCGGCTCTCCACCACCTCTTTCGGGTCGCCGCCCTCTAGCCAGACGATGTCCAGCAGGTCCTTGGCGATCTTTCCGGAGATGGTGTTGTCCGAAATCATCCGGATGATGGCGTTGTTGGCGGCTGCCGTGACCGGCACTTCGGTAATTCCAAGCCCCGCCTTGTTCAGACGGCCCAGGATTTCGTTGTTCAGCCAGTTGGCGGCCGCTTTGGCGTCCACCCCCTTGGCCAGTTCTTCGTAATAATCGGCAAGTTCGCGTTCGCTCACCAGCACGGAAGCGTCGTAAGGCGACAGGCCGCCCTCGATGAATCGGGCGCGCTTCTCGTCGGGCAGTTCGGGCAGGGATTTTGCGATGGCGTCGACGTAAGCCTGCTCCAGTTCGAGCGGCAAGAGGTCGGGATCGGGGAAATAGCGGTAATCGTGCGCCTCTTCCTTGCCGCGCATGGAGCGGGTCTCGCCCTGCTTGCTGTCGAACAGGCGGGTTTCCTGGCGGATCGTGCCGCCCTCTTCCAGCAGATCGACCTGGCGGCGGGCTTCATACTCCACCGCATGGGCGATGAAACGCAGGGAGTTGACGTTCTTGATCTCGCAGCGCGTGCCCAGATGCTTGAACGAGCCGTCGGCGCGGAATTTCTCATAGCCGCCCGGGCGGCAGACCGAAACATTGACGTCGGCGCGCATCGAGCCTTCGTCCATGTTGCCGTCGCAGGTGCCCAGATAGCGCACGATGGCGCGCAGCTTCTTCAGGAAGGCCGCGGCTTCTTCCGAGGACCGCATGTGCGGCTTGGTGACGATTTCCATCAGAGCGACGCCCGAACGGTTCAGGTCAACAAAGGACTGGTCCGGGTGCTGGTCGTGGATGGATTTGCCGGCGTCCTGCTCCAGATGCAGGCGCTCGATCCCGACCAGAATGCTTGTGCCGTCCTTGAGGTCGATGGTGACCTCGCCTTCGCCCACGATGGGGTCCTTGAACTGGCTGATCTGATAGCCCTGCGGCAAGTCAGGGTAGAAATAGTTCTTGCGGTCGAACAGCGAGCGCAGATTGATCTTGGCCTTCAGGCCCAGCCCGGTACGAACCGCCTGTTCGATGCATTTCGCATTGATGACCGGCAGCATGCCGGGCATGCCGGCATCGACGAAGCTGACCTGGCTGTTAGGATCGGCGCCGAATTCGGTCGAAGCCCCAGAGAACAGCTTGGAGTTGCTGGTGACCTGGGCATGGACTTCCATGCCGATGACGATTTCCCAGTCGCCAGTCTGGCCTTTTACGATCCTGCTCATGCCGTCCACCATTTGGCGGGTTTCGCCTTGAAATCCGCCGCGGTTTCGACCGACTGGGCCGCACGCAACAGGGTCCCTTCATCAAAGGCCTTGCCGATCAGCTGAAGCCCCAGCGGCAGACCGCTTTCGGTCAGGCCGCCGGGCACCGAGATACCGGGCAGCCCCGCCAGGTTAACGGTCACGGTGAAGACGTCCTGCAGGTACATCTCCAGCGGATCGGAGGTCTTGGCGCCAACGCCGAAGGCCGGGCCGGGCGTGGAGGGCGTCAGCAGCACATCGCACTTCTCGAAAGCCTGATCAAAGTCGCGCTTGATCAGGGTGCGCAGCTTCTGGGCGCGAGAATAATAGGCGTCGTAATAGCCCGCCGAGAGAACATAGGTGCCGATCAGGATGCGGCGCTGCACTTCCGCGCCGAAGCCTTCGCCGCGGCTGCGCTCATACAGGTCGGTGATGTCGTGCGGGTTGGCGGCGCGGTGGCCGAAGCGGACACCGTCATAGCGCGCCAGGTTTGACGAGGCCTCGGCCGGTGCGACGATGTAATAGGTCGGCAGCGCATACTTGGTGTGGGGCAGCGAGACCTCGACGATCTCCGCGCCCTGGGCCTTCAGCCAGTCGGCCGCCTTGTCCCACAGCGCGGCGACATCGGCGGGAATGCCGTCGATGCGGTATTCCTTCGGGATGCCGACCTTCAGACCTTTCACGCCGCCGGTGAGGAAGCTCTCATAATCCGGCACCGACGTCTCGACGCTGGTGGAATCCTTCGGGTCGATGCTGGCCATGCTGGTCAGCAGGATGGCAGCGTCGCGCACAGTCTTGGTCATCGGCCCGGCCTGGTCCAGCGACGAGGCAAACGCGACGATGCCCCAGCGCGAGCAGCGGCCATAGGTGGGCTTCAGCCCGACGGTGCCGGTGACGGCGGCGGGCTGGCGGATAGAGCCGCCCGTGTCGGTGCCGGTGGCGGCCAGACACAGATCGGCGGCGACGGCGGATGACGAACCGCCGGACGATCCGCCCGGCACGAGGTTCTGGTTGGAGCCGCGCGAGCGCCACGGATTGAACACCGGACCGAAGGCGCTGGTTTCGTTGGACGAGCCCATGGCGAATTCGTCCAGGTTGGTCTTGCCCAGCATCACCGCGCCCGCATTCCACAAATTCTGGGTGACGGTGGATTCATAGGGCGGAATGAAATTGCCCAGGATCTTCGACGCCGCTGTGGTGCGGGTGCCCTTGGTGCAGAACAGATCCTTGATCGCCAACGGCAGGCCTTCCAGAGCACCGGCCTTGCCCTCGGCGATGCGCTTGTCGGATTCACCCGCCATCAGCAGCGCCACGTCTGCGGTCTCGGTGATGAAGGCATTGAGCCCGCGTCCGGCTTCAATCGCCTGGATGAAGGCTCCAGTCAGTTCGCGCGAGGAAATCGCCTTGGCCTTCAGCGCATCGCGCGCTTCGGCCAGGGTCATGGCGGTGGGATTGGAGGTGAGATCGGCCATGTTACTCGACCACCTTGGGCACGGTGAAGAAGTGATCCTCGCCGCCCGGCGCATTGCCCATCAGGGCATCGGCGTTGCCGCCATCGGTCACTTCGTCCTTCCGCCATTTCAGCTTCTGCGCCACCACGCTGGTGAGCGCGGGCACGCCATCGACCTGGGCTTCACCCAGCATCTCGACCCATTTGAAGATGCCGTTCAGTTCACCGGCCATCGGCTCCAGCCGTTCTTCGGGAACGGCCAGGCGGGCCAGTTTGGCGATGCGGCGCACGGTGTCCTTGTCGACGGACATGAAGGCTTCCTGTTTGCTGGAAAGGCGATAGCTTGCTAGCAACCGGCCAGTTGGCTGGCAAGGAAATCCCCCGGCGCGGCTTGCCGGGCCGGTCAAAGAGATAACTAGCCGTGGCGCTTACGCAGCTTACAGACCTGACCCTGCCGCCCGGAAAGCGGCTGTTGGGGCTCGATCTGGGGGAAAAGACCATCGGAATCGCCCTGTCCGACACCCTGCTGATCGTGGCCACCCCCATGCAGACCCTGAAACGGGCCAAGTTCGGGGCCGACGCCGCCAAACTGGACATTATAATAAGTGCGCAGGGGGTCGGCGGCCTGGTGGTGGGCCTGCCGCTCAACATGGACGGGTCGGACGGCCCTTCTGCCCAGTCGGCCCGGGCCTTTGTCCGCAACTGGGCCGCCAACCGGGAGATTCCCATCCTTCTCCAGGACGAGCGCCTCTCCACCAGCGCTGTCACCCGCACGCTGATAGATGCCGATGCCAGCCGAGCCCGCCGCGCCGAGGTGGTGGACAAGATGGCGGCGGCCTACATTCTGCAGGGCGCGCTGGACCGGCTGCGTTACTTGAGGGGCGCATGACAACCGAAGCCGCAGACGCCCGTTTCCGCTGGCTGCCGAAAATTCTGCGGCCACCCGTGACGATGAATGTCCGCGCCGAACGCGTCATCCTGCTGGTGGGCGCGGCCGCCTTCTTCGCCGGTTACGACCAGAATGTTTTCGGGCTCGCGGCCCCGCGCATCCTGGCCGATTTCGGGCTTCCCGACAGCGAGGTGGGCCCTACCGTCGCCATCTTCCGCATCGCCACCGTGATCGCATTGCTGATCGCGGCCAGCGCCGACCTGATCGGGCGGCGGCGGCTGCTGCTGGTGACGCTGTGCGGCCAGGCGCTTTTCACGCTCTTCACCGCCTTCACGCTCACCTATGAGCAGTTCGTGGCGATGCAGTTTCTCACCCGTGTCTTCGGCTATGCCGAGGAGATGCTGTGCTTCGTGGTGGTGGCGGAGGAAATGGCGGCCCGGGCGCGCGGCTGGGCGAATGGCACGCTCAGCTCGTTCTACTATCTGGGCGCGGGCGTCGCCTCCATTTTCTTCGCGCTGGTGACGGTGCTACCCTATGAATGGCGCGCCATCTATGTGATTGGCGCCATTCCCATCTTCTTCGTGGCCTGGCTGCGGCGGCGCCTGCCGGAAACACAGCGCTTTGCCGAGCGGGAAAAGGTCGTTCGAACCATTTCGAAAGCCGCGGAAGCCTGGGGACTGCTGAAAAATCTTGCCCGGCAATATCCGGGGCGCGTCATCGGCGTGGTGGTCGCGGCATCCGCCTTCGGCTTCGCCATCTCGCCGGCTTCGGTGCTGGGCGCGACCTATCTGCAAACCGTCTATCGCTACGAGCCCTGGCAGACGACCGTGCTGATGGTCTCATGCGGTCTGGTCAGCCTGGGCCTCGCCATAGGCGCGGGCCGCCTGAGCGACCGGCTGGGCCGCCGCCCGTTGGCCTTCGCCATCGTGCTGTTGGCGGGCATCAGCTTCTATTTCTTCTATAGCGGCGCCCCGGGCTGGGCGATGCCGCTGCTCTGGCTGCTGGCGTTCTTCGGATTCTTCTCCGGCGATGCGCTGATCGCAGGCTTCGCGCTGGAGATCGTGCCGACGGAATACCGTGCGACGGTGTCTGGCCTGCGATACGTCTTCGAGATTTCCTGCGGCGCAGTGGCGCTATGGCTGGAAGGCACGCTGTATCACGTCTACCAGGCGCACGCGCCCGCGATTCAGCTTTGTCTTCTGAGCCTGCCGATAACGCTTATCGTCCTCCTGCTCCTGCCCGAACCGGCGGGCAAGAGCCTGGAGGAGATGACCGGGACTTAAGGCGTGCCGGTTGTGGTGGTGCTCGGACCGGTATCGTCATTGTCGCTGGCCACAATCGCAACCGTGACAGCAATGATCGCCGCGAAGCCAATCCACAGCAGACCCGAGCCCTGCATGTTGGCTTCCTTGACGCCCGCTGGCTTGCCTGCCGGGAGCGGGGCCGAGGCCGAAGCCGCGAAGGCGCTGGTGGCCAGAAGACCGGTCAAAACAGCAGCGGTGAAGGCACGATTCATCAGACGCATCATGGAAATCCTTGGGTTACCCGGCTTTGAAATGCGGTAGCGCGCTAACGGTTCCCCAGAAAAGCGTGCTTAATCCGACTTGGAACTTGCCGGGACCCGGTTCGCCCCCTATAAGCCCGGTTTTAATGACATCCGCGCCCCCGCTGCCGATCCTGAAGACCAGCCATCTGCTGGGGATCGAGGGGCTTTCCCCCGACGAAATCACCGCTCTGCTCGACCTGGCCGATTCCTATGTCGTCCAGAACCAGGCCGCCGACAAGAAGACCGCCCTGCTCAAGGGCCGGACCCTGATCAACCTGTTCTTCGAAGCCTCGACCCGCACCCAGTCCAGCTTCGAGCTGGCGGGCAAGCGCCTGGGCGCCGATGTGATGAACATGGCGGTGAAGACCAGCTCCGTCTCCAAGGGCGAGACCCTGATCGACACCGCCAGCACCCTGAACGCCATGCGGCCGGACATGCTGGTGGTGCGCCATGAGAATGCGGGCGCCGCCGAGCTGCTGTCGCGCAAGCTGACCTGCAGCGTGATCAATGCCGGCGATGGCGCCCATGAGCATCCCACCCAGGCGCTGCTGGACGCGCTGACCATCCGCCGCCGCCTGGGCGGGTTCGAGAACCGCATCGTCGCCATCTGTGGCGACATCCTGCATTCCCGCGTGGCGCGCTCGAATTTGCGCCTGCTGGCGATGATGGGCGCGCGGGTGCGGCTGGTGGCGCCGCGCACCCTGCTGCCCGCCGATGCCGACCGCTTCGGCGTCGAAGTCTGCACCGACATGCGCGAGGGCTTGAAGGACGCCGACATCGTCATGATGCTGCGGCTGCAATTGGAAAGAATGGGCGGCGCCTTTATCCCCTCCTCCCGCGAATATTTCCGCTTCTACGGTTTGGACCGCGAGAAGCTGGCCTATGCCAAGCCCGGCGCGCTGGTGATGCATCCCGGCCCGATGAACCGGGGTGTCGAGATCGCCTCGGACATCGCCGACGATGTCGAAGTCAGCCTGATCGGCGAGCAGGTCGAGATGGGCGTCGCCGCCCGCATGGCCGTTCTGGATGCGCTCTCGCGGTCAGTCCCGTGCAAGAGCGACAGCCGGGGGCACGCATGAACCGCCGCATCGCTTTCCGGAATGCGCGCCTGATCGATCCCGCCACCGGGCTGGACGTGAAAGGCGGGCTGCTGGTCGAGAATGGCCGCATAGCCGATATTGGCCCGCGCCTGTTCAACGACGCCGAGCCGAACGACCCCGAAGTGATCGATGCGCGCGGGCTGGTGCTGGCGCCGGGCCTGATCGATGCCTGTGTCCATACCGGCGAGCCGGGCGCGGAGCATCGCGAGACGTTGGCTTCGGCTTCGGATGCTGCCGCCGCCGGCGGCGTCACCACCATGGTGGTGATGCCTTCGACCAATCCGGTGATCGACGAGCCGTCGCTGGTGGATTTCCTGCTGCGCCGCGCCAGCGCCACCGCCAAGGTGCGGGTCGCGCCCGTCGCCGCCCTGACCAAGGGCCGCCTGGGCGAAACCATGACCGAGATCGGCCTGCTGCGCGAAGCGGGCGCGGTCGCCTTCAGCGACGGCGAACGCACCGTCGCAAATTCGCGGGTGCTGCGCCGCGCCCTCGCCTATGCCGCCACCTTCGACGCGCTGGTGATGGGCCATGCCGAGGATCCCGAACTGACGGCGGGCACATCGGCCACCGAAAGCGAATTCGCCACAAGGCTGGGGCTGCCCGCCGCGCCGGCCATCGCCGAAGCGATCATCGTGGCCCGCGACCTTGCCTTGATCGAACTGACCGGCGCGCGCTACCACTTCGCGCAGATTTCCACCCGTGCGGCGCTCGAGCTGATCGTGGCAGCCAAGCAGCGCGGCCTGCCCGTCACCTGCGGCGTCGCCGCCCATCACGTCATCCTGAACGAGCTGGATGTCGGCTCCTACTACACCTTCCGCAAGGTGACGCCGCCATTGCGCAGCGAGGCCGACCGCGCCGCCATGGCCGAAGGCGTCGCCAGCGGCGCCATCGATCTTTTGGTGTCTTCCCACGAACCACAGGGCGCGGATACCAAGCGCCAACCCTTCGCAGCAGCCGCAGCTGGCACGGTGGGACTCGAGACCCTGCTGCCTACCGCCCTGTCGGTGCACCACAATGGCGCGGACCTGGCGACGGTGCTGCGCGCCGTCACCGCAACGCCCGCGAAGCTGCTGGGGCTGCCTGGCGGCACACTGGCCAAGGGCGCGCCCGCCGACCTGGTGCTGTTCGACGAAGGCGAGCCATTCGTGGTGGAAGCCGACAAGCTGCACAGCCGCGCCCGCAACACGGCCTTTGAAGGCCGCCGCTTCCAGGGCCGCGCCCGCATGACCTTCGTGGGCGGCGAATGCGTGTTTAAACGAAACTAGTTTTCCATTATCGTCCCGCGCCATGGGGGACTTGCCAAACATTCTGATCGCACTGGGCCTGGGCTATCTGCTGGGCTCGATCCCGTTTGGCATTTTCTTCGCCTACGCCTCGGGCGCGGGCGATGTCCGCAAGATCGGCAGCGGCAATATCGGCGCCACCAATGTCCTGCGCACCGGCAAGAAATGGGCTGCGGCGGGCACGCTGCTGTTCGACGGGCTCAAGGGCGTGGCGGCGGTGCTGCTGGCCGGGCTCTATCTGCCGGTGGGCATGGAAGTCCTTGCCGGGGCGGGCGCGGTGCTGGGCCATGTCTTTCCCATCTGGCTGCGCTTCAAGGGCGGCAAGGGCGTCGCAACCTTCATCGGCATTTCGCTGGCGCTGTGCTGGCCTGCCGGGCTTGCCGTCATCGCCACCTGGATCGGAATGGCGCTGCTGTTCCGCATCTCGTCCCTGTCTGCGCTGATCGCGATTGCGCTGTCGCCGCTCTATTTCTGGCTGGCGGCGCGGGAAATTTACCCACTCTATGGAACATATGTGCCGCACATCGAGCTGTCGGCCGCCCTTGTCATCGTCCTGCACCACGCCAACATTCGCCGGCTTCTCAACGGCACCGAACCGCGTATCGGTTCGAAGGATAAGGGTGAAGGATAGCGAACGCCGCGCCTGGCTGCGTCTTGCCCGCACCGAGAATATCGGGCCCGTCACCTTTGCCAATCTGATCGCGCGTTTCGGATCAGCCATGGACGCACTGGATGCGGTACCCGGCTGGCGGCGCGCGGGGGGAAACGCGAATTCGTCCTGCCGCCCGAAAGCGAGATCGCACGCGAGATCGCTGCGCTGGAAAAGCTGGGTGGCCGCTTCCTGTTCTCCTGCTAGCCGGACTATCCGCACGGGTTGGCTGCGCTGGAGCCGCCGCCGCCCGCCATCGCGGTGCTGGGTCATCCGCACCTGTTGCGAAAAGAGATGGTCGCCATCGTCGGCGCCCGCAACGCTTCGGCGCTGGGGCGCAGGCTGGCCTTCTTGCTGGCGCGCGACCTGGGCGAAGCCGGCCTTGGCATCGCTTCGGGCCTGGCGCGCGGCATCGACAGCGCCGCGCACGAAGCCACGCTCGACACCGGCACCGTCGCGGTTGCGGCAGTCGGTGTCGACATCGTCTATCCGCCGGAGAATCAGGCGCTCTATGACGCCATCCGCGAACGCGGCGTCATCGTCAGCGAAATGCGGCTGGGTGAAGCGCCGCAAGCCCGCTACTTCCCGCGTCGCAACCGCCTGATCAGCGAGTTGTCGCGCGACATCGTGGTGGTGGAAGCCGCCGAACGCTCCGGCTCGCTCATCACCGCCACCTATGCGCTGGAACAGGGGCGCGAGATCTTCACCGTGCCTGGCTCGCCGCTCGATCCCCGCGCCAAGGGGTGCAACAGGCTGTTGCGCGATGGCGCGACGCTGACCGAAAGCGCCGAGGATGTGCTGGCCGTGCTGCGGCCCATGATCGGGCGCGATTTCGATGAACCCGGCGGCCGCGGGCACCGTCCGCGCCGCCCGAAAACTGGGAGGCGGAAGCTGACAAGGTGCGGGTGCAGGTGAAAGAAGCGCTGGGTCCCGCCCCGGTGGGGGTGGACGAGCTGATCCGGCTGCTGGGGGCGCCCGCAGGCGCGGTGCTTACGGTTCTGCTGGAGCTGGAACTGGAACTGGCGGGGCGCTGCGCCCGGCACCCGGGGAATCGGGTGTCCTGGCGTTAGCCGCCGCCAGGCTGTGCGCCTCGTATTGGGCGAGCTCCAGCAGGTGCGCCATGACGCCATGCCCCTGCCGGCTGGCGATTTTTCGCAAGCATTCCAGAAAATCGGACGTGTAGCGGGCGGTTTCCGACGGCGACAACACCGCCGGCGCTGGTATTGCGGCGTCGGGACGGGGCTTTTTCTGAGCCTGGGGCATAAACGGGATCGCAATCAATTCGGCGTTTACCATAGCGGAACGACCTCCCTGATACAACCTATGGTTACATATTATGGTAAATCTCTCGTTAAATACAATCACAGGTGATGGAAGCTTGTTAGCCCCGGCGTTGACAGGCCGCCACGGCTCGCATCAGTGTCCGCCGCCTTCGCCGACCCCCGGCCTTGTTTCAGGTCGCGCCCCACCCCAGATGAGCCGCTTCCCCCGGACCGGCACGCGCCAAATCAAAGAGTTCCGATGAACGTCCTCATCGTCGAATCCCCCGCCAAGGCCAAGACGATCAACAAGTACCTTGGCGACAATTATAAGGTGCTGGCCTCCTTCGGCCACATCCGCGACCTGCCGTCCAAGGACGGTTCGGTGAAGCCCGATGAGGACTTCGCCATGCTCTGGGATGTCGATGCCCGGGCCCAGTCCAAGATCACCGATATCGCCAAGGCCGTGAAGGGCGCCGAAAAGCTTATTCTCGCCACCGACCCGGACCGCGAAGGCGAGGCCATTTCCTGGCACATCCTGGAAGTGCTGAAGGAAAAAGGCCTGCTCAAGATGCCGGTGGAGCGGGTGGCGTTCAACGCCATCACCAAATCCTCCATCCTGGAAGCGATGAAGCATCCCCGCCAGATCGACACCGATCTGGTCGATGCCTATCTCGCCCGCCGCGCGCTGGATTATCTCGTCGGCTTCACCCTCTCGCCCGTGCTGTGGCGCAAGCTGCCGGGCGCGCGTTCGGCCGGCCGCGTGCAGAGCGTCGCGCTGCGCCTGATCGTGGAACGCGAGACCGAGATCGAAGCCTTCCGGGCGCAGGAATACTGGTCCATCGACACCGACTTGTCGGCGGGCGCGGGCAATTTCTCCGCCCGCCTGGTGCAGCTGGATGGCAAGAAGGTGGAAAAGCTCTCGCTGGCCAACCAGGCCGATGCCGACCGCGCCATGGCTGCCATCAAGGGTCAGAAATTCAAGGTCGGCAGCGTCGAAGCCAAGCCGGTCAAGCGCAACCCCTCGCCCCCCTTCATCACCTCCAGCCTGCAGCAGGAAGCCAGTCGCAAGCTGGGCTTCAATGCCAAGCGCACCATGCAGATCGCGCAGGGGCTTTATGAAGGCGTAGAGATCGGCGGCGAAACCACCGGCCTGATCACCTATATGCGTACCGACGGCATCACCATGATACCGGAAGCCGTCGCCGACGCCCGCGACGTGATCGGCAAGAATTACGGCGCGAAGTACCTGCCGTCCCGCCCACGCGAATACACCTCCAAGGCCAAGAACGCGCAGGAAGCGCATGAAGCCATCCGCCCCACCGGCTTCGCCCGCACGCCCGAAAGCGTGGCGCGCTATCTCGATGCCGACGCCGCCCGTCTTTATGAGCTGATCTGGTTGCGCGCCATCGCCAGCCAGATGGAAAGCGCCGAGCAGGAACGCACCACGGTCGATGTGATGTCCGCCGACGGCCAGATCACCCTGCGCGCCACTGGCACCGTCACCGTGTTCCACGGCTTCCTGACGCTGTATCTTGAAGGCCAGGACGATGCCGCGGATGAGGATGGCGCCAACCTGCCCAAGGTGAAGCAGGGCGACGCCACGGGCGTCGAAGCCGTCAACCCGGCGCAGCATTTCACCGAGCCGCCGCCGCGCTATTCCGAAGCCTCGCTGGTTGGCGCGATGGAGAAGCTGGGCATCGGCCGCCCCTCCACCTACGCCTCGATCCTGTCGACGCTGCGCGACCGCGCCTATGTGAAGATGGACCACCAGCGTTTCATGCCGGAAGACAAGGGCCGCCTGGTCACCACCTTCCTGCAGAGCTTCTTCAAGCGTTACGTCGAATATGACTTCACCGCCGACCTGGAAGAGAAGCTGGACGAGGTCTCGGCCCACAAGCTGGATTACAAGGTTTTGCTGCGCGATTTCTGGACCGACTTTTCCGCCGCCGTCGCCGGAACCAAGGATCTTCGCATCACCCATGTGATCGACGAGCTGGAAGCGGCGATGGGCCATCACATCTTCCCGCCCGGCGAAGACGGCGTCGATCCGCGCAAATGCCCGAACTGTGAAGCGGGCCGCCTGAATTTGAAGCTGGGCCGCTTCGGCGCCTTCATCGGCTGCAGCAATTATCCGGAATGCAATTTCACCAAGCAGCTGGGCGCAAAGCCAGGCGAAGGCGAAACCGGGCCGCAGGAGATTGGCGAGCATCCCGACAATGGTGAGAAGATCACGCTGCGTTCGGGCCGCTTCGGTCCCTATGTGCAGCTCGGCGAAGGCGAGAAGCCCAAGCGCAGCGGCCTGCCCAAGGGCACCGACCGCTCCGACGTCGATCTGGAACTGGCGCTGAAGCTGCTATCGCTGCCGCGCGAAGTCGGCCTGCACCCGGAAGACGGCAAAAAGATCACCTCGAACTTCGGCCGCTTCGGGCCTTACGTCGCCCATGACGGCATCTACGCCTCGCTGGAATCGCCGGAAGATGTGTTCGAGATCGGCCTGAACCGTGCCGTCACCCTGATTGCAGAGAAGAAGGCGCGTGGCCCGGGTCGTCGCGGCCAGCAGACCCTGAAGGAACTGGGCAACGATCCCGCCGGAACCGCCATCAAGGTTCTGAAGGGCAAGTTCGGTCCCTATGTCAGCGACGGCAGCACCAACGCCACCCTGCACGAAGGCACCGAGCCGGAGAGCGTGACGCTGGAACAGGCGTTGGCGCTGATCGCCGAACGCGCGGCCAAGGGCGGCAAGAAGCCGAAAAGGGCCGCCAAGCCGAAAGCCGCGGCAAAGTCTGCCAAGGCCAAAACCGATACCAAAGAAAAGAAGGCCGCGCCTAAAAAGAAGGCCGCGACCAAAACCACAACCAAGAAGAAGGCTGCCGCAAAGCCCGTGGACAAGAAAAAGTCCAAAGAGCCCGAGCTGGCAGGCGAATAGAGAAATTGAAACAGAATAAGACACGAAACAACACGCAAGCCCTCGACAAGGCGCGCGTACTGGAACTGCTTGCCTCCAATCCGGGCGCCAACAAGCGCGACCTGGCCAAGCTGCTGGGCCTGAAAGGCTCCGACCGCATCACGCTGAAGCGCGTCTTGAAGGAACTGGAACAGGACGGCGCCATCAAAGGCACCAAGAAGCGCGGCCTGACGAAGCGCGGCGAACTGCCGGACATCACGGTAATCGAGATCACCGGCACCGACAGCGATGGCGAATTCCTCGCCCGCCCGCTGCAATGGGACAGCAATGAAGAGCCACCCCGCATCTACGTCATTCCGCCCAAGGATGGCGGCGCGCCGTCTGTCGGATCGCAATTGCTGGCCAAGCTGGAGAAGACAGGCGAGCATTACGAAGCCCGCATCATCCGCAAGCTGGAGAAGGATGCGCCGACTCGCCTGTTGGGCGTGCTGCGGGAAAACCGCTCTTCTGATTCCAGAAGTGGGGGCTTCCGGCTGGAGTCGGTCGACAAGAAGGCGCGCACCGAATACGCGCTGGAAAAGACCGATTTGGGCGGCGCCAAGCACAATGAACTGGTGGCGGTGGAATCCGTGCCGGGCCGTATCGCCGGTTTCAGCCGCGTCCGCGTGGTTGAGCGCATCGGATCGATGGATTCGCCCCGCACCATCAGCCTGATCGCCATTCACGATCACGGCATTCCCACCGAGTTTCCCGCCGCCGTCATCGCCCAGGCGCAGGCGGCGCAGCCGGTCGATCCGCGCGGCCGCACCGACCTGCGCGACATCCCGCTTCTGACCATCGATCCCGCCGACGCCCGCGACCATGACGACGCGGTATGGGCGGGGCCGGACGACGATCCGAAAAATCCGGGCGGCCAGGTCTGCCTCGTCGCCATCGCCGACGTCGCCTATTACGTCACGCCCGGCTCTGCGCTGGACAAGGAAGCCTGGAAGCGCGGCAACAGCGCCTATTTTCCCGACCGCGTCGTGCCGATGCTGCCGGAAGAACTTTCCGCCGATCTCTGCTCGTTGAAGGATGGCGTCGACCGCGCCTGCCTGGTGGTGCGCATGGTGGTCGATTCCAAGGGCCGCAAGCGCAGCCACACCTTCATGCGCGGCGTCATGCGCTCGGCAGCCCGCCTTACCTACCAGCAGGCCCAGGCCGCGTTCGACGGACGGCCGGACGCCGCCATGTCCGGCACGGTGAAGCAGGCGCTGGCGCAACTCTGGACCGCATATCAGACCCTGACCATCGAACGGGCGCATCGCGATCCGCTCGATCTCGATTTGCCGGAACGTCGCATTGTGCTGGGCGCGGATGGCAAAGTCGGCTCCATCGCCTATCGCGACCGCCTGGAATCCATGAAACTGATCGAGGAATTCATGGTGCTGGCGAATGTCTGCGCCGCCGAAAGCCTGGAAGAGAAGCGCCAGCCGCTGATCTATCGCGTGCACGACAACCCGTCGAAGGAGAAGGTTTTCGCTTTTTCCGACTTCCTGCGCACCCTGAATTTGAATTTCGCCAAGGGTCAGTTGCTGAAGCCCGGAATCTTCAACCGCATCCTCGACCAGGGCAAGGGCAAGCCGCACGAAGCGGTGCTGAACGATGTCGTGCTGCGCAGCCAGGCGCAGGCGATCTATGACGATGTGAATATCGGGCATTTCGGCCTGAACCTGGCCAAGTACGCCCACTTTACCTCGCCCATTCGCCGCTATGCCGATCTTATCGTGCACCGCGCCCTGATCCGCGCCTTCAAGTTCGGCGATGACGGCCTCAGCGATGGCGAGGCGGGCAAGCTGAAATCCACCGCCGAGCACATCACCGTCACCGAGCGCCGCGCCATGGCGGCGGAGCGCGATTCCACCGACCGCTATGTGGCGGCCTACATGGCCGACCGCATCGGGGCGGAATTCACCGCCCGCGTCACCGGCGTTACCCGTTTCGGGCTGTTCGTGCGGCTGGCCGAGACCGGCGCGGAAGGCCTGATCCCGGTGCGCTCGCTGGGCGGCGAATTCTTCCGCCATGACGAGCGCGCCCAGGCGCTGATCGGCGAACGCACCAAGCACGCCTATCGCATGGGCGACGCGGTGTCGGTCACCCTGCAGGAAGCCGCCCCGGTGACGGGGGGCCTGCGCTTCGGTCTGGCAGGGGTGGAAGCCCCGCCTGATCGGCGCAACTTCCGGCCGGGTGGGCCAAAACGGGGTGGTAAATCAGGAAAAAAATCCCGTTTTAAAGCCAAAAAACGCTAAATCCGGGCCGAAATCCTTGACAGGCCGGGGCGGCCTGCCCCATTACCCCCGCCTCAACACTTGCCGACTTTCTGGAGATTCCCATGGCGAAGCCCACCACTGCCAAGATCCGCCTCAACAGCGACGCGGGCACGGGCTTTTTCTATGTCACCAAGAAGAACACCCGCACCATGACCGAGAAGTTCTCGATCAAGAAGTACGACCCGGTGGCGCGCAAGCATGTCACCTTCAAGGAAGGAAAGATCAAGTAACCGCTTGATCGGCGCGTGAAGCGCGACCTACCCCGTCTAGCCAACCAGACATTCGATCTTCTCATCATCGGCGGCGGTGCCACCGGCTCCTTTGTTACGCGCGATGCAGCGCTGCGCGGGTTGTCCGTGGCGCTGGTGGAACGCTGCGATTTCGCCAGCGGCACCAGCGGGCGTTCGTCGCGGCTGGCGCATGGCGGCCTGCGCTATTTGCGCAACCTGGAAATCGGTCTGGTGCGCGAAAGCCTGCGCGAGCGGCTGGCGCTGATGCGGATCGCGCCGCATCTGGTGCAAAAGCTGCCCTTCCTGCTGCCGCTCTATGACACCGGCCTGTTCGGCCGCGCCAAGCTGGCGGCAGGTCTGACGCTGTATGACGCGCTCTCCTACGACCGCAACCGATTGGAAGACCCGGCGCAGCATCTGCCGCGCCATCGCTGGTTCGGCAAGCGCGCTGCGCTGGAACGCGAGCCGGTGCTGGAGGGCAAAGGCTTCAAAGGCGCCTTCGAATATCACGACGGTCAGATGTATGCGCCAGAGCGCCTGGCGCTGGAGAACCTGATCGACGCCGATGCCAACGGCGCGGTGGTGGCGAATTATGTGGCGGCGGAAAAGCTACTGCTGCGCGATGGCAAGGTGGAAGGCGCGGGCGTGCGCGACACTGTCACCGGCAGCGCGTTCGATATCCGCGCCAAAGCCGTGCTGGTGGCGGCGGGCCCATGGGCCGACATTTTCCTGGAACAGGCTAGCGGCCGCGATACGGCGCACAAGCTGATACGCTCCAAGGGCATTCACCTGATGGTGCCGCGCATCAGCAACGCCGCACTCACCATCGAGGCGGGCGGCGGTCATCTTTTCGCCCTGCCCTGGCGCGGTCATACGCTGCTGGCCACCACCGACACGCCCTTCAGCGGCGATCCCGCCACTGTGGCTGTAAAGGAACGGGACATCGAAGGCTTCCTCGCCACCTTCCGCAAATATCTTCCCAACGCCGATCTGGCGCGCGGGCGTGTCGAATTCTTCACCGCCGGGCTGCGCCCGCTGGTCAGCGACAGCAAGAAGGACAGTTACAACACCAGCCGCCGCGCCCAGCTGGTCGATCATGCGAACGAAGGCATGGACGGGCTGTTCTCAGCGCTGGGGGGCAAGTGGACTACCTCGCGCGCGTTGGCGCAGACCGTAACCGACGCGGTGGTGAACAAGCCGGGGAAAGCCGCCGCGCCTTGCATCACCGCCACCACGCCGTTGCCCGGCGGACGCATCGACCGCTTTGACGGCCTGGTGAAAGGCTTCCGCAAAACCTATCCCGGCATCACCGCGCTGACGCACCTGGCGCACATGCATGGCGCGCGGCTGCCACTGGTGCTCAAGGGAGCCAAGCTCACCGACCTGGTGCCGCTGGGTCCCAGCCAGGACGTTCCGGCGCAGATCGGCTTCGCCGTCACCGAGGAAATGGCGCTGACGCTGGACGATGTCGTGATGCGGCGCACCTCGCTGGGCCAGTTCGGCCGTCCGGCGCAGCCGGTGCTGGAACAGGTCAGCAGCACAATGGCCGCGCTGCTGGGCTGGAGCGACGAGAAGCGCCGGGCCGAGATTGCATCGCTCGACCGCCACTTTACAGTGGCTGCATGAAGGCCTTTGTCATTTACAATCCCGCTGCCGTCCCCCGGCGCGACTGGCCGGTGATCGCCGCGGCGCTGAAGACGGTATTCCCCCGCTGCCTCACCATGGCCAGCCCAGAGCGTGGGCAAGCGGCGCGGCTGGTGCGCGATGCGTTGCGCGACGGCCCCATACCGAGATCGTGGCGGTGGGCGGCGACCGCCTGATCAACGAGGCGGTCAACGGCTTTTTCGAACATGGCGCGCCGCTGTCGCCGGAAGCGGTGTTGAGCATCGTGCCCACCACGGCTGGCGACATCGGTTCCGGCCATGCGAGCGGTGTCACCGCCGCGTTGAACCTGGCGCGGGTTGACCCGCGGCCACGCGATCTGGGTCATGTCTCATGCCTGACGCTCGATGGCGCGGCGGTGACGCGTTTTTTCCTGGGTGCGGCCTCCTTCGGCATCACGGCCGACATGGCGCTGCGCATGAACCGCGCCCGCCTTGCCGCCTTGCCTGGCCCGTGCTTTGCCCGTGCCTGGAGCGAGACGTCCACCTTGGCCCGCTGGCGCGCCTGCCATGTGCGGCTAATCGCCGATCACGGCCATTACGAGATCGACGGTATCGCCGCGGTGGGCATTCTCAACGGCGCCAGCTTCGGCGGCGGCCTGAAAGCTGCCCCTGTCGCGCATCCGGCAGATGGCCAGTTCGACATCGCCATTCTGGGTGGCGGCGCGCGCAACGTCATTCGCAATACCATGGCGCGCCTGCGCAGCAGCGAGGATGCCGGGGGGCGGCGCTTGCGTTCGACCCGCCTCACCGCCGCGCCCACGATGGAAACGCGCAGGCCGGTGATGGTCGAGACCGATGGCGAAGCCGCGGGCATGCTGCCGGCCAGCTTTGAGATACTGCCCAACGCGATCCGGATAAGGCTCTAGGCAGCTTCCAAAGCCGCAGATACCGCATGCGCCGCGTCCTCCAGCGCCGTGTGTGCCTGGGGCAGAACCGTCTGTAGATAGATGAAGCAATGCACCATGTCGGCATGATCGGCGATGGTGACGCTTACCCCCGCCGCGCGCAGCTTCTGCGCATAGGCCAGCCCCTCGTCATGCAGCGGATCATACCCCCCCAGCATCACATAGGCGGGCGGCAGCTTCGCGAAATCTTTTGCCCGCAGCGGCGAGACCAGCGGCGAGGCGCGGTCGGCCTCGTTCGGCGCATACTGGCTGTTGAACCATTTGATGGTGTGGCGCTCCAGGAAATAGCCCACGGCATATTCGTTGAGTGACGAAGTTTCGCCCACCATCTGGGTGTTGGGAAACATCAGAAGCTGAAAGGCCAGCGCGGGCCCACCCTTGTCGCGCGCCATTTGGGCAACGATGGCCGCCAGCATGCCGCCGGCGCTGTCGCCGCCCACCGCGATGCAGCCCGGATCGATGCCCAGCTGCGCCGCGTTGGCGGCGATCCATCCGGTGGCGGCCACCGCATCGTCCAACGCGGCAGGATAGGGATGTTCCGGTGCAAGACGGTAATCCACCGCAATGACGCGCAGATTGCCTTCGGCGCAGAGGATGCGGCAGATGCCGTCATGGGTGTCGAGCCCGCCCACCACAAAGCCGCCGCCATGGAAAAAGATCAACGCCGCATGCGGCTCGCTGCTGATCGCCACGGGGGCATAGGCGCGGGCGGCGATCTGGCGTTGCGAACCGGGGCCCGCTGTCACGGGGATGGAAAGATTCTCCACCCGGCCCACGGCGACATTCTGCGGCCCCACCAGCCCCATCATGCCGGCGAAAGACGCGCGTGCCGCGCCCGGCGGCAACTGCCACATCTTCGGGCGCGGGATCATCGCCGCCTGGTTGAGAAAGGCTTTCACCAACGGATCGAGGGACATGGATGACCAATTCGGACGCGTGACTCGCATGCTAACGTATGGTGGCGCGAATGGAACCTGCGCTAGTGGATCGTGATGCGCGAGCTGGGATCGACCCGGTGGCTGATCACATCGCCCAGCAGCACCAGCATGACGAAACAGAAGCGGGCGCGTTCGTGATTGCCGTCGGCTTCCATGGTCATCACGGCGCGGCTGGAATAGTCACAGGCGCGCGGCCCATGCTCATCGGCAAGGTCGGACGCCAGACGGTAGAGATCGCCGGCGGTCATGGTCATGAACGCACCCCCGCAAGAGAGGTGGGTATCCCAGCACGAATGTCGTTAGCATTCCGTTAATCGCCGTTTGCTGGCATTCTTTCTATATAAATATCAATAGGTTATTCTTGGAACTACACGCGGCGGGCGTGAATGTCTATATTTTCCAGTCACACAGCGTAGTTTTGAACCATGCGCGGCAAAAGCGTTCTTCTTATCATCGGCGGCGGTATCGCGGCCTACAAAAGCCTGGAGCTGATCCGCCGCCTGGCGGAGCGGGGCGTGACGACCCGCGCCATCCTTACCAAGGCCGGGGCCGAATTCGTCACGCCACTTTCCGTCGCTGCCCTCACCGGGGAGAAGGTCTATGACGACCTGTTTTCGCTGACCGAAGAAGCAGCGATGGGTCATATCGAATTGTCGCGTAGCGCCGATCTTGTCGTGGTCGCGCCCGCCACCGCCGACCTGATGGCCAAGATGGCGTACGGATTGGCTAACGACCTGGCCTCCACCGCGCTGCTGGCCACCGACAAGACCGTGCTGATGGCGCCCGCCATGAATGTGCGGATGTGGGAGAGCCCCTCGGCGAAACGGAATTTCGAAACGCTGAAGCGTGACGGCGTTCTGTTCGTTGGCCCCAATGACGGCGAGATGGCCTGTGGCGAGTTCGGGTCCGGCCGCATGGCCGAGCCGCACGAGATCGTCGCCACCATCGAGACGGCCCTTGGCGGCGAAGGCCCGCTCAAAGGCATCAAGGCGCTGGTGACGGCGGGCCCGACGCGCGAGCCGGTGGACCCGGTGCGCTTCCTGGCCAACCATTCCAGCGGCAAGCAGGGCTACGCCATCGCCGGAGCCCTGGCGGCGGCCGGGGCAGAGACCGTGCTGGTGTCCGGACCTGTCGCGCTGGCCGCGCCTGCGAACGTAAAGCTGGTGCGCGTCACCACGGCGCGCGAGATGCTGGCGGCCAGCGAAGCCGCTCTGCCCGCCGATGTGCTGGTGATGGCGGCGGCGGTGGCGGACTGGCGGCCCGACATCATCGCCAACAGCAAGCTGAAGAAATCCACCGACCGTGTCGTGCCGCTGATCCGGCTGGTCGAGAACCCGGATATATTGGCGACGCTGGCGAGCGGCGGCGCCCGCCCGCGTCTGGTGATCGGCTTCGCCGCCGAGACCGACGATGTGCTGGAAAATGCCGTCGCCAAGCGCACGCGCAAGGGCGCGGACTGGATCATCGCCAACGATGTCAGCGGCGATGTGATGGGCGGCGACAGGAACCGCGTCCATCTCGTCAGTGAAACCGGCATCGAGGACTGGCCGGAAATGTCGAAACTGGAAGTCGGTGCGCGCCTTGCCGCGCGCATCGCGGAACAATTCAAGGAGACGTAAGTGAAAGTTGGAATCAAGAAGCTGCCGCATGCGCTGGACCTGCCCCTGCCCCATTACGCCACGCTGGGCTCGGCGGGCCTTGACCTGTTGGCTGCCGTGGACGCCGAGATGGTGATCGAACCGGGCAAGCGCGCCGCCGTGCCAACCGGCATCGCCATTGAATTGCCGCTGGGCGTGGAGGCGCAGGTGCGCCCGCGCTCCGGCCTTGCGCTCAACCAGGGCATCACCTGCCTGAACGCCCCGGGCACCATCGACAGCGACTATCGCGGCGAGATCAAGGCCATCTTGATCAACCATGGCGACCAGCCGTTCCGAATTTCGCGCGGCATGAAGATCGCCCAGATAGTGATTGCCCGCCACGAACAGGCGGCATTGGTGGAAGTGGAATCGCTGAGCGAAAGTGAACGCGGCTCAGGCGGCTTCGGCAGCACAGGCATGACGGTCAAAGCCTAATGCTGAAACTGTCGCGCAAAACCCTGCTGGCGCTGGAGGCGGTTATCGATATTGCCTTCAATGCGCGTCCAGAGCCGGTGCAGGCTAAGGAGATTACCGCCCGCCAGGGCGTGCCGCAGCGTTACCTGGAACAGGTGATGCAGCAGTTGGTGCGCGCCGGCATCCTGAAAGGTGTGCGTGGTCCGCGCGGCGGCTATCGCCTGGCGCGGGAGCGCCGGCGCATTTCGGTGGGCGATGTGGTACGGGTGGCCGAAAGCATCGAGGACGAGGAAGAGAAGAGCGTGCCGCGCTCCGATCTGGGCCAGCGCATCGTCGCGCCCTTTGTCGCCAGCCTGCAGGACGAACTGATGGTGCGCCTGGATTCCGTGACGATCGAGGATCTTTGCCAGCGGGCCCGGGGCCAGGGCGTCACCGACGCCATGGCCGGCGGCGCCGATTTCACGATTTGAGGGCCGGCTCGCGCCCTGCGGGCTGGCCGGCCATGGAGGAATTATTATGACCAAGCCCGGACGCGGACGTATCTACAATTCTATCACCGAGACCGTCGGCGACACGCCGCTGGTGCGGCTGCGGCGCATGCCGAAGGCGGCAGGTGCGAAAGCCGACATTCTACTGAAGCTAGAATTCTTCAATCCCCTCGCATCGGTTAAGGACCGCATCGGCGTCGCCATGATCGAGGCGATGGAAGCGCAGGGCATCATCACCCCGGGCAAGACCACGCTGATCGAGCCGACTTCGGGCAACACCGGCATCGCGCTGGCCTTCGTCGCCGCCGCCAAAGGCTATCGCCTGATCCTGGTGATGCCGGAAAGCATGTCGCTGGAACGGCGCAAGATGCTGATGATCTTGGGTGCGCAAATCGAACTGACGCCCGCCACCGCGGGCATGAAGGGCGCCATCGCCCGCGCCCATGAGCTGGCGACGGAAAATCCCGATGCCGTCATCCCGCAGCAATTCGAAAATCCTGCCAATCCGGACATCCATCGCCGCAGCACCGCCGAAGAAATCTGGAACGACACCGATGGCAAGGTGGACATCATCATCTCCGGCGTCGGCACCGGCGGCACCATCAGCGGCATCGGCCAGGCGCTGAAGGGCCGCAAGCCCAGCCTGCAGATGATCGCGCTGGAGCCGGAGGACAGCCCGGTGCTGTCCGGCGGCTCGCCGGGTCCGCACAAGATCCAGGGCATCGGCGCGGGCTTCGTGCCCGCCAACCTTGACCGCAAGGTGATCGACGAGATCATCACCATCTCCAACGAAACCGCGCTGGAAACGGCGCGGCGCGCGGCGCGCGAGGAAGGCATTCCCGTGGGTATCTCATCGGGCGCGGCCATCGCGGCGGCGCTGGAAGTCGGGGCGCGGCCGGAAAATTCCGGCAAGACCATCGTGGCGATCATTCCCAGCTTCGCGGAACGCTATCTTTCGACGGCGCTATTTGAGGGCCTGTAACAGGTCCGGCCAGTCGGTGCAGATCGCATCAATTCCCAGCTTGCGCAGCTTCGCCATCTCGGCCTTTTCGTTGACGGTCCAGGCCCCGATCTTGAGGCCCCGTGCATGGGCGTCGGAAATCGCCAGGCCGGTGGCGTCGGCATGGTGGGGAAACCAGCCATCGCCGCCCGCCGCCTTGATCGCATCCAGCATGGGCAGGTAGTCGCCCTGCAGATTGTCGGTGGTGAACCAGAAGCGGGCAGAAGGCGATTGCTGGCGTATCCGCAGCAACCCGCGCCAGTCGAAGCCCACGAAAATCACCTGATCGAGATGATCGCCGCAGGCGGTCAGCGCCGCATCGGCCAGCAAGGCGGGATCGGCGCTGGAATCGGATTTCAGCTCCACCATCAGCAGAAACGGCGCAGGCGCATCGGCGGCGAGGGCCAGCACTTCGACCAACGAGGAAATGCGCGCGCCATCGACCGGCTTCAGCATGGAATGGGCATAGGCATAGTCGCTGCCCGGCGCGGGCTGACCGATATCGAATTGCTGCAATTCGGCGAAACTGAGGTCGCGTATGCGCGGCGTCTGCCCTTCCAGCCAGCGGCCAAGGGCATTGCGGGCATAGCCGGAATGGAGGTGCAAATCGTGGTGGACCACCACCATGCCATCGGCGGACAGCTGCACGTCCAGCTCTGCCCCGTCGCAGCCCAGCGCGATAGCGTTGCGGAACGCCGCCAGCGTGTTTTCGGGATACAGCGCGGCGCCGCCGCGATGGGCGATGTTGAGAGTCGGCATGGCGGGAGACTAGGCCCATGCGGACCCCTTCCACAAACGCCCTGCCCGTCACCAGCCTTCCGGAGCATCGGGCAGGCGAGCGATGCGCCAGCCTGGTATCACCATCAACAAGGAGCAGCGCGCAGCCGCCGCCCGTGCGACCAAAATCAAAGCCGCCAATCGTGAAAGAGGATGCCGCTCAGCACCCAGGGCGCCTTGCCGTCCGGCGCGAAGACGCAAAGCGCCAACAATTCGTAGCAGAGGCGCAGGCGCGCCTCTTCCATCAGCCGCACTTCAACCACAAAGGGTTCGCCGCCCTCCAGCAACCTGCGCATCTGCACCGCGTGCTGCGCGAACTGCGCTTCACCGAGAAGATGGGAGAGGTTCTCGCCGGTCATATCGCGGCCGAAGCGGCGACGCAGGGCATGGCCCGCCAGCCGGACGCGGAAATCGCCGGTGCGCAATGGCTCATACAGCGCTAGGCCTGACAGCACCCGCGCCAGGCCGCGGCTGGGCACATCGCGTCCGACCACAAAACGGCTTTCGGCTTCGCGCGCGCCAGGTTTCCAGCAGCAGCCGCGCGCCGCGATGCACAGGCGCGGTTCGCACGATATGCGTTTCCGTAACGGTAGAAGTACGGAGCGTGGCGGCGCCCCAGGAAAGGCCGAGAGCTTGCGTCAATTGTCCTCATTGAAGGACAGCGCACGCCCCCGGCGCACGAGCAGCTATCGTTGGTGATGCGTTATACCCACCACGGGTTGTGACCTTTTTAAGACTTGGCCGAATGTTTGATCTGCAATTTGCTAAAATTGCAGACATCGGCTTGACGGGGCTTATGGGCGGGCGTACCCACGCCGCCCCGGCAAGGCCCATTTTACGGGTTTTTTCGCGCCTTCCCGGCGACCCCGCTAAGGGTTTGTGTTTGTCCTGAGCCCTCGCCATGAATGATTTCACCCCCATCGAACTCGGCAACGCCGGTCCCCGCATTTCCTCCAGCCAGCGCGGGGCGATGTGGCTGGAAGTGAAAGCATTAACGCGCCTAGCGCTGCCACTGGCCATCACCCAACTGGCGCAGATGCTGATACTCGCCACCGACACTTTCCTGCTGGGCCATCTCAGCAAGGAAGCGCTCGCGGCTGCGGCCCTGGCGAACCAGGTCTTCTTCATGGTCTGGCTGGTCGGCATGGGGCCCGCGGCGGCCGTGCCCGCCATGATCGCGCACATCCGTGGCGCGCGTGAAAGCGACACCGCCGGCGTGCGCAACGCGCTACGCATGGGCATGTGGTCGGTGATGCTGCTGACGCCGCTGCTACTGCTTTCGCTAGTCTTCACGCGCGAAATTCTGCTGCTGCTGGGCCAGGATGCGGTGCTGGCGGACAATGCAGAGATGTTCATGTCGGCCCTGATGTGGAGCCTGCCCACCAGCCTCGCCTTCCAGGTGCTGCGCAATTTCGCCACCGCGGTGGGCCGCCCGATGGTGCCGCTGATCGTGTCGGCCCTGATGGTGCTGCTCAACGCCGGGCTGGGCTATGCCCTGATCTTCGGCCATTTCGGCCTGCCACAACTCGGCCTGTTCGGATCGGGTCTGGGCAGCGCCCTGGCGCAGCTGTTCGGCTTCATCGTCATGCTGGTGTTTTGCCTGCGCAATCCGGCGCTGAAGCGCTACCGCATGCTGCGGCGCTGGCACCGGCCGCACAGGGCGCATTTGCGTGAGGTCTTCCATCTCGGCATGCCGATCGGGCTGACCATGATGTTCGAAGTGGCGCTGTTCGTCGCCGCCGCCTTCACCATGGGTCTGTTCGGCGCGGACATGCTGGCGGCGCACCAGATCGCCATCACCGTGCCATCGCTCACCTTCATGATCCCCATGGGCATCGGCATGGCCGCGACGGTGCGCGTTGGCCTGGCCATGGGCGCGGGCGACCACGCGGAAGCGCGCATCGCCGGTTTCGCCGCCATGGGCCTGGCGGCAGTGTTCATGGCGGTCAGTTCGGCGTTCCTGCTGCTGTTCCCCGGCTTCATCGCCGGACTGTGGCTGCCGCCGACGCCCGAGAATTTGCCGGTGCTGTCGCTGGCGGTGAGCTTCCTGCTGGTGGCATCGCTGTTCCAGCTTGCCGACGGTCTGCAGGTGACGGCAGTGATGAGCCTGCGTGGTCTGAAAGACGCGCGCGCACCGATGTGGATCGCGGGCGCCAGCTATTGGCTGGTCGGCTTTCCCATCTGCCTGGCCCTGGGCTTCGGCTTGAACATGCAGGGGCTGGGCATCTGGTACGGCCTGGCGGCCGGGTTGATGGTGGCGACGGTGGCGCTAGTCTGGCGCTTCAACCGGCTGTCAAAGCTGGCGCCATCAGAGCAGATGGCGCCCCAGATACATCACCAGGAAGAATAGCAGGCCCAGCATCAGCAGCAGGCCCAGCCGCACCGGCTTGGCGCGGCGCTCCTGCTCGGCCGCGATCAGCAGCGCGGTCTCCGGATGCAGGCGCACGCCGCCTTCCGCCACCATGCGCGAGAGGTCTTCGGCATTCTTCACCAGTTGCGGCAGGTCGTCCGCCAGACGGCCAAGCGCGGAGAAGCCTTCGGCGGCGCGCGCCAGCCTTGCCTCGGGCCCGAGATTGTCCGTCACCCAGCGTTCGGCCACTGGCCTTGCCGCTTCCCAGATGTCGAAATCGGGATCGAGGCCGCGCGCCACGCCTTCCACCACCACCATGGTCTTTTGCAGCAGCACCAACTGCGGCTGCGCCTGCATGTCGAAGCGGCGGGTGGTCTCGAACAGCTGCCCCAGCAATTGGGCGATGGAAATCTCGCGGGCGCTGCGGCCGAAGATGGGCTCGCCGATGGCGCGCAGCGCCTGCGCGAAGGTCTCGATTGGATGCTGCGGCGGCACGAAAGCCATATCGTAATGCAGCTGCGCGATCCGCAGATAGTCGCGCGACAGGAATCCCGCCAGCGTCCCGGCCATGAAACGGCGCAGCGGCGGCTCCAGCCGCCCCATAATGCCGAAATCCACCGCCACCAAACGGCCCTGGGCATCGACGAACAGATTGCCGGGATGCAGGTCGGCGTGGAAGAAGCCGTCACGCAGCGCCTGGGTAAGAAAGCTGCGTACCAGAACCAGCGCGATTTTTTTCGGATCATGCCCCGCGGCAACCAGCGCGGCGGGATCGCGGATCGGAGTGCCATCGATCCATTCAGAAGTGAGAATGCGCGCGGCGCTGCGCTGCCAGTCGATGTGCGGGACGCGGAAATCGGTATCGGCGCGGGTGCGCTCGTAGAGTTCGGACGCCGCGGCGGCTTCCATCCGCAGATCCAGCTCCAGCGCCACGGATGCGGCCAGCGCTTCCTTGATGGCGATGAAACGCAGACGGCGGGCTTCCGCCGAGACGCGCTCGGCCAGACGCGCGAACAGGTCCAGCGCTTCCAGGTCGCGGGCGAAGCGCGCTTCGATGCCGGGGCGCAGGACCTTGACCGCCACTTCGGCCCCATCCGAGGTGCGGCCACGATGCACTTGCGCGATGGAGGCGGCGGCGACAGCAGGGCCCAGTTCGGAAAACAGCATCTCGACCGGCGCGCCGAGATCCTGCGCGATCACCGCGCGAGCTTGCGCCTCGGGGAATGGCGGCAGGCGATCCTGCAGATACTCCAGCGCTCGCGACACGCGCGCACCGACAATATCGGGCCGCGTCGCCAGCATCTGCCCCAGCTTGATATAGGCGGGCCCCAGCTTCTCCAGTGCCCGCGCCAGCCTGGCACCCGCATCGGGTTTGCCGGCGCGGAAGGCCAGCACCGGGCCGATCAGCACAAGGGCCGCATAGATCAGGCGAAAAAGACTGCCCATCAGATACGTCTCATCAGATTTTCCAGGCCGAATGCATGGCGGCGATGCCGCCCGACAGCACGCGCACCTTCACCTGGCCAAGCCCGGCATCCTTGATCAGGCCTGCGAATTTCTCGCGGGTGGGAAAGCGGCGGATGCTTTCGGCGAGATAGCGATAGGATTCGGCGTCGCCCGCCACCCATGCGCCCATCTTGGGCAGCAGTTTGAAGGAATAGGCATCGTAGAGCGTGTCGAGGCCCGGCACATCCACCTGGCTGAACTCCAGGCAGAGAAAGCGGCCACCCGGCTTCAGCACCCGGCGCGCTTCGGACAGCGCCTTGTCGATATGGGTCACGTTGCGGATGCCGAAGGCGATGGTATAGGCGTCAACACTGGCATCGGGGATCGGCAACGCCTCGGCATCGCCCACTGTCCAGGTGATGGCGCCCTCGCCCTTGGTTTCAGCGCGGCGCTTGCCCTCGCCCACCATCTGCTCATTGATGTCGCACACCGTCACGGCGGCTTCGCCGCCCCGGCTGCGCGCCATCTCGACGATGCGGAAGGCGATGTCGCCGGTGCCGCCCGCCACATCCACCGTCTTCCAGCCCGGCTGGGGATTGAGATACTCGACCATCGCATCCTTCCAGATGCGGTGAACGCCAACGCTCATCACGTCGTTCATCAGGTCATAGCGCGCCGCCACCGAGGAAAAGACCTCGCGGACAAGGCCTTCCTTTTCGGCCTCCGGCACGTCGCGGAAGCCGAAGCTTGCGGTCTGCTCTGGGTTATTGCTCATGGTGCGACATGATACATTATTGCGTTGCACGGCAAATGGGTCCCGGCTCGCGCTCGCTGTGCTCGCTGGCCGGGATGACAGGTTATCAGGTATGCCCGAACTGCCCGAAGTCGAGACTGTGAAGCGGGGGATCGCCCCCGCACTGGAAGGCCGCACCATCACCCATGCCGAGACGCGGCGGGGCGACCTGCGTCGCCCCTTCCCGCGCGACTTCGCCGCCCGGCTCAAGGGCCGCAAAGTCATCGGCCTGCGGCGGCGAGCGAAATACATCCTGGCCGACCTCGACAGCGGCGAGACGCTGGTGATCCATCTGGGCATGTCGGGCCGGATGACCGTGCAGGCCGACGGCAAGGCGGCGAGGAAGATCGGCACCTATGTCCATGAAACCAGCGATGGGGTCGGCAAGCACGACCATGTCGTGATCGAAACCGACGCCCCCGCCCGCATCCTGTTCAACGATCATCGCCGCTTCGGCCTGATGGATCTGGTCGAGACCAGCGCGCTGGAGGATGACAAGCTCTTTAGAGACATCGGCATCGAGCCGCTGTCGCCCGGCTTCAACGTGAAGCACATGACGGTGGCGCTGGACGGCAAGAAGACACCGATCAAGTCTGCCCTGCTGGACCAGCGCGTGGTGGCGGGGCTGGGCAACATCTATGTCGCCGAGGCGCTGTTCCGCGGCCACATCTCGCCCAAGCGGCTGGCGGGCACTCTCAAGCCTGCGGAAATAGTGGCGCTGGTGCCCGCGATCAAGAAAGTGCTGCAGGACGCTATCAAGGCCGGTGGTTCATCCCTGCGCGATCACGCCCGGCCCGATGGCGAACTGGGCGAATTCCAGCACCATTTCCTGGTCTATGGCCGCGAAGGCGAACCCTGCAAAGGCCCGGCCTCAAATAGCGAAGCGGTAGGCCATAAAAAAGCATGCCCCGGCAGCGTCAAACGCATCGTGCAGGCGGGGCGCTCTACCTTCTATTGTCCCAAATGCCAGAAGTGAGATTCAGATGTCTGAAGTTCTGACCGAGATCAAAGGCGCTGTTGGTATCGCCACCCTCAACCGGCCAGAGGCGCTCAATGCGCTGAACACGCCGCTGCTGGACGCGCTGGCCGATACGCTGGAAGCCTGGGACGCCGATCCCAAGGTGCGGGTCATCATCGTCACCGGCTCGGAGAAGGCTTTTGCCGCCGGGGCCGACGTCAAGGAGATGGCACCCAAGAGCTTCGCCCAGATGCATGCCGAGAACCTGTTCGGCCGCCAGCTCGACCGCATCACCCGCATCCGAAAGCCCATCATCGCGGCGGTGTCCGGCTTCGCCCTGGGGGGCGGCTGCGAACTGGTGATGGCGTTGGACATCGCCATCGCCGCCGACAATGCGAAATTCGGCCAGCCCGAGATCACGCTGGGAATCATGCCTGGCCTGGGCGGCAGCCAGCGGCTGGTCCGCGCCGTGGGCAAGGCCAAGGCGATGGAACTGTGCCTGTCGGGCCGGATGATGGACGCGGCCGAGGCGCTGGCCTCGGGCCTGGTGGCACGGGTGGTGCCCGCCGCCGAGCTGATGCCCGAGGCGCTGAAACTGGCGGAGAAGATCGCCGCCCAGTCCCTGCCCGTCGCCGCGATGGTCAAGGACGCCGTGAACCGGGCATTCGAGAGCCCGCTGGCCGAAGGGCTGGCTTATGAGCGCCGGGCCTTTCACGCCCTGTTCGCCACCCATGACCAGAAGGAGGGCATGGCGGCCTTTTCGGCCAAGCGGAAGCCCGATTTCCGCGACGAATAGAGGGTTTTGTTTGACGCGCGACGGGCCCCGCGCTATACGCCCGCCTCTTTTGCCAAGGAAAGCCTGATGCCCAATATCGCCTCCTCCGAGAAGCGGGTCCGTACGACCGCCAAGCGCACCGCCATCAATACCTCGCGCAGGACGCGCGTGCGCGGCTTCATCCGCAAGGTCGAGGAAGCCATCAAGTCCGGCGACAAGAAGGCCGCCCTGGCCGCCCTGAAGGCCGCCGAGCCCGAGATCATGCGCGGCGTGACCAAGGGCGTGCTGCACAAGAACACCGGCAGCCGCAAGGTTTCCCGCCTCTCCAAGCGCGTCGCCAAACTGTCTTAAGCGGGAAGCCGCTGGAATCTTTGGTGGATTCAATAATAGATACGGCCCGGATGCCAATCCGGGCCGTTTTTATTTGTCCGCGCACGGACAAACACCAGATTACCGCATTTTGGCAGTGCGTCACGAACGCTGTTCGGCCCAAGCCCTTGATTCAACACGGCTGTCCCAAAATGTTTCATTTTCCGTATACGGTACAGTTGGTTAGCCACGTTCTTAAAAGTGAAAAGTTTTCGCGAATCGGCCGCTGTTCGGCGTTTGTCCCCCTTGTGAGTCGCTGCCGCTTGATTCTATCTTAACCACGCGTTGGGGTGGGTGCGGGCCATGAAAAAGACAAGCGGAAGTAAAAAAACAATATTCGCTAGTCAAAATGAGCCCTGGGACCGAACTTCCAAATAAATAATCAGATGATTTTCTGAGATTGTAACATCTTTGTGCTGGGAACTCTTCCGGCATTGCTCAAGTTTTCCCTGTTCGGTCGGCCATGACACCTCCCCCTTCTCATGACTATGCGGGCGATATCGGCGTCCAGGAGGCCTGGGCGCTGCTCAGTGCCGAACCTGCGGCCCAGCTGGTGGATGTACGCACCATGGCGGAGTGGAACTTTGTCGGCCTGCCCGACGTCTCGGCCCTGGGCCGCCGGGTGCACTGCATCGAATGGCAGAGCTTCCCCACCATGGCCCCCAACCCCGCCTTTGCTGCGGAGGCGGAAACGGCAGTGACGGCGGCCGGCGCCGGCAAGGATACGCCGGTGCTGTTCCTCTGCCGCTCGGGCGCGCGCAGCCGCGCCGCGGCGGTGGCGCTGACCGGGCTGGGCTTCGCCAAAGCCTTCAACGTGGCGGGCGGCTTCGAAGGCGACCCTGACGGCGAACGCCACCGGGGCAACATCAATGGCTGGAAGGCGGCAGGGCTGCCCTGGCGCCAAGGCTAAGTAGGAGAGTGCCGGACACGAAAACGTGCCGGAGCAACAACAATTGGTATTGGACGGGTATTTTTATGACTCAGGCGAAATCGGCGCGAACGGACTGGCCGGCGGCATGGGCGGGTGTGCGCGAGCGACTGCGCCGCGAGCTGGGCGATGCGGTCTTCGAGGCCTGGATCGCGCCGCTGTCGCTGGAGAGCTTCGACAATGACGAGCTGTCCATCGGTGCGGTGAAGCCCTTCGTGCGCAACTGGGTGGCCAATCATTATGTGCCGCGCATCGAGCGCGCCTTGCGCGCCGACGGTGCAGCGCCTGCCGCCATCGCCATCGTGATGGCGGCGCCGAAAGTTGGCGCCAATGATCCGCTCCCGCGCGAGGGCGCCGCGCCCGTCACCGTCTCGTATCTGCCGCCGCGTTCCGCCGCCGCCGGGAGCGCCGAGGACGGCGCCCGCGGCTTGTGGAACCGGATGCTGCATCCGCAGCAGACCTTCGACAGCTTCATTCCCGGCGGCGCCAACGCCTTCGGCCATGGCGCGGCCAAGGATTTCGCGGAAGGCGGCCAGGCCGACCTGCCGCTGCTCTACATCCATGGTGGTTTCGGCTATGGCAAAACCCATCTGCTCAACGCCGCGGCGCTGGAATTCCGCAAGCGCGGCAAGCGCACCCTCTTCCTGCGTGCCGAAGACTTCATGCGCCATTTCCTGGGCGCGCTCTATCGCAAGGACACGCTGGCCTTCAAGGAAGAGCTGCGCACCGCCGAAGTGCTGATCATCGACGACCTCCAGCATATCTGCCGCAGCAACGCCACTGCGTCGGAGTTTCTCTACACCGTCAACGCCTTTGCGGATCTGCGCCGCCGCGTGGTGATCGCCGCAGACCGTGCGCCCACGGCGCTGGAAGGTCTGGGCGCGGATGTGAAGTCGCGCCTGACCGGTGGCCTGGTGATCGCGCTGGACCGGCCGGATCGCGACACCCGTCTGGCCATCCTCAAGCGCCGCGCCGCCGATTTCTGCAAGCACAAGCCGGATGTGGTGCTGCCGGAAGCCGTACTGGAGCGCATTGCCGACATGGATGACGCCAGCCCGCGCGAACTGATCGGCGTTTTCACCAAGATCGCAACTTACGCCGACCTCACCAAGAAGCCGGTGACGATGGAAGTGGCGGACGAAGCGGTGGGCCTGCGCTCCTCGCCCGGCGTTAAGACCTCGATCGAGGACATCCAGCGCAAGACCGCCGAGTTCTACAAGCTCGACGTCAAGGATTTCCATTCGCCGCAGCGCGCGCGCCGCGTCGCCCGGCCCCGTCAGGTGGCAATGTATCTGGCCCGCAAGCTCACCACTCGTTCGCTGCCGGAAATTGGCCGGCGCTTTGGCGGCCGCGACCACACCACGGTGCTGCATGCCTGTCGCCGCATCGAGGCTCTGATCGGCGAGGACGCCCTGTTCCGTCAGGAAGTGGATTTCCTCTCCCAGATGCTCCAGCGCAAGGGCGATCTCTAGGACTTCGCCCGAGTCATGGTAAGCAATCGCCATGACCGCCTTGATCGAGGCCCATGATCTGACCAAGCGGTTCGGCGCCGTCACGGCGCTGGACCGCTTGTCGCTTTCGATCCCGCAGGGTGGCGTTTATGGCATCCTGGGCGCCAATGGCGCGGGCAAGAGCACCTTCTTCCGGATTTGCCTCGACCTGATCCGGCCCACGGGCGGCGGCGTCGCGCTACTGGGGGGCTTGCCCGGCGATACCGGCCGGCGGCGGCGCATCGGCGCGATGATCGAGACGCCGCGCTACCATCCCTTTCTTACCGCCAGCGAGACCCTGACCATGCTGGCGCTGGCCAGCGGCGTGCGCGATGCGCCGGTGGAGCGCTGGCTGGCGCGGGTAGGGCTGTCGGACGCCGCCCATCGCAAGGTGCATCACTTCTCGGTGGGCATGAAGCAGCGCATGGGCATCGCCGCGGCGCTGATCTCATCGCCTGAGCT
>CANFDA010000006.1 GCA_947445215.1 Alphaproteobacteria bacterium | reverse complement strand
GCCGGATATGCGGTGTTTAGCGCGCCGCCTGCTGGCGGGTAGGGAACATCAAGGTGAGTTCCTTCTGCGGGCCATTAGCGGCGGTGAAGGTCACGCTGTTGCTGCGGCCGGCTTCGGCGGTGCTGGCGGTGGTGGCGTAGTTGCCCGGGGCAGCGCCCTTGATGAGTATCCAGGGGGCGTCGCAATCGGCTTCCAGCACGGTCTGGCCGGAGCGGGTGACGGTGTAATGGGCGGGCGCCACATTCTCGCCAGCCGAGTTGGCCAGCACGATCTTGACCGGATAGCTGGCCCATTCCGTCTTGTCCTTGGACGAGCCGACGCCGGTGCAGACCGCCGTCACGCCGTTGACGGTGAAAGGATCATCCTGAGCGGCGAAGGCTGCCGTGGCGGCGCCGACAATGCCGATGGCCAAGGCCAGAGGGAGACGGAAAAGAGAAAGCTGCGCATGGGGGGCTCCTGTGCCATTCCTAACCCCTGGGCCGCCTCCGGGTTCCCCAAATCCCGCGCCGTAGGCCTGTTAATCAAGGTTCCGGCGGTTTCCCTTCCGGGGTGGCGCCCTCTATGATCTGGGCCGTTTCTGGAGTTTGCGCGCGTGGGCGTGGAAAAGCCGCTTGTGACGCTGACGCTGGGCGAGCTTCTCGACGCCGGGGCGCTGAAGCGAGCCCTGGGCGAAGTCGCCGCCAGCCCGGCTTCGGCGGCGGACCGCCGCCAGGCCGCGATGATCGTCATCAAGGGTGCCTATCTGGAAGGCCGCAGCCGCGTCCGACAGGCGGTGGAGAACGGGCTGGAAGGCCTGCCCGCCGCGCGCTGCCTGTCGGTGCTGCAGGATGCCTTGATCGCGCGGATCCATGCATTCGCCCTCACCCATCTGGGTGCGGCGGGCGTGACCATCTCCGTCACCGCCACCGGCGGCTATGGCCGCGGCGAACTGGCGCCGGGCTCGGACATCGACCTGCTCTTCCTGCTGCCCGCGCGCCAAAGCGCCGGCTGCGAAGCGGTGATCGAGTTCACCCTCTACATGCTGTGGGACCTGGGGCTGAAGGTCGGCCACGCCACCCGCAGCGTCACTGAATGCCTGCGGCTGGCGAAGGCCGATGTGACCATCCGCACCGCCATCCTCGAAGTGCGCCATCTCTGCGGCGACCGCGCTTTGTTCGACGAACTGCGCAAGAAATTCTGGGAAGACGCCGCCGCCAATGGCCGCGATTTTGTCCTAGCCAAGCTGGCCGAACGCAAGGCGCGCCACACCCGCCAGGGCGAAAGCCGCTATCTGGTCGAGCCCAACATCAAGGAAAGCAAAGGCGGGTTGCGCGACCTGCAGACGCTCTACTGGCTGGGAAAATATCTCTACCGCGTCGAGAACGCCGCCGACCTGGTGGAGCACAATGTCTTCAGCAAGGAAGAGTTCAAGGCCTTCCAGAAGGCCGAAGCCTTTCTCTGGAACGTGCGCGTGGGGCTGCATTACCTGCTGGAGCGTGCCGAGGAACGCCTCTCGTTCGATGTGCAGCCCGCCATGGCCGCCGCCATGGGCTATACCGACGCCGAGAAGCCGCGCCGCGCCGTGGAGGCCTTCATGCGCGCCTACTTCCTGGTGGCCAAGGATGTCGGGGATTTGACCCGCATCTTCATCGCCGCGCTGGAGGAGCAGCATCGGAAGCCGCGCCCCAGCCTGCGCCGCATCCTGCCCGGCTTCCTGCGCCAGCGCAGCCCGGACGATGATTTCTTCGTCGAGAATGGCCGCCTCAGCGCCAACCCGGCGATCTTCAAGGTCGACCCCGCCAACCTGATCCGCCTGTTCCATGTCGCCGATACCAAGCAGGTCGACATCCATCCGGATACGCTGCGCATCGTGACGCGCTCGCTGGACCTGATCACCCACAAGGTACGCCAGGACCCCGCAGCCAACCGCGCCTTTCTGGAAACCCTGTCGTCACGCTTTGATCCGGAACGCGCGCTCCGCCTGATGAACGAGGCCGGTGTGCTGGGCCGCTTCATTCCGGAATTCGGCCATGCCGTGGGCCTGATGCAGTTCAACATGTATCATCACTATACGGTGGACGAGCATCTGATCCGCGCCATCGGCAACATCGCCGCCATCGAGCGCGGCGAGCATATGGACGAGCATCCGCTCACCAGCGACGTCATCAAGCGCATCAAGTCGCGCGAGGCGCTCTATTGCGCCGTGCTGCTGCACGACATGGCCAAGGGCCTGCCGGGCGATCATAGCGATGTCGGCGCCGTCATCGCGACAAGCCTGTGTCCGCGCCTGGGCCTGTCGGAAAGCGACACAAGCGCCGTCGCCTGGCTGGTGAAATACCATCTGGTGATGAGCGACACCGCCCAGCGCCGCGATGTCTCCGATCCCAAGACGGTGCGTGATTTCGTGGCCCTGGTGCAGACGCCGGAGCTGCTGCGCCTGCTGCTGATCCTCACCGTCTGCGACATCCGCGCCGTCGGCCCCGGCGTGTGGAACGGCTGGAAGGGCCAGCTGCTGCGCGAACTCTATTATGCCGCCGAAAGCATGATGACCGGCGGCGACCAGGTGCCGGCGCGCGTCGCGCGCGTCGCTTACGCTAAACAGGTGCTGCTGGAACGGCTGAAGGATTTCACGCCGCAGCAGCGCGAGCGCGCGCTGACGCGCCACTATGACAATTACTGGCTGGCCTTCGAACCCGAAGAGCATGAGCGCCACGCCCGGCTGATCGCAGCCGCCGACACCAGGGGCGAGCTGCTGGTGCTGGACGCCGACAGCAACAGCTTCCGCGCCGTGACCGAGATCGTGCTCTACACGCCCGATCATGCCGGCCTCTTCAGCCAGCTGGCGGGCGCCATCGCCATGTCCGGCGGCAGCATCGTCGACGCCAAGGCCTTCACCACCACCGAAGGCTTCGCGCTGGACGTATTTTCCGTGCAGGACGCCGAAGGCAAAGCCTTTGACGACAAGGAGCGGCTGACGCGCCTGCGCCAGTCGATCGAGAAGACGCTGCGGGGCCAGGTCTGGCCGCGCCACGCCCTCTCCGGCAAGCAGCAGAAGAGCAAGGCCAGCGTCTTCCGCATCAAGCCCAAGGTGCTGTTCGACAATGAGGCCTCGCAGATCGCCACGGTGGTGGAGGTGGAATGCCTCGACCGGCCCGGCCTGCTCTATGACGTCACCCAGGCGATTTTTGAATCCGGCCTTTCCATCTCGACCTCGATGGTGGCGACCTATGGCGAAAAGGCGGTGGACGTCTTCTATGTCCGCGACGGTTTCGGCCATAAGATCACCCATCCGGCGCGGCTGGAAGCGGTGCAGGCGCGGCTGAACAAGGCGCTGGCGGGCCCCGTTGCACCGCCGCCCGCGCCCGGGGCATAAACCCAGGCATGACACATGCGCCTCTCGTCCTGTCGGGCATGCAGCCCACCAACACCCTGCACCTGGGCAATTATCTCGGCGCCCTGAAGAACTGGGTGAAGATGCAGGACCAGATGCCCTGTCTGTTCTGCGTCGTGGACATGCACGCCATCACGGTGGCGCAGGAGCCAGCGGAACTGGCCCGGGCCACTCGCGAAGTGACGGCGGCCTATATCGCCGGCGGCATCGACCCCGCGCGCTCGCCTATTTTCAACCAGGCCCAGGTGCCGGAACATGCCGAGCTGGCCTGGATTCTGAATTGCGTAGCGCGGCTGGGCTGGCTGGACCGTATGACCCAGTTCAAGGAAAAGTCGGGCAAGCACAAGGAACGCGCCAGCGTCGGGCTCTACACCTATCCGGTGCTGATGGCCGCCGATATCCTGGTCTACAAAGCCACCCATGTGCCGGTGGGCGAAGACCAGAAGCAGCATCTGGAACTGGCACGCGACATCGCCCAGAAATTCAACAACGACTTCGCCGCGCCGGATTTCTTCCCCCAACCCGAACCCGTGATCATGGGCCCAGGCACGCGGGTGATGTCGTTGCGCGATGGCACCAAGAAAATGTCCAAGTCGGACGAAAGCGACCTGTCGCGCATCAACCTCACTGACGATGCCGACGCCATTGCGGGCAAGATCCGCCGCGCCAAGACAGATCCCGAACCGCTGCCGGAGAACAAGGACGGCCTGGCGGGACGGCCGGAAGCCGAAAATCTGCTCTCCATCTATGCCGCCCTGTCGGACCGAAAGCTGGAAGACGTGATCCCGGATTTCGCGGGCAAGCAGTTTTCCGAATTCAAGAACACGCTGGCCGATCTCACCGTCGCCAAGCTGTCGCCCGTCGCGAGCGAGATGCGCCGCATGCTGGCCGATCCGGCGCAGATCGACCGCATCCTGCGCGATGGCTCGGCCCGCGCCCGCGCCATCGCCGCGCCCATCGTGGCGGAAACCAAGAAGCTGGTCGGGTTTGTCGGCTGACCGGCGCCGCAGAAACGGCGCGCCGCCCTGCTATGCCCCTGCCTATCCCCATCCGTCCATGGCAGAATGACGTCATGACGTTTGAAGAATCATATTCGTGCCCGGATCACGGGCGGCAAACCACGCGGGGACAAAGGGGGGAGGGTGCGAAATTTGGTACCGTTTTGCCCGCACGTTTCCTGGAAATGCCCCTCCCAAACCGGGGGATAGGGGCATGAGAAACGTCCTTGTCACCGGCGCGGCGAAGCGGCTGGGGCGCGCCATCGCTCTCGACCTGGCTGCCGCAGGCTGGAACGTGGCGCTGCACTACAATACTAGCGCTGCCGATGCGACAAGCGCCGCCGATGCCTTGCGGGCGCAGGGCGTGAAGGTGGCGCTGCTGCAAGCCGACCTGGCCGAGGAAGCCCAGAACCAGACGCTGGTGGCACGCGCCGCCGCCGCCATCGGGCCTCTCACGGCCCTGATCAACTCTGCTTCCATCTTCGAGAATGACGATTGGAAAAGCGCCACGCGCGCCAGTTGGGACACGCACATCGAAGTGAATCTGCGCAGCCCGCTGGTGCTGTCGCAGGCTTTCGCGGCGCAACTGCCGGATGGCGCGGCTGGCAGCATCATCAACATCATCGACCAGCGAGTGCTGAAGCCCAATCCGCAATTCCTGTCCTACAGCTTGTCCAAGGCGGGATTGCACTGGCTGACCACGACGCTGGCGCAGGGCATGGCGCCGCGCATCCGCGTCAACGCCGTCGGCCCCGGCCCGGTGCTGCGCAATGCCCGCCAGTCGGTGGAGGATTTCGACCGCCAGTGCGATGCCACCCTGCTGGGCCATGGCGCCGATCCCGCCGATATCTGCGCCGCTATTCGCTACCTGCTGGGCGCGCCGTCGGTCACCGGCCAGATGATCGCGGTGGATGGAGGCCAGCATCTGATTTGGCAGACCCCCGACACGGCAGGGCACGAATGAGCGACTATATTGCAAGCGCTACGCATGGCACCCGCCATGTCTTCATCCGCAACCTGGAACTGCCGGCCCATATCGGCGTCTATCGCAACGAGGAAGGCCGCACCCAACAGGTGCGGATCAATCTCGACCTTGCCACCGACGACATCGCCGATGCGCAGGATATGCTGGAGAATGTGGTCGACTATCACGTGATCGAGAAGCGCATCCGCGCCATCATCGCCGAAGGCCATGTCCGCCTGGCCGAAACCCTGGCCGAGCGCATCGCCTCCACCTGCTTCGAGGATGTCCGGGTGCGCACCGTGCGGGTAAGGGTGGAGAAGCTGGAAGCTTTGACCGCTGCGGAGAGCGTGGGTATCGAAATTGAACGCACCCGATAATATATTGGCGGCATGAGTTCCGAACCCCTGACCGGGGCTGCCCGCATCCAGGCCTATCTTAAGACCCTGCCCGACGCGCCGGGCGTCTATCGCATGCTGAGTGCTACCGGCGACGTGCTTTATGTCGGCAAGGCCAAGAGCCTGAAGAAGCGCGTCACCGCTTACGCCACCGGCCGAGTCCATAGCGATCGCCTCACCCGCATGATCTTCGAGACGGCGGAAATGCTGTTCGTCACCACCGCTTCGGAAACCGAGGCGCTGCTTCTGGAATCTAACCTGATCAAGCGGCTCAAGCCGCGCTACAACGTCTCCTATCGCGACGACAAGAGCTTCCCCAATATCCTGTTGCGGGAAGATCACCCCTATCCGCAGCTGCTCAAGCATCGCGGCGCCAAGAGCACCAAGGGGGTCTATTACGGTCCCTTCGCCTCAGCGGGCGCGGTGACGCGCACCCTCAATACGCTGCAACGCGCCTTCCTGCTGCGCTCCTGTTCGGATTCGGTGTTCGACAGCCGCACCCGGCCCTGCCTGCTGTTCCAGATCAAGCGATGCAGCGCGCCCTGCGTCCAGCGCATCGACGCGAGCGGCTACAACGCACTGGTGCAGGGGGCGGAGAATTTCCTCTCCGGCAAGAGCAGCGCCGTGCAGAAAGCCATGTTGGCGGAAATGGACCAGGCGGCCGAGGCGATGGAGTTCGAACGCGCCGCCAAGCTGCGCGACCGGCTGCGCGCCATGAGCCACATCCAGTCGAGCCAGGGCGTCAATCCCGCGAGTTTCGACGAGGCCGATCTCTTCGCCCTGCATGTCGAAGGCGGCCAGACCTGCATCCAGGTCTTCTTCTTCCGCGCCGGACAGAACTGGGGCAACAAGCCTTATTTCCCGAATATGCCCTTCGACATGAAGCCGGAGGAAGTTCTGAAATCCTTCATCGGCCAGTTCTATGACGAACGCACCGCGCCGCGCCTGCTGCTGGTTTCGCACGAGATGAAGGAGGCAGGTTTGATGGCCGAGGCGCTTGCCAGCAGCGCCGGCCACAAGGTCGAGATCGCCGTGCCGCTGCGGGGCGAGAAACAGCAGATCATGGAGCACGCCCTTACCAATGCCCGCGAGCAATTGGGCCGCCGCATGGCTGAGAACAGCGCCCAAGCGCAATTGCTGGAAGGCGTGGCCGACGCCTTCGGTCTTGATACACCGCCGCGCCGAATCGAGGTCTATGACAATTCCCACATCCAGGGTGCGCATGCGCTTGGCGCTTTCATCGTCGCCGGGCCGGAAGGCTTCGAGAAGGCGCATTATCGCAAGTTCAACATCAAATCCGCCGACCTGACGCCGGGCGACGACTACGCCATGATGCGCGAAGTCCTGAGCCGCCGCTTCGCCCGGCTGGTAAAGGAGGAAGCGGAAGTGCCGCCCAACGAGAAGTGGCGGCGGCCCGACCTGGTGCTGATCGATGGCGGACTGGGGCAGTTGTCCGTCGCCTGCCAGGTCTTTGCCGACCTGGGCGTGGAGGATGTTGCCCTTGCCTCCATCTCCAAGGGCCATGACCGCGATGCGGGCCGCGAGCATTTCTACTTGCCGGGCAAGGAGCCCTTCCGGCTCGATTTGAAGAGCCCCGTTCTCTATTATCTGCAACGGTTGCGTGACGAAGCGCACCGTTTCGCCATTGGCGGCCATCGCAAGAAGCGTAGTGCGGCCATCGGCGCCAACCCGCTGGACGAGATCCGCGGCATCGGCGCGGCCCGGAAACGTTCGCTGTTGAAGCATTTCGGCTCGGCCAAGGCGGTGTCGGCGGCCAATCTGACCGACCTCTCCTCGGTGGAGGGCGTCAGCGCCACATTGGCTAAGAAAATCTTCGATTTCTTTCATCCAGGCGGGTGACGGCTCGACGCGCGCCGTTCTAAGGTCGGCGCATGCTCGCCCTGCCAAATGTCATCACCATCCTACGTATCCTGCTGGTGCCCGTCTTCGCCATCGCCTTCGTGATGCCGGGGGATGCAGCCCGCATTTTCGCCTTTATGATCTTCGCCATTGCCGGGGCCAGCGACTGGCTGGACGGCTTCGCCGCGCGCAAGCTCAATGCCGGATCGGATTTCGGCCGCATGCTGGACCCCATCGCCGACAAGGTGCTGGTGGCGGTGGCGCTGATGATGCTGGTGGCGGAAGGGACGTTTTTCACCGAAGTGAAATCCAATGGCATGCTCAGCCTGCTCAAGCTGGTGCCTGCCATCATCATCCTGTCACGCGAGATCCTGGTCTCGGGCCTGCGCGAATTCCTGGCGGGAACACGGGTCAGCATGCCTGTGACAGCCATCGCCAAGTTCAAGACCGCCGTGCAGATGGTGGCGATCGGCGCCATGCTGCTGACGCCGCTGGCACACCGGATCGTGCCTGGCATGCCCGGCGCCACCTATGAAGTGATCGCCTTCATCCTGCTGTGGGTCGCCGCCGCACTGACCGTCTATACCGGCGTGATCTATTTCCGCAACGGCATGGCCCATATCGACACCAACCCTCGAGGCTTGAAGCCGTGACGCTCGTATATTTCGCCTGGGTGCGGCAGATCAACGGCACCGGCGAAGAGGAGATGGCCTTGCCACAAGGCGTGCGTGATGTGCGCGGTTTGATTGCAACCATGAAAGGCCGCGACGAGAAATACGCCCGCGCCTTTGCCGAGGAAGACCGCATCCGCGTCGCCGTGAACCAGCACCATGCCGGGCTGGATGCAGCACTGGCCGATGGCGACGAAGTGGCCTTCTTTCCGCCGGTGACGGGAGGCTGAGATGCGCAGCCGGATCGTCATCCAGAAGACACCGTTAGACCTAAACGCGGAAATCGCAGCCCTGGCGGCCAACGGCGTCACCGGCGCGGCGGCCAGCTTCACAGGCCATGTCCGGGCCGAGGATGGCCTGACAAGCCTGACGCTGGAACATTATCCCGGCATGACCGAACCCGAGATTGCGCGTATTGCGGCGGAAGCCGCGGTGCGCTGGGCACTGACAGGCGTCATTGTGATCCATCGGGTTGGCGCCCTGAAGCTGGGCGATCCCATCCTGCTGGTGGCCGCGGCATCGGGCCATCGCGCAGACGCCTTCGCAGCCTGCGAATTCCTGATGGACTATTTGAAGACGCGCGCACCCTTCTAGAAAGAAAAGACGCGGGAAGGCGGATTAGCCTGGGTCGAAGCACGATCCAGTGACGACGACGCCACTGCTCGCTGGAAGACATAGAAACTCTGAGCTTTCCTGACCTTACTGATCGCTGGGTGTCTGCAATATGTTTAGCGCAGAAAGGATGCGGACATGAGCCCAGTCTTCATCCGTACTATCTATGATGTTTCCGAACGCCCAGAGGGCAGCCCTCAACTCAGTAGAAGCTCTGCAACATCGCCACCAAACATACTAGCCATCCTCATCCACCTGTTCATAGCGACGTCCATAAATTTTATCGCCATTAGCTTTGAGACTCGCGAGCAATTTGTTAAGCGTCGCCTTTGTGCTGAAAACATTCTGTGACTTGAGCGCAAGCCGAATTTCGATCTGCACACTTTTACTATCTAGATCGAATGTCAGTTCATCAGAAGGCAACGTAAGAGATTTTTGCCAAATCGGTACTCACCACTTCATGGATCTGCGGGCTATATAACGCTATCCAATTTGACTTTAGGGGCCACAACGCCGCGCACTTCGTCAGCATAGGCGGTCATCAGCTGCTCTGTGAGCGTGCCGGGTGTGAAGGTATAAGGCCCGATTTCTCGCACCGGCGTCACTTCCGCCGCCGAGCCGGTGAGGAAGCATTCGCTGAATCTGCTCATTTCTTCCGGCAGTATGTGGCGCTCGATCACCTTGATCTGGCGTTCCTTGGCGATGCGGATCACCGACTGGCGTGTGAGGCCATTGAGAAAGCAATCCGGTATAGGCGTGTGAATCTCGCCATCTTTTATGAAGAAGACATTGGCGCCGGTCGCCTCGCTGACATAGCCACGATAATCGTAGAACATGGCGTCGGCATAGCCCTTGGCCTCGGCCTCGTGCTTGCAGAGCGTGCAGATCATGTAGAGGCCGGCCGCCTTGGCATGCACCGGCTCGGTTTCCGGCGAGGGCCGCTTGTAGCGGGCGATGTCGAGGCGAATGCCTTTGAGCTTCTCCGTCGAGCTGAAATAAGACGGCCAGGCCCAGGTGGCGATGGCGACATGGATGGTGGTGGTCTGGGCCGACACGGCCATCATCTCGCTGCCGCGAAAGGCGACGGGGCGCAGATAGCCATCGACGATGTTGTTGGCCTTGCAGACATCGATGCAGGCCTGGTTGATCTCCACCCGGGTGAAGGGAATCTTCATGCCCAGCGTCTCGGCCGAGGCAAGCAGCCGCTCGGTATGTTCCTTCAGCTTGTAGATGGTGCCGTTATACATGCGCTGCCCCTCGAAGACGCAGGAGCCATAATGCAGGCCATGGGTCAGCACATGGGTCGTGGCGTCCTTCCAGGGCACCAGTTTGCCATCCTTCCAGATGACGCCATCGCGCTGGTCAAAGGGGATCACACCGGCCATACCACGCTTCCTTATTCCCTCGACTGTTCTTTGGGCCCGCGGAGCGGTGGGGCTTGCCCCCGCCCCGGTCCGGGCTTTACGTATTGCAGCATGGCGGAGACGAAAACGGCAAGGCCGGCCAATGGGTTTTGGCATCGGTTCCGGGCATGGCAGCCATGAACGCCCCCCTGGCCGATCCGCATCTTCTGGTCGTTGACGACGACGATCGACTGCGCGCCCTGCTGCAACGCTATCTCGCCACCAATGGCTACCGGGTCAGCGCCGCCGCCGGCGCGGCCGAAGCGCGTGCACTGATGGCCAATATGGGATTCGACCTGCTAGTGCTGGACGTGATGATGCCCGGCGAATCCGGGCTGGATTTCGCGCGCGATCTGCGCCGTAGTTCCTCTGTTCCCATCCTGATGCTGACGGCGCGCGGCGAGACCTCCGACCGCATCGAGGGGCTGGAGCGCGGCGCCGACGATTATCTGGCCAAGCCGTTCGAGCCCCGTGAGCTGGTGCTGCGGATCAACGCACTGCTGCGCCGCACCGCCGCTGCTGCACCGCGCCCGGTCGCCGAACCGGTGAAAATGGGCGCAGCCCTGTTCGATCCCGAAGGCGGGCGGCTGTTGCGGGACGGCAAGCCGGTGAAACTCACGGGCGCAGAGGCAGCAATGCTGCAGCTCTTCACCGCTCATGCCGGGCGGCCCTTCTCCCGCGCCGATCTCTGCAAGCGGCTGAACGTGGCGCTGGAACGCTCCATCGACGTGCAGGTGACGCGCCTGCGCCGCAAGATCGAGGACGATCCCAAGCTGCCGCTCTATCTCCAAACAGTGCGCGGCGTCGGATACATGCTGGTGCCTGACCGGTGATCAGTCTCTGGCAGTACATCAAGCAGGTTTTGCCGCGCGGCCTGTTCTGGCGTTCGCTGATCATCATCATCGCGCCGATCCTGCTGCTGATCGCCATTCTCTCCTATGTTTTCTTCGAACGCAGCCTGGAGACCAGCACACGCGCCCTGGCCACCGACGTTGCTGCCGATGTGGCACTGCTGGTGGCGCTGGAAGACAGCACACCCCCTGGCGAGCGCGAACGCGTGCGTGCGCTGGCGCAGCAGCAATTGCGCTACCGCATCCGCTTTTATGCCGGCGAGAAAGTAACGCCGCCGCCCGTGGATCAGCGCAGCACCATTGACCGCGCGCTGGATGAAGTGATGGCGCAGGAAATCGGAACGCGACGCCATTTTGTCACCGGCCGCAGCGGCGAAGATTTCGTCATCCGCACCGATGTGCGCGGCGGCGTGCTGGATATCCTGGTGCCGCGCGACCGCGTCACCATCGGCCAGCCGCATCTCTTCATCGCCTGGATGACCGGCTCCTCACTGCTGTTGATCGCCATCGCGGTGCTATTCCTCCGCGGCCAAGTGCGCCCGATCGAGAAGCTGGCCCGCGCCGCCGAAGCCTTCGGTAAGGGCCGCGCCGTACCGGACTTCAAGCCCTATGGCGCCACCGAGGTTCGCCGCGCCGCCCAGGCCTTCATCACTATGCGCGAACGTATCGAGCGCCATGTCAGCCAACGGACCGAGATGCTAGCGGGCGTCAGCCACGACCTCAAGACACCGCTGACCCGCATGAAGCTGGCGCTGGCGATGATGCCCGCCAACGACGACAATGAAGCGCTGAATGCCGACATCGCCGAGATGGAGCACATGCTGGACGAGTATCTCGCTTTCGCCCGCGGCGAAGGCGGTGAGGATTCGCAGCGGACCGACCTGGCGGCGCTGGTGCGCGATACCGCCGATGGCATCGCACGGGCGCGCCGCGCCGGTGCGGAATGGCTGCGCGTCACCGCGCCTGGCAGCGACCTGGTGAGTGTCAAGCCCGCGTCGCTTAAACGCTGCCTGTCCAACCTGATCGACAACGCCCTCAAGCATGGCCGTCATGTCAACGTGACGCTGACACGCGACACGCGGCTGGTGGAGATCACAGTCGAGGATGACGGGCCCGGCATCCCCGAAGCGCGGCATGAAGAAGCCTTTCGCCCCTTTCATCGCCTGGACGAAGGCCGCAACCTGCAAACCGGCGGTTCGGGATTGGGACTTGCGATTGCTCGCGACGTCGCCCGCGCCCATGGCGGCGACATCTTTCTGGGTAGCTCGCCACTGGGCGGGCTGCGGGCGACGATCAGGCTTCCAGTCTAGCTTTAAGGATTGGCGGGTGCTGCGGCAGGCGCTGCTTCGCCGCTCACCGGGCAGACGTCCTGATTGTCCAACAGCATTAAAACCTGGTCGGCCTTCTCCTTGCTTTCACCCGCGGACCAGACATCGGCGAAATTCGCGAAGTGGTGAATCTGGCCGCACTCCATGGCGATCTGCAGGTCACCAGGTCCCAGCCAGCGCAGGCGCGGGGCGTCGCTGCGATCCGCCTCCATCACTTCCACCGCCTGGGCGGGGTCGCGGGATTTCTCGATATAGACGCGGTAGCTGGCGGGCGTGTCTTCATCTCCGGCCTCACGGGTGGAGGTGGCCGCGACCAGGCCATCGGGGCTCTGCACCTTTTCCAGAACCTGGCCCTTCATGCTGGTACTGCCGCCACTTTCGCCGCAAGCTGCCAGCAGGGAAGTGACGCAGACGAGGCAAAGATATTTGAGGATGGTTCGCATGGCGTTTTTCTCCGAAGAGTTCCCGTGGGTAAGCCGCCAGCAGCCGGAAAGTTCCCTCAGCGCAACTCTTGCGCGCGCTTTTTGGCGGCTTTCAGGGCGCGGGTCATCAGTTTCGGCAATTCGGGCATCAACACCCTCAGCGCCGCCTCGGTGGTGCCGCCGGGGCTGGTGACGGCCACGCGCAGGTCAGCGGCGGCGGCCTTGTCGGCGTCCAGCAGCGCACCTGCCCCCGCCACGGTGGCGCGGGCTAGCTTCTCCGAATCCGGGTTCGAAAGGCCGATGGCGATGCCCGCCTGCGTCATGGCCTCGACCAGATGAAAGACATAGGCGGGTCCCGAACCTGACAGCGCCGTGACGCTGTCGATCTGCGCCTCGCTTTTCACCCACAATGTCTGGCCCAGCGCCGCCAGCAGCGTATCGGCTGTCTTCTTGTCGGAGGTGCTGACGCCCTTGGCGGCGGTAAGGCCAGTAATGCCGCGGCCGATGGCCCCTGGCGTGTTGGGCATGGCGCGGATGATGCGCGCCTTCGGCCCCCACGCCTTGCGCAGCACCGCGATGGAAGTCCCCGCCGCGATGGAGATCATCAGCGAGGTCTTGGCGATCTCCGCCAGCGCGACGGCTTCGCCCTTCAGTACCTGCGGCTTGATCGCCACGATGCAGGCATCGAAGTTGGCGCTGACCTGCGATGGCGTATCGACCAGCGCGATGGCCTTCGCCCTGGCGAGCGCCTTGATATCCGCCGACGGGTTGGGCTCGACCACGATGATGGATTTGACGCCGTTGTTGCGCCAGCCCTTCAGCAATGCCGAGCCCATGCGGCCCGCACCGATGAGCAGAACACTTGTTTGATTGCGCAGCTTCTCCGCGCGCGGGCTCACGCCTGTCCCTGGCATTCGAGCACCGCCGACGCCACCGCGTCTTCGGCGCTCTTGCCGCCCCAGAGCACGAACTGGAAGGCGGGATAGTAATGCTCGCAGGCTTCCAGCGCCAGATTGAGCAGCGCCTCGCATTGCTGCGCGCTGGCCTCGGCATCCGGAAAGATCATGGCATGGCGGAAAACGATGGTGCCGTCCTGCGGCCACAGATCGAAATGGCCGATCCACAGCTTGGCGTTTACATACATTAGCAGGTCGGAGATGTTCTGGCGGCGCACGCCATCGGTGATACGCATGTCGAAGGCGGTGGAGAGGTGCAGCGACTTCAGATCCTCGCGCCAGACGAAGCTGAAATGATGGTCGCTCCAGCGGCCAGCCACAGACAGGTTCAGTTCGTCGCGCTCCGAGCGCTCAAAGGCCCAGCCATTGGCTTCCACCGCGCGCTCGAGCAGGTCGAGCGGGTGCAGCACGGTCTGGGGTTCATCGAAATGGGGTAAGCTCATGCGCCGCTGTTCCTGGTCCCTGCAACACCAAACGAAGCAGTTGCGAACCAAACTGGCACAAGATTTTGGGAAGACAAGAGACTGGGGGTCGTCATCCCCGGCGCGGCGAAAGATTCCACAGGTTCGTGAATGCCCCCTGCGGCGGATTGATTCACCCACAGCGAAACGGCTTGAAAGCCGGCGTCTGATTCCGAAGCCTGTTAGTGCTTCGGCGGATTCGGATACAGGCTTCGGAATCGAAAGTCGCTGGCCAACTTATTGATCTGGTGCGGCTCTGGTTCAGAAGCCCGCATGTATGAAGTGCTGCCAAAATGATGCGGGCTTCTGAACCGCCGCGCCAGTGTGAATTAGCCTTGCTTGCTTTCCAGCGCCGCCAGCCGCGCGGTAAGACATTCGTTCTCCTCACGGGCCTTGGCCGCCATGGCCTTCACCGCCTCGAACTCCTCGCGGGGAACGAAATCCATGTCAGCCACCAGCCGCTCCAGCCGCTGCTTCACGAAAGTATCGATCTCGGCGCGCAGGCCCTGGGCCATGCCGGCGGCGTCTGTGAAGGCGCGTGCCACGCCATCGAGAAAGGGATTGTCGGTCTGCGCCATGATGATCTCCTTGCCCCGCGTTATACCGCAACTTGACTTGACTTAAATGCCCGAAGCCGCACGTTACCCCGCATGATCGAAGCCGCCCTGCCGTTCCCCGCCATCGACCCGGTGCTGCTCCGCCTGGGGCCGGTGCAGCTCCACTGGTATGCCATGGCCTATGTCGCCGGCCTGGTGCTGGCCTGGTGGGGGATCGTGAGGACGCTGCGCCGCCAGCGCCTGTGGGCCACGCCGCCCTTCAACGGTGCGCCCCCCGCCACTGAGGACGATATCGGCGACCTGGTGGCCTGGGCGACGCTGGGCGTGATCGTGGGTGGCCGCTTGGGCTGGGACCTGTTCTACGGCATCATCCTTTGCAGCGTTACTCCAGATGCGGGCGGCACCTGCAACGGGCTGCCCGGCGATTTCCTGGTGCGGCCCTGGCGGCTGATCGCGGAATGGAACGGCCTCGTGCCGCAGCTGCGCGGCATGTCCTTCCATGGCGGGCTGATCGGCGTGATGGTCTCGGTCTGGCTGTTCTGCCGCAAGCGCAAGCTGAACCTGCTCGCAATTGCGGACCTGATCGCGATCTTCGCACCCATCGGTCTGTTCTTTGGACGGATGGCCAATTTCGTGAATGGCGAATTGTGGGGCCGTGTCACCGACGTGCCCTGGGGCATGATCTTCTGCAGCCCGCACTTCCCCGCCGTCTATGGCAATGTCTGCCCGGCGGGCCTGCTGCCGCGCCATCCCAGCCAGCTCTATGAGGCGGCGCTGGAAGGCGTTTTGCTGTTCATCATCCTGCAACTGGCCTTTCATGTCTGGCACCGGCGGCCCGGCCTGCTGGCGGCGATCTTCTTCTTCGGCTACGGCCTGTTCCGCTTTGTGGTCGAGTTCTTCCGCGAACCCGACGCGCCTTTCCTCGGCTTCCTCACCATGGGCATGGCGCTGTCGCTGGTGACCTGGGTGGCCGGGGCGCTGCTGCTGCGCGCGGCGCTGAAGCCGAAAGCAGCATGAGCCTCAAGACACGCCTTGCCGATCTGATCGCGGCGCAAGGCCCGATCGGCGTGGCGCAGTTCATGACCATCGCGCTGCATGAGCCGGAAGGCGGCTATTACGCCACCCGCGATCCTTTTGGCGCAAAAGGCGACTTCATCACCGCGCCGGAGATCAGCCAGATGTTCGGCGAGATTCTGGGCCTGTGGCTTGCGCAGGCCTGGGACGATCAGGGCCGTCCGCACCATCCACTGCTGGTGGAACTGGGGCCCGGGCGGGGCACGCTGATGGCCGACATGTTGCGGACATTGAAGGCCGCGCCAGACTTTTTGAAACAGGCCACGGTGGTTATGGTGGAAGCCAGCCCGCATCTCCGCGCCGTGCAGCAGAAAGCGCTCAAGTCCCATCCTGGCATCGTCTGGCAAAGCCAGTTCGATCCGCCCCCCGCGCGGCCCATCTTCCTGATCGCCAACGAATTCTTCGACGCTCTGCCAATCCGCCAGTATGTGAAGACGCTTCGCGGCTGGTGCGAGCGCATGGTGACGGTGAAGGACGGCGCGCTGGCCTTCGCGCTGGCGCCCACACCCGCACCCGGCGCGCTCATTCCCCAAGCCTACGCCGCGGCACCGGAAGGCGGTGTCTATGAAACCGCGCCATCGGCCATCGCGCTAGCGGAGGATATGGCCCGACTGATCGCCGCTCAGGGCGGCGCGGCGCTGCTGGTAGATTACGGCTACGACGCTATCGGCTTCGCCGGGACGCTGCAGGCGGTGGGCGGCCACGCATTCGCAGATATTCTAGCCGAGGCGGGCGCGCATGATCTCTCAGCCCATGTCGATTTCACCGCCCTGGCGGCGGCAGGCAAGCGTGGCGGCGCGGGCGTGTATGGCCCCATAGGCCAGGGCGCGTTGCTGACCGCGCTGGGCATGGCCACAAGGGCGCAGGGACTGGCGGCGAAGAATCCAGCAAGCGCGCAGGAGCTGGCTGCCGCGCTGGAGCGCCTGACGGCGCCGGACAAGATGGGCACTCTGTTCAAGGCACTGGCATTCCTGCCCCCCGCCGCCGTCAACGCGCCAGGCTTCGAAACTGTGGGAGCCGCGCATTAACCGGCTTGAGGCGAAAACGCTCTCGGCGTTACCAGGCATCGCGCACGGCTTTTTCGGCCGCGATGGCGGCGTTTCCACCGGTCTCTATGCTTTGCTCAATTGCGGTCCCGGCTCCATGGACGACCGCGCCGCCATCACCGAGAATCGCCGCCGCATTGCCGAGGCATTGGCGCCCGACGCCAAGCTAGTCAGCCTTGCGCAGATTCACAGCCCCATCGTTCATGTGGTGGGCGAAGGATGGGACACTGCAAAGCATCCCGAAGGCGACGGCATGGCCACCGCCACGCCGGGTATCGCCCTGGGCATCCTTACTGCTGATTGCGCCCCCGTCCTGTTCGCCGACGCCGAAGCCCGGGTGATCGGCGCCGCCCATGCCGGCTGGAAGGGTGCGTTCGGGGGCGTGCTGGAAGCCACAGTGGACGCTATGGAATCGCTGGGCGCGTCGCGCGCACGCGTCGCGGCTGCAATCGGTCCCTGCATCAGCCAGACGAATTACGAGGTCGGCTTCGACTTCCGCGACCGCTTCCTGGAACAGGGTGGCCTGCGGATGCGCAAATTCTTCGTGCCCAGCGGCCAAGAAGGCCATTATCGCTTCGACCTGGCAGCCTATGTCGCAGCCCGGCTGGCGGCGCTGGAGCTGGCGTCGGTGGAGCCGATGGGCGTCTGCACCTACCCGGCGGAGAACGGCTATTTCAGCTTCCGCCGCACCACCCATCGGGGCGAGCCGGATTATGGCCGGGAAGTCTCCGCGATTTTGTTGACAGAATAAGCACTTCCGCGCGGGTGCGGCGCGGTGAAATAGGACTGGCGACTCAGACGCCCAACCGCTAAAAGCCCGTCATCAAAGTCACACGGGTTGCGGGGGCACATGGGCGATAACGGTTCGCGGGGCATGCGCCTCATTACCGGCAATTCCAACCCGCACCTGGCCGAGGCCATCGGCCAGTATCTGGGCCTGCCCTTCGTCAAGGCCGCGGTGCGCCGCTTCTCCGACATGGAGATTTTCGTCGAGATCCAGGAAAATGTCCGCGGCGAGGACATGTTCGTGCTTCAGAGCACCAGCTATCCCACCAACGACAATCTGATGGAATTGCTGATCATGATCGACGCGCTGCGGCGCGCGTCGGCACGGCGCATTACCGCCGTGATCCCCTATTTTGGCTATGCCCGCCAGGACCGCAAAGTGGGTCCGCGCACGCCGATCAGCGCCAAGCTGGTGGCCAATCTGATCACCGAGGCGGGCGCCAACCGCGTTCTCACCGTCGATCTCCATGCCGGGCAGATCCAGGGCTTTTTCGACATCCCCACCGACAATCTCTTCGCCCTGCCCGTGATGCACCGCGACATCATGGATTACATCGGCGACAAGAATCCGATGGTGGTGTCGCCTGACGTGGGCGGCGTGCTGCGCGCCCGCAGCCTGGCCAAGCGGCTGGGCAGCGACCTGGCCATCGTGGACAAGCGCCGCGACCGCGCCGGTGAATCCGAAGTGATTAACATCATCGGCCATGTCGAAGGCCAGGTCTGCGTTCTGGTGGACGACATCGTGGATTCCGGCGGCACCCTGTGCAACGCCGCCGAAGCACTGCTGGCGAATGGCGCCACCGAAGTCTATGCCTATGTCGTCCACGGCGTGCTGTCGGGCGGCGCGGTGCAGCGCATCCGCAGTTCCAAGCTGAAATCGCTGGTGGTGAGCGATTCTATCGCCCATGGCGATGAGGTGCGCAAATGCCCCAATATCCGCCAGATTTCCATCGCCCCGCTGATTGGCGAAGCGATGCGGCGCATCAGCAAAGAAGCGTCGGTCTCCAGCCTGTTTGACTAGGCCTAAAGGCCCAAGCCAGACACAAAACCCAGTATCGCGCCCATGATGGTGAGAACACAGACCCAGTGTCCGCTATCGAGCAGCATCAGCATCGGCTTGCGGCCGGGGAAGATGTAATTGACCACCACCGTCGGCCCCACCACAAACAGGCCGATGATCAGGCCGCACATCGCGCCCCAGTGCCAACCCACCACGCTCATGCGGTCCAGCACATAGGACAGGCCCGCCGCCAGCACGAGTTCGGCAAGCACCAACAAGATCATGGGATTGTAGACGCGCGGTCGCTTCTCGACCTCGGCCTTGCTCATCTCGATGGCCGCCAGCCAGGGCTTGCTGAAGCTGGTGTTCCAGAAGGCGCCAAACATCCATGCTGCCAGCGCCGCCGCCGGTATGCCGAGATATTCCATGCTATCCTCCATTTTGGCCCGACTTTAGCCCGGTTGTCTTTGCCGGGGCCATCCGCTACACACCGCGTGTCTTTTCGGGGTGCCCTTTGGCGTCTGGAAACCAGAAGAGCGGAAAAATGACGCAGATTCAAGAACTTGCTTTCGAGTCCCGTGCCAACAAGGGCAAGGGCCCGGCCTATCAGGCCCGCCAGAAGGGCCTTGTCCCCGCCATCATCTATGGCGGCGAGGGCGAACCCCAGACCATCACCGTGGACGCCCGCTCGCTGGAACGCGCCATTGAAAAGGGCGCCTTCCTGACCAGCCTGCTGATGCTGAACGAAGGCGGCAAGAAGACCCGCGTGCTCCCTCGCCAGGTCCAGCTCGACCCCGTCAGCGACCGCCCCGTGCATGTCGACTTCCTGCGCCTGGCGCAGGGCGCCACCGTGCGCATCGAAATTCCCGTGCACTTCAAGGGCCAGGGCGAGTCGCCCGGCCTGAAAAAGGGCGGCGTGCTGAACATCGTGCGCCACAAGATCGAGATGATCTGCCCGGCCGACCATATTCCCACCGAGATCGTCGTCGACATCTCCAAGGTGGACATCGCCGAAACCGTGCACATCTCGGCCGTTACCCTGCCGGAAGGCGCCAAGCCCGTGATCCGTGGCCGCGACTTCACTGTTGCCTCCATCGTCGCCTCGAGCACGGTGCGTGAAGAACAGAAGGCCGCCGCCTCCGGCGCCGACGCCCCCGCCGCCGAAGCGGCGCCGGCCGCTGCTGCCGCCCCGGCCGCCGGTGCGAAGGCTCCGGCCGCCGGTGCGAAGGCTCCGGCCGCTGGTGCCAAGGCTCCGGCTGCCGCTGCCAAGCCCGCGGCGAAGAAGTAGAACTCACCCGGATAGGGGATTTTGGCCCTCCGGCCAGGAGCGAGAAGCGATGTGGACGAGAAGTCCATGAGCGACGAGCGACGCAGCCGGGGGACAAAAGATCCATCCGGGACGCATCTCCTTATCGCTGGATTGGGAAACCCTGGCTCGCAATATGCGAAGAACCGGCACAATGCCGGCTTCATCGTGCTGGACGAAATCCACGCCGCGCATCGTTTCGGACCATGGAAAGGCAAGTTCGACGGCCTGCTGTCGGAAGGCAGCCTGGGTGGCCGCAAGACGTATCTTCTGAAACCCCAGACCTTCATGAACCTCTCCGGCGATTGCGTCGGCCCGGCGCTGCGTTTCTTCAAGCTGCCGCTGGGTGCGCTGGTGGTGGTGCATGACGAGATCGACTTGGCCGCAGGCAAGCTGAAGGTGAAGACCGGCGGCGGCGATGCCGGCCAGAACGGATTGCGCTCCATCACCGCCACGCTGGGGCCCGATTATCGCCGCGTGCGGCTGGGCATCGGACATCCGGGCGAAAAGGACCAGGTCAGCGGCCATGTGCTGCAGAATTTCAGCGCCGACGAGATTGGGTGGCTGAAGCCGCTGGTGATGGCGATGGTGGAAGCTGCGCCACTGCTGGCCAAGGACGACAATACCGGTTTCATGAGCAAGGTGGCGCTGCTGACGGCGACGCCCAAACCAGACAAGCCAAAGAAGAAAGAAGACGAGTAGATGGGTTTCAAATGCGGAATCGTGGGCCTGCCCAATGTCGGCAAGTCCACCCTGTTCAACGCCCTGACCCAGACGGCGGCGGCGCAGGCGGCCAATTACCCCTTCTGCACCATCGAGCCCAATGTCGGCGACGTAGCGGTACCCGATCCGCGGCTGGAAACGCTAGCGCAGATCGCCGGTTCGCAGGAGATTATCCCCACCCGCATCACCTTCGTTGATATCGCGGGCCTGGTGCGCGGCGCCTCGAGGGGGGAAGGGTTGGGCAACCAGTTCCTTGCCAACATTCGCGAGGTCGATGCGGTGGTGCATGTGCTGCGCTGCTTCGAGGATGACGACATTACCCATGTCGAGAACAAGATCGATCCCAACGCCGACGCGGAAACCGTCGAGACCGAACTGATGCTGGCCGACCTAGATTCGCTGGAAAAGCGCGTCAAGCCACTGGAGAAGAAGGCTAACAGCGGCGAAAAGGAAGCAAAGGAGGCGCTGGCCCTGATGACCAAGGCGCTGTTGCTGCTGCGCGACGGCAAGCCCGCGCGGGTCGCCGAGCTGGCGCCGGAAGAACGCGCGCCCTATTCGCAGCTGGGCCTGATGACGGCCAAACCGGTGCTGTATGTGCTGAATGTCGAGGAAGGTTCGGCGGCGACGGGCAATTCCATTTCCGCCCGCGCCGAAACGATGGCGAAATCGCAGGGCGCTCACAGCGTCGTGATTTCGGCCAAGATCGAGGAAGAGATCGCCCAGATGCCCGCCGCCGAGCGCAGCGACTTCCTGGAATCCCTGGGGCTGGACGAGCCCGGCCTGAACAAGCTGATCCGCGCCGGTTACGAGCTTCTGGGCCTGCTTACCTTCTTCACGGTGGGCCCGAAGGAAGCCCGCGCCTGGACCGTGACTAAGGGCAGCAAGGGCCCGCAGGCGGCGGGCGTGATCCACACCGATTTCGAGAAGGGCTATATCCGCGCCGAGACCATCGCCTATCCCGACTATGTCGCGGGCAAGGGCGAAGCTGGCGCGCGCGAGGCAGGCAAGTTCCGGCTTGAAGGAAAAGATTATGTCGTCGCCGATGGCGACGTCATGCACTTCCGGTTCAATACGTAGCGCCTTTTTGGTCGCTCCGGTTCTCGCCGACGCCCTTACCGCAGCGACGCCTCGATATTGCCGCCATCGACGGTGACTACGGCAGCGGTCGTCTTCGACGCGGTGGCGAGATAGACAAAGGCATCGGCGACATCGTCGGCCGTGACTTCGCGCTTCAGCAAATTTCCCGCCATGTAATCGCCTTCCGAGACGCCGCGTGCCTTGGAGCGCGCCGCCACCATTTCGTCCGTCAGGAGGCCGCTGCGGATGCGGTCGGCGTTGACGGCGTTGGAGCGGATGCCGTCCTTGCCGTGATCCAGCGCATACTGCTTGACCAGGAACAGGGTGGCCGACTTGGGCAGGCCATAGGGTCCGAAATCCTTGCCCGGATTGACGGCCTGCTTCGACGTATTGAATAGCAGGCAACCGAAGGTTCCCTGTGCCAGCATGATGCGGGTGGCGTTCTGCGCTACAGACTGGTGCGCCCAGAAATTCAGCTCGAAGGATTTGCGCAGGGTCTCGTCATCGACCGTGCCGATGGTGCCCTGCCAGGCCGCGCCCGCATTCGACACCACGATATCGACGCCGCCGAACTTCGACACCACGGCGTCGAACGCGGACTTGACGCTGGCCGCATCGGTGACATCGCAGGCGATGCCCAGCGCCTTGCCGCCAATGACCTTCGCAGCAGCTTTTGCAGCATCGGGATCGCGGTCCAGCACGGCGACTTCGGCGCCCTGTTTCGCCATCGCCTTGGCTGTGGCGAGTCCGATTCCCGAGCCACCGCCGGTGACGACCGCCACCTGGCGGGCCAGCGCCTTCTCGTTCGACTTGCCCAGCTTGGCCTGTTCCAGCGACCAGTACTCGACTTCGAACATGTCGTATTCGCTGATGCACTTGTATTCGCCGATGGCTTCCGCATCGGTGATCACCGCCACCGTGTTCTCGGCAATGTCTGCGGCGATGGCGGCGTCCTTCGAGGTCGCACCGATGCCGAACAGGCCGATACCCGGCACCAGAATGACGCGCGGAGCTGCGTCGAGCTCCTTTTTCTTGTCGGGCGACTTCTCGTTGTTGCGGGCAAAGTAAGAATGATAGTGCGCCACATAGGCGTCCACCGCTGCCTTCACCTCGACGGTCCAGGCATCGAGCTTGCCGGCTTCCGGCGCGGGCACCAGCAGCGGCCAGTTCTTGGTGCGGATGGTGTGGTCGGGCGTCACGACGCCAACCTGACTGTAGCGTGCGACATCCTTGCCATTCACATAAGCGAGGATCGCCGGATTGCTGCGGAATTCCAGGATCTGCCGCTTGGCGCTGCCCGCATTGGCGTTCTTGTCGATCGCCACCGCGCCGCGCAGGATGGGCGCGATTTCCGGCAGCTTGGCCAAATCCGTCGGCAACGTGGCCGCGACCAGCGTCTTGCGCTGCTGCTTCAGGCGTTCTTCCGCCATCGTGACGAACTCGATCATACGGCTATAGGCCTGCTCGGCCGTGTCGCCCATGGAGAAGATGCCGTGCTGCAGCAACACCAGGCCTTCCACCTTGGGGTGCTTGTCGAACACTTCGGCCACAGCCTTGGCCAGTGCGAAGCCCGGAATGGTGTAGGGCACGTAGGCAACGCGGTCACCATAAACATCGCGCACCACCGCCTCGCCATCGGGCTGGTCGGTCAGCGCCAGCACGGCGGTCGAATGTACATGGTCTACAAACTTGTGCGGCAGGAAGGCGTGCAGCAGCGCCTCCACCGAGGGATTGGGCGACGTGGAATCCATCAGATTGATGCGCTGGTAGTTCACCATGTCCTCGTCGGACAGCTTGTCCAGCAAGCGCAGCTTGCGCAGCGGCTCCAGCTGCACGGCGGGTAGACCGGCGGGCTCGATCTCGCCCATGTCCCATCCCGAACCCTTGATCTGCAGCACCGACACAACCTGGCCCAGCATGTCCTTCGCGGTGGTCTTCACCGACGTATTGCCACCGCCATGCAGCACCATCGACGGGTCGCGGCCCAACAGGCGTGTGGTGTAGGTGCGCAGCGCCACATCCTCGTTTACGCCCTTGGCAGCATAATCGCTGACATACTTCTTCGCTTCTTCAGCGGACCATTTGCTCTGCATGGTGGAGAAACCCTTACTTTTCTTCCGGAAAAAGGCTGCGTAAGCTTTCGGGGGTGGCGGCGCAAGTACCGCGTTCGGTGATGAAGCCTGTGACCAGCCGCGCCGGCGTGACATCGAAACCGGGATTGGCCGCGCCGGAACCGGGAGCGGCGATTTCCACGATGGTCACGGAACCATCGGGAAGGCGGCCGGACATTTTCAGCACTTCACCAGAGGAGCGTTCCTCGATGGGAATGTCGCGGCCCGATTCCAGCGTCCAGTCGATGGTCGAGGACGGCAGCGCCACATAGAAAGGAATGTCGTTGTCCTTCGCCGCCAGTGCCTTGAGATAGGTGCCGATCTTGTTGGCAACGTCGCCATTGGCGGTGACGCGGTCGGTGCCAACGATCACCATGTCGACTTTGCCGGCCTGCATGAAATGGCCGCCGGCATTGTCCACCAGGATGGTATGCGGCACGCCATGGCTGCCCAGCTCGAATGCGGTCAGCGCCGCGCCCTGGTTGCGGGGACGGGTTTCGTCGACCCAGACATGGAGCGGGATGCCGGCATCATGCGCCATGTAGATCGGCGCCAACGCGGTGCCGTAATCCACCGTCGCCAGCCAGCCGGCGTTACAATGGGTGAGGATGTTGACGGTCTGACCGGACTTCTTCGCCGCGATGGCCTGGATGATGTTCAGGCCGTTGGCGCCGATGGCCTCGCTCATCGCCACGTCCTCGTCTGCAATTCTCTTGGCCTCTTCCCAGGCCAAGGCGGACCGCTTGGCATGCGGCTGGTTCAGCAGTGCGCCGTGCATGCGCCACAGCGCCCATTTCAAATTGATGGCGGTGGGCCGGGTTTCGGCCAGCATCTCCAGCATCTTCTGGATCGCCTCGTCGGAGGCATCAGTGCGCACGGCCAGCGCCAGGCCATAGGCCCCCACCGCGCCGATCAGCGGTGCGCCGCGGGTCTGCATCGATTTGATGGCATACGCCGCCTCGTCCGGCGTGCGGATAGTAATTGTGGCGAAGGCATGTGGCAGCTTGGTCTGGTCGATGATGCCGAAGGCGTCATCGCCGATGGCCCAGAGGGAGCGATAGTGCTTGCCGTTAATTTTCATGCCGTCACCTCAAGGCGCCGCGGGAACTGTGGCCTGCATCGAAGTCCGCTGCGCGAAGGCGGCATACCATGCTGCCAATTTGGGGCGGGAACTCTTCCAATCAAAGCCTGGCAGGCGGAATTCGACATAGCCTATGGCGCAGGCGATGCTGATTTCGCCGATGGTGACGGGATCGTTGAATTTCGCCCGTTCCGCCGCATCCAGCCCCGCTTCGATCGCCGCCAGCTGGCGGGTACGCGTGGCTTCCGGCGGCACGGGCTCGCGCCCCAGCATCAGCCAGGCCACGGCGGCGTCGGAAATACCGTCGCCCAATGCCTGCAGCGCCAGCGACTTCCAGCGGTTGGTGGCGGCCTTCCAGATCGTGTCGGCAGGGAAGAATTTCCCGCCGCCCTTGGCGTTGAGATATTCGCAGATCACTGGGCTGTCGAAGAGCACCGAGCCGTCATCCAGCACCAGCGCCGGGATCTTGCCCAGCGGATTGACACGGCGGAACTCGGGATCCTGCGTCGGCAGAGTGCGGATGATCTCCAGCTTGAGATCGAGTTCATGCGCGATGACCTTGGCCTTGCGGCCAAATGGCGAGGCGGTGTTCGAATACAGCTTCAAGCTCAGCAGCCCTCAAACGCGACCAACGCATGCACCGAATGGCCGCTGGCGCGCAGGCGGTCGGCGCCGCCCAGTTCCGGCAGGTCGATGACAAAAGAACAGCCGATCACTTTCGCGCCAGCCCGCTCCATCAGCTTGATGCCCGCCAGTGCAGTGCCGCCGGTGGCGATCAAATCGTCTATCAGCAGCACGTTGTCACCCGGCTTGATGGCGTCGGTGTGAATCTCGACCCGGTCCTGGCCGTATTCCAGCGCATAATCCTCGCCGATCACGCTGAAGGGTAGCTTGCCTTTCTTGCGAATCGGCACGAAACCCGTGGAAAGCTGGTGCGCCACCGCGCCGCCCAGAATGAAGCCGCGCGCTTCCAGCCCAGCCACCTTGTCGACACGCCCGCCCGCCCAGGGCTGCACTAGCTCATCCACTGCGCGCCGGAAAGTGCGCGGATTGCCCAGCAGGGTGGTGATGTCCCGGAACATGATCCCGTCCTTGGGATAGTTCGGGATGGTGCGGATGGCGTCCTTGAAATCCATGGTGCTGCTCCGCCTACTTCTTGAGGACGCGGCCGGCGACCGCATCGAGTTTCGCCATCAGGGCGGGGTCGCGCTTGTCCGGCGCCGTCATAACAGCCACGTCCAACATGGTTTCCACGCCCAGCGGGCACGGCGTGCGCTCCGGCTCCAGCTTGGTCGCCACGGCGGCGATCAGTTTGCGGGCGTTTGCGGCGTTACCCTTCATCACCGCGATCACGGCATCGACCGTGACGCTGTCATGATCGTCGTGCCAGCAATCATAATCGGTCACCATGGCGACGATGGCGTAGGGCAGCTCGGCCTCGCGCGCGAGCTTAGCTTCCGGCATGGCGGTCATTCCGATCACCGAGCAGCCCCAGGAACGATAAAGCTCGCTTTCGGCGCGGGTGGAAAATTGCGGCCCCTCGATGCAGATATAGGAACCGCCCTGATCGTGGCTGATCTTCTGCTCGCGCGCTGCCAGCGTCAGGGCGTCGGACAGGCGCGGGCAGACCGGATGCGCCATCGGCAGATGGGCGACAAAGCCGGGACCGTAGAAGCTCTTCTCGCGGGCGAAGGTGCGATCGATGAACTGATCGGCCATCAGGAAGGTGCCGGGCGGAAGCTCTTCCTTCAGCGAACCGCAGGCCGAAACCGAGATCACATCGGTGACTCCGATGCGCTTCAGCGCGTCGATATTGGCGCGGTAGTTGATGCTGCTGGGGGCCTGGATATGGCCGCGGCCATGGCGCGGCAGGAAGACCATGTCGACGCCTTGCAGGGTGCCGGTCAGGAGCTGATCCGAGGGCTCGCCCCAGGGGCTTTTGACGGCCTGCCAGCGGGCATTTTCCAGCCCTTTAATGTCATAGACGCCGGAGCCGCCGATGATGCCGAGGACGGTTTTGGCCATGGATTTTCAGGGCTCGGAGGTTGCGGGGCGTTCTACCACACCCCCGAAAGCAGACAAGCGTAGGCGAGGGCCTGAGCGCCAAACAAACAAGCCGCAAGGGGAAACCTCGCGGCTTGCAGACTCACCGCTCGCGCGGAGATGACAGTTTTACTTCAGCGCATACTCGGACTTGACCCGCTTGTATGCCAGGCCAAGCACGCCCGCGAAGGCGATCAGGAACAGCAGCACGCTGATACCCATGCGCTTTCGCTCTTCCATCTTGGGCTCGGCGGCCCAGGCCAGGAAGGTCACCACATCATGCGCCTGCTGGTCGATGGTGGCCTTGGTGCCGTCGGAGAAGGTGATGCCATTCTCGTTCAGCGGCTTGGGCATGCTGATCGAGCCGCCCTCGAACCAGGGATTGAAGTGCTTGCCTTCGGGCACCTTGATTTCCGCCGGCGGCTTTTCGCCATAGCCCGTGAGGATCGAATAGACATAAGCCGCGCCGTGACGGCGCGTCTTGACGAACAGCGACAGGTCCGGCGGCAGCGCGCCGCCATTGGCGGTACGGGCAGCGTTCTCGTTCGGGAAGGGCGGCGGGAAATAGTCCGCCAGGATGCCGGTGCGGGTCAACGGCTCGCCGCTGTCATTGTGGGTCTCGCCCGCATCATTGGGACCGGCGACAACCCGGGTGGCGGTGGCCAGCGCCCGCGCCTGGGGGACGGAGAAGCCGGGGCCGCCCTCGTCGGTCAGGTTGCGGAAGGCGATGCGCTTCAGACTGTGACAGGCGGCGCAGACTTCCTTGTAGACCTGATATCCACGCTGCAGCGCCGCGCGGTCATAGGTGCCGAGCAGGGTCTCGAACTCGAAGTGCGCTGGCTTGTCCTCGCGGCGGGTAGAAACCTCCGCGGCGAAGGACGGCGCGGCCAGGCCAAGGGCCAGACCGGCCGCCAGGGAAATGCGAAGAGCAAGGCGCATGTTCTGGCTCACTTGTCACCGCCTTCGGACTTGCCGAGCACGGATTGGGCAATAGACGCAGGAAGCGGTTTCGGCGTCTCGAACAACCCGACAAAGAACATGATCGGGAAGATGAAGGCGAAGTAGTAGAGCGTCGCCACGCGGGCGATCCAGACCGCCGGGATACCGAAGATGGTCGCGTCGACCGTCTGCGCGCCGCAATAGCCCAGCACGACGCAGGCCACGACGAACATCCAGAAGAACCACTTCATGGTCGGGCGGAAGCGGTTGGAACGCACCCGGCTTGTGTCGGTCCATGGCAGCACCGCCAGCGAGACGATGGCGGCGCCCATCACAAGCACGCCCAGGAGCTTGTCGGGGATCGAGCGCAGCATCGCGTAGAAGGGCAGCAGGTACCATTCCGGCACGATGTGCGCCGGCGTCACCAGCGGGTTAGCCGGGATGTTGTTGTCCGGCGCGTTGAAGAACTCCGGCTCGAAGAAGACGAAGCTGGCGAAGAAGATCACGAACAGGACCAGGACGAAGGCGTCCTTGATCGTGTAGTAGGGGTGGAAGGGCACCGTGTCCTGCGGAGTCTTCACGTCGATGCCCAGAGGGTTGTTGTTGCCCGGCACATGCAGCGCCCAGATGTGCAGACCAACCACGCCAGCGATGATGAAGGGCAGCAGGTAGTGCAGCGAGAAGAAGCGGTTCAGGGTGGGATCGCCCACCGCGAAGTCGCCCCACAGCCAGGTGGCGATGCCGGGGCCGATCACCGGGATGGCGCTGAACAGGTTGGTGATGACGGTGGCGCCCCAGAAGGACATCTGGCCCCAGGGCAGCACATAGCCGAAGAAGGCCGTGGCGGTCATCAGCAGGTAGATCAGCACGCCTAGGATCCAGATGATCTCGCGCGGCGCCTTGTACGAGCCGTAATAGATGCCGCGGAACATGTGGATGTAGACGGCGAGGAAGAACATCGACGCGCCGTTAGCGTGGATGTAGCGGATCAGCCAACCATAGTTGACGTCGCGCATGATCTTTTCTACCGAGTTGAAGGCCAGCTCGGCGTTGGCGACATAGTGCATCGCCAGCACGATGCCGGTGACGATCTGCACGGCAAGGCAGAAGGTCAGGATGCCGCCGAACGTGTACCAGAAATTAAGGTTCCTGGGCGTCGGGAAGGTGAGTATGGTGTCATGCATAAGGCGCGGCAGCGGCAGACGCTGATCGAGCCACTTCTCGAAACCAGGCTTGGGATTGTAGGTCGAAGGACCGGACATTGTTCTTGTGCTCCTCAACCGACCTGGATGCGCGTGTCAGACATGAACGAATAGACCGGGACGGCCAGGTTCTCCGGCGCGGGGCCAGAGCGGATGCGCCCCGAGGTGTCATAGTCCGAACCGTGGCAATGGCAGAGCCAGCCGCCATGTGCGCCTTGCAGCACGGCGGCGGTCGACACGGCCGGGGTGCAGCCCAGATGGGTGCAGACGCCGCTGACCACCAGCCACTCGGTCTTGATGACGCGGTTCTCGTCGCTGGCCGGCAGCGCAGCATCCTTGCCGGCGTTGCGCGCCAGGCCGTCGGGCAGCGACGCCACGTTGACGGACTGTGCCGACTTGATCTCAGTGGGCGTGCGGCGGCGCACGAACAGCGGCTGGCCGCGATGCTTGATGATCACCTGCTGGCCCGGCTGGATGGTGCCGATGTCCAGCTCGGTGGTGGCCAGCGCCAGCGCAGCAGCGCTGGGATTCATCTGCTGGACCAGAGGCCAGGCGACGGCACCGACGGCCAATGCGCCCATCGCGCCGGACGCCACATAGATAAAGTCTCGTCGCGTGCCCGAGTCACTTGTCGTACCTGCCACTGGGATCACCCTTCAGAACTGACTTGCTAAATCTATTGCCACACCGGGCACTGAGAGAGGTTATGACGCGATGACGCGCCGTGGCCGTTGCCCCCCGGTATCTTGCTTTTCTGGACCGGCAAAATAGAGAGTCGTTTTTCAGGGGTCTTGCGGCACGATGACGCAGAAAATGCCTTTTCTGCCCGTGCCTTGCAGCAATCCCATAAATCATGAGTGGTTTTGATGCGTCTGGCCTTGTTCGAGCCTGATATTCCGCAGAATACGGGTTCCCTGCTGCGGCTGGGGGCTTGCCTGGGAGTGGGCGTCGACATTATCGAGCCCTGCGGCTTCCTGCTCACCGACAAGGCGCTGCGCCGGGTGGGCATGGATTACGTCGAACTGGCGGAAATGCGCCGTTTTTCCTCCTGGGAGCGCTTCCAGGCCGACCGCCCGTCCGGGCGCTTGATCCTGCTGACCACCAAGGGCGCGCAGCCCTATCTGGAATTCAACTTCCGCCCTGACGATATCCTGCTGCTGGGGCGGGAGAGCGCCGGGGTGCCCGACGCGGTCCATCACGCCGCTGACGCCCGGCTACTGATTCCCATGCAGGCATCCGCCCGCGCCTTGAATGTGACGCAAGCGGCGGCAATGGTGCTGGGCGAGGCGCTCAGGCAAACTGGGCCCCACCCGCTTTAGTCATCCCCGGAGAGATTCCCTTGTTCGACATCTTCAATCCAAGCTGGCTCTTCGCACTGGGCCAGGTGCTGATGATTGATGTGCTGCTGGCGGGCGACAATGCCGTGGTGATCGGCCTGGCGGCCTCCCGCGTGCCGGTGCAAATGCGGAAGAAGGTCATCCTGCTGGGCCTGATCGCGGCGGTGGTGCTGCGCATCGCCTTGTCACTGGTGGCGGTGCAGCTGCTGTTGATCGTCGGGCTACTCTTTATCGGCGGCTTTCTGCTGGCCTGGGTCTGTTACCGGATGTGGCGCGACCTTGCCAATCACGGCAAGCATGAGATCGCGCCGCACATCGAGGCGGGCGCCTCAGTCAAGAAGGCGATGGTGCAGATCCTGATCGCCGACGTTTCAATGTCGCTGGACAATGTGCTGGCGGTGGCGGGCGCGGCGCGCCATCACATAGACGTGCTTGTGATCGGTCTGCTGCTCTCCATCGGGTTGATGGGCGCGGCATCGAGCTACATCGCGGGCCTGCTCGAGAAGTATCGCTGGGTCGCATATATCGGTTTGGCAATCGTAGTCTATGTCGCGCTGGATATGATCTACAAAGGCGGAGCCGAACTCCTGACGGCATATCAGGAAGGCCGACCGATCTTCTTTGGTCTGTTGTAGACGCGGTTATTCCACTGTCAGAAGCAGGGCCGTAGCATCGTCACTCTTCTTGAAGCGGGCGAATTTGTCGCCCAGCATGTCGGCGTTTTCGATGGCGCGGATTTCGTCGCCCAGCGCCTTCAGGCCCTTGGTCTTCGCCGCTGCCAGCAATCCGGCAGCATCGTAGGCGCCATAGTCGGACGCCAGCGACAGGAAACCGTCCGTCGCCAACAGTAGATATGCGCCCTTTTCCACAGCTACCAGCCGGCGCTGCGCATGGGTGGCCGCGCGCTTGTCGGGCGAGAACAGCCAGTTGCCGCCATTATTGACCCGGTTGCGGGCGGCGCGCAGGTGGCCGATGAATTCGGGCCGCGACAATCCTGACGCGGGCGAAATATTCTTTTCCTTCGCCAGCGCGGCTGCGCGTGCGGATTCCTCCGCGCGCTTGTCCAGCGTTTCACCAATGATCTTCAATCCGTCCGGCTGCTCAACCAGTGCGCCGCAGTCGCCGAAGTATAAGAATTCCAACCCCCTCCGGCCTTCGCTGACTCGAGAGCCAGCTACGGCCACCTCCCCCTTGTCGCGCTTTGCGCTAAGGGGGAGGCTGGCCTGTATTTCCACAAACAGCATCATCGAGGCGACGGGCACTTGCCAATATTCCTCGGGCTCGGCCCGGCGAAGGGCGCCGAAGGATTTCTCTACATCGCCCAGCGCCAGCTTCAGCGCCTTTTTCGGCTCCCAGTCCTTGAGATGCGCGATCAATCGCCGTGCCCCGAACTGTGCGATCCAGGCCGCGTCGGAGGGGCCCGGCATCAACCCGTCACCCAGCATGGTCGCGCCGTCCAGCACCACGGCCGCCTGATCGCTGCCGCCAAAGGCGTCTTCGTTCGGCTTGGCCGGATCGCCCGCCAACGAAAAACTTTCTACCAGCTTCAGCATCAGGATTTGTCCTTGATCAGCTGAGCCAGACGTTCGCGCAGCGTTTCTTCCGGCGTGGCGAAATCTTCCTCTGCCCAGCCGGTTTCCAGCGTCGCCAGAACCTCGCCCACGCGCGCGCCTTCCGTCACGCCTGCATCAATCACATCGCGGCCGGTCAGCGAGAAGCGCGGCTTTCCCCACGTATCGGCCATCGCCAGCAGCGTGCGCCAGGCCAGTGCCGGTTGAGATTTGGGCGCCGCCGCCCAGGCCAGCCGCACACGATCGCGGAAGGTGGGCACGCCCAGTCGGTAGAGCAGCTTGCGCACATCGCCCGCCTTCAGATGGGAAGCGGTCTTTTCTGATGCGTCCAGTGCCGCCACCAGCCGCGTCTGATCGGCCCGTGACAGCTTCAATACTCCGCCGGTCTGCGTCGCCGCCTTGCTGTCGGTCAGCAGCGCCGCCAGCCGCAGAACCGGGTCGGGCGCCAGCATGTTCTCGATATCCAGTTCGCAGAGCCGCTCCAGCCGCGACAGATCATGCGCCGCGGGCAACACGGCAGACAGCACGCCCGTCGCTACCATCACCCGCAGCACCGGCGCGGGCCGCCAGGCCTCCAGCAACCGTAGCAATTCCTTCGCCACCCGCTCCGCCGACAGGGTGGCCAATTTGTCTTTCGCCTCCGCAGCAGCGCGCAGCGCCGCTTCGTCCATATCGGCCGTACCGTACCAGGCGTGGAAGCGGAACAAGCGCAGTACCCGCAGATAGTCCTCGGCAATGCGGGTGGCGGCATCACCCATGAAGCGGACGCGGCCCGCGATCAAATCTTCCACGCCGGTGGCATAATCAAAGATCTCGCCTTCGGCGCTGGCATAGAGCGCGTTGATTGTGAAATCGCGCCGCGCAGCATCCTCGGCCCAGTCGTCGGTGAAGGCGATGACGGCGTGGCGGCCATCGGTCTCGACGTCGCGGCGCAGGCTGGTCACTTCGAATGCCTGCGGCCCCATCACCGCCGTGACGGTGCCATACTCGATTCCGGTGGGGATGGTCCTGATCCCCGCCGCCGACAACCGCGTGACCGCTTCGGATGGCGGCATCGGCACGGCGATGTCAATATCGGACACAGGCACGCCCAGGATCGCGTTGCGCACGGCACCGCCCACAAACCGCGCTTCCACCAGCGCGGCCATCACCGCCGCCGTTTCCGGCGCGCTCATCCACGCATGTTTAGTCGGATCGATACGCATCACGCTTCCATACCATCAATCCGCGCCACCAGCGCCATGATCAGGGCGGCTGTCGCCCCCCCAGATCTCATGCCCGCCATGGCTGAAGGTGTAGAAGCTGCGCTTCTGCCCGTTCCATTCACGCGTCTCGCGGCGGCGATTGCGCGCATCGCGAAAGAAGACGAGCGGCGCCTCGAAGATTTCTGCCACTTCGGCGGGATCGGGCGTCAGCGTCAGCTCCGGCGGCAGCACGCCCACGACTGGCTGAATGTCGAAGCCAGTTCCGGTGCGATAGCGCGGCAGATAGCCCGCCACCACGACCTGGGATGGCGCTATGCCCATCTCCTCCGCGGTTTCGCGTAAGGCGGTTTCCAGCGGCGAGCGATCCAGCGCCTTCACCCGCCCACCGGGAAAGCTCACCTGCCCCGCATGTCGCGCCAGCCGCTCCGTCCGGCGGGTGAAGAGCAGCGCGGGTTCCGGGCGGGCGATGATGGGGACCAGCACCGCCGCCGGCGTGCCGCCCAAGATCAGGGGCACGGCGTCATCAAGGTGATAATCGTCATGGCCGCCCCCTTCCGGCGGGCTCTGGGCCAGCCGTGCGGCCAGCATGGCCGCGAGCGTTTCGGGGCGAAACGCGATACCGGGGAAAGGGGGATGGGAAGCGGACATATTTACGCCTTTTCGACGCTCTCCCTTGCATTTAATCCAGATGGTGGCGGGGTTGTCCCCCCTCCGGCCACGGTGCAACATGACTTTGGATTTTGACGAAACGGGCAATTCCAGCAAGCCCAAGCACCCAGAAGGCACCATGAGCGACGCCGACATCCTGAACCTGACGGACGGCAAGGATGCCGCCGCCCGCCTGTTCGAAGCTGCCGAGACCTTCACCAAGGTGAAAGCCGGGCTGGGGGCGGTGATCTTCGGCCAGGACGAGGTGATCGAGCAGACACTCATTACCCTGCTGGCGGGCGGTCACGGCCTGCTGATCGGTGTGCCAGGCCTGGCCAAGACCAAGCTGGTCGAAAGCCTAGGCATCGTGCTGGGGCTGGATACGTCGCGCATCCAGTTCACTCCCGACCTGATGCCCACCGACATCACCGGCTCGGAAGTGATGGAGGAATGCGCCGGCGGTTCGCGCGCCTTCCGCTTCATCCGCGGGCCGGTCTTCACCGAATTGCTGATGGCCGACGAAATCAACCGCGCGTCGCCTCGTACCCAGTCGGCGCTGCTGCAGGCGATGCAGGAAAAGCATGTCACGGTGGCGGGCGTACGCCACGACCTGCCGAATCCCTTTCATGTGCTGGCGACGCAGAACCCGCTGGAGCAGGAAGGCACCTATCCCCTGCCCGAAGCGCAGCTCGACCGTTTCCTTTTGCAGATCGATGTCGACTATCCCGGCCTGGAGGCCGAGCGCCGCATGCTCCTGGCCACCACCATGGGTGAAGAAACCCGCGCCACCCGCGTCTGCGGGCCCGAGCAACTGGTGGAAGCGCAGGCGCTGGTGCGCCGCGTGCCCGTCGGCGAGAAGGTCATGGAGTCTATTCTCAAGCTGGTGCGCGCCGCGCGCCCTGGCAGCGGCGGCGCCGATGCCGCTATTATTGAAGAGGGCGCCATCGCCTGGGGCCCCGGCCCGCGCGCTAGCCAGGCGCTGATACTGGCGGTGCGCGCCCGCGCCCTGCTGGAAGGACGCTTCGCGCCGTCCACCGATGATGTCGTGGCCCTGGCTGGGCCGGTGCTGCGCCATCGCATGGCATTGTCCTTTACCGCCCGCGCCGAAGGCCTGACCACGGCCAGCGTCATTGAAAGGCTTTGCCAAGGTCTCCTATGAGTTGTCTTCTTTGAGTTCCACGCTTCAGCATGAAGCCGAAGGCCTAAGCGCAACCCTGCCGCCGCTGCTGGTGCAGGCCGACCATCTCGCTGCGAGCGTAAGTCTGGGCGTGCATGGCCGCCGCCGCACCGGCACCGGCGAAAGCTTCTGGCAGTTTCGCCGCTATCGCGCCCAGGACCCGGTGACGGCCATCGACTGGCGCCAATCCGCAAAGTCGCAGCATCTCTATGTCCGCGAGCGTGAATGGGAAGCGGCGCAGACGGTGTGGCTGTGGCGCGACGGCGGCGCCAACATGGATTTCGCGTCGGCTAAGGATGTCCCGACTAAGAAGGCGCGCGCCGATCTGTTGCTGCTGGCGCTGACGTCGCTGCTGATCCGGGGCGGTGAGCGTGTCGGCTATTGGGCGGGCGGCGATCCGGCGGCGGCCTCGAAACTCTCGCTCACCCGCATCGCCCGCAAGCTGATGGTCCCGCGCGCCGATGGCGGCATCCCGCCGCCCGCACCAGTGCTGCGCGGGGCGCAGCTGGTCTGGTTCGGCGACTTTCTCGATCCCGAAACCGAAGAAGCGATACGGCGCATCTCCCGCGCCGGTGTCAAAGGCCATCTGGTGCGCATCATCGATCCAGCGGAGGAAGAATTTCCCTATGCCGGGCGCACCCGCTTCGAAAGCGGCAGCCGCGAAAGCGAAATCTTCAGCCGGGTCGAGTGGCTGCAATCGGCCTATCGCGCCAAATTTACCGCCCATGGCGAGATGATCGTGCAGGTCGCGTCGCGGCTGGGCTGGAGCTCGACCGTACATCGCACCGATCATGCGCCGCAAGCGGCGCTGATTGCGCTCTATGGCGCCATCGGCGGGATGTAAGAGATGGAGTTGCTGTCGCAGATCAGTTTCGGCGCGCCCTGGCTCCTTACGGGGCTGTTGGCGCTGCCGGTGCTGTGGCTGCTGCTTCGGGTG
>CANFDA010000005.1 GCA_947445215.1 Alphaproteobacteria bacterium | reverse complement strand
CGGAGATCTGCGTGAACGAAGTTTGTCGACCAAAGGCGGAAACAACGCCACCGGTCGCGGCTCGCCCAGCCGGCGCCGCGATGCCGCCGCTTGCCGCGCCGGTGAGGCCGCCGATACCGCCACCGCCTGCGCGCGGCATTACTGGAAGCTGCCGGAAGGTGCGACCCTGCGCGATGTCGTGCTGGTGGTGCGAGCCGACGAAGCGCATCACCGCGACGTCAATCACGGCTTCGCCAACACGCTATCCGGCCTGCCGGAAGAGCGCGAGGCCGCGCCCTACCCGCCGCATGCGCAAGACATTAGATACGAGAAGTCACACTAATTCGGCGCGAGGAATTTTGCGGCGTGAGCAGGGGCGCCAAGCGATGTGTACAAATAGCACATGAGCGCAGGCGCGACGAACTCACGACGCAAAAGAACAGCGCCTAGGCGCCCACTCGCCCGCTACGCGGGCTCCGTGGCGCAAGCTTTTCTAAGCTCGCCTTACCGGCTCGCAAAAAAAGCTAAGCGCGCGTGAAGCGCTTGTACTTGATCTTATGCGGCTGGTCGGCATCGACGCCCAGACGGCGCTTCTTGTCCGCTTCATAGTCCTGGAAGTTGCCTTCGAACCATTCCACTTGGCTGTCGCCTTCAAAGGCCAGCATGTGGGTGGCGATGCGGTCCAGGAACCAGCGATCATGGCTGATGATCAGGGCGCAGCCGGCGAATTCCTCTAGCGCGCTTTCCAGCGCCCGCAGCGTATCGACGTCAAGATCGTTTGTGGGTTCGTCGAGCAGCAACAGATTGGCGCCCGAGCGCAGCATCTTGGCCAGATGAACGCGATTGCGCTCGCCGCCCGACAGCTGACCGACCTTCTTCTGCTGATCGCCACTCTTGAAGGCGAAGTGCCCGCAATAGGCCCGCGCATTGATCTTGGTCTTGCCGAACTCGATGAAGTCGGTGCCACCGGAAATCTCCTGATACACGGTCTTGTTGGGGTCGAGGCTGTCACGGCTCTGATCGACATAGCCGATCTGCACCGTGGAACCGATTTTTAGGGTGCCGGCATCGGGCGTTTCCTGGCCCGTGAGCATGCGGAACAGGGTCGTCTTGCCCGCGCCGTTGGCGCCGATGACGCCGACAATGCCGCCCGGCGGCAGCTTGAAGTTCACATTCTCGTAGAGCAGGCGGTCGTCATAACCCTTGGCGAGATTCTCCGCCTCGATCACCAGGTCGCCCAGCCGCTCGGCCACGGGGATCATGATGGTGGCGGTGCCGCTGCGCTGTTCCTGCGACTTGGCGACCAGTTCCTCATAGGAGTTGATGCGCGCCTTGGACTTGGCCTGCCGCGCCTTGGGCGATTGCTTGATCCATTCGCGCTCGCGCGCGATCGTGCGCTGCTGCGCCTGCTCCTCGCTGGATTCCTGCTTCAGGCGCTTTTCCTGCACTTCCAGGAAAGAGGTGTAGTTGCCTTCGTGCGGAATGCCCTTGCCGCGATCCAGCTCTAGAATCCAGCCGGTGACGTTGTCGAGGAAATAGCGGTCATGGGTGACCAGGATGATGCAGCCCTTGTAATCCTTCAGCGTCGATTCCAGCCATTGCACCGACTCGGCGTCGAGATGGTTGGTGGGTTCGTCCAGCAGCAGGATATCGGGCGCATCCAGCAGCAGCTTGCACAGCGCCACGCGGCGTCGCTCGCCGCCTGACAGCGTATCCACCGCCGCATCGCCATCGGGGCAACGCAGCGCGTCCATCGCCTGGTCCACCTGGCTGTCGAGATCCCACAGGCCCTGGGCCTCGATCTCGTCCTGCAGCTTCGCCATCTCGTCGGCGGTCTCGTCGGTATAGTTCGACGCGATCTCGTTGTAGCGGTCCACCAGCGCCTGCTTCTTAGCGACGCCTTCCATCACATTCTCTCGCACCGTTTTGGTGGGATCGAGCTGCGGTTCCTGGCTGAGATAGCCCATGCGCACGCCATCGGCGGCCCAGGCCTCGCCGGTATATTCGGTGTCCATACCCGCCATGATCTTCATCAGGGTCGACTTGCCCGCGCCGTTGACGCCGACAATGCCGATCTTCGCGCCGGGATAGAAGGACAGGTAGATATTCTTCAGAACCTGCTTGCCGCCCGGATAGGTCTTGGACAGGTCCTTCATGAAATAGACGAATTGGGGGCCGGCCATGTTCAGTCCTCTACCAGTGCGCGAAAAGGCTTTTATCGAAGCGCTTCCAACACTGCAATTGCCACCCTTTTTGGATGGTCGCACGGCCAGACGGAAAAGTGCCTTCTTCAAATTGAAGGGGGCCACTTTTCCTGGCCGATGCTCCGCGACGAATTGCGGGCCGGCCATGATCTTTCCTTCAGAAAAAGTGATGCGGTTTTAGCGGGCTGCAAGCCCCGTCGCTACTGGATGTTCAGCAGCGAAATTTCGGGCGCAGCGCCCAGGCGGGCGGGAACGCCGCTGGTGCCGATGCCGGGGCTGACGAACAGCGCCCGGCCGCCTTCACGCCGGATCGCCGCCGGGCGTAGGAACGGCAGCGCATATTGGTCGGCATGCTGGGGGCCGGCCACCGTCAAGGCGCAGCGCGGCGGCAGGTTGGCGATGTCCGGAACCGTGGCAGACAGGCAAAGAACCGTGCCGGTGGGCGGAATGCGGCGCAGGCCGCCATCGCCTTGGTTCAGGCCGGTCAGGATAACCGGGCCCTGCGCCGTGCCCAGCACGATGTAGGGGCCGCGTAGCACAAAGATGCCGTTTCTTTCCAGCGCGGGCGCGATCTCGGGTGCGTCATCGCCTTGCGGTAAGTCGGAATCGCCTAGCACGGCATAGACGCCCATGCGGGCCTGCAGCCGCGACAGGCGCTGCGCCATGGCCGCAGGCGCCATGCCGCCGTTGAAATCGCCCGTCAGCAGCACCAGGTCAGGATTGGTGGCGTTGGTCTGGGTCACGATCTCGTCGAGCTTGCGCCCGTCGATGAAAAGGCCGCCCGCATGCGGATCGGCGATCACGGCGATGGTGAAGCCCTTCAGGCCCGGCATGTCTGCGGCAAGGGCATGCTCGGTGACGCGCAGGCTAGACGGCACAATCCAGAACGCAGTGCCCAGCAGAAGCACCGTAACGGCGGCGATAAGGGGAAATAGAACGCGCTTCAGAAGTTGATCTTCGCGCGCGAAAGCACCGAGACAGCGGTGGTGCCGGTCTGGCCCTGGGCATTGAGCTGGTAACCGGCGTTGGTCTGCAGCGCCAGACGGCCATTCAGGAAGCTGGTGACATAGCCGATCTGCAGATCGGTTTCCGGCGCGGCGTTGCGGCCCGCGGCCATCATCATCGGCGGCAGATCATCCGCAGCGCTGAAGGCCGCGAAGCTGCCGATCATGCCGGAGGCAGGACGGCTGAGCGTGAAGCCCAGCACGTCGTCGCCGAACACGCCCTGCTTGGCGATGGTGATGGAATAGGCCTGGCTGTCGAAGCTCCTGCCCGCCGCGCCGCTGCGCTGGTTGAGCTGGGTGAAGCCTTGCGCGAAATGGGTGGTGGTCACCCAGTCATTGCCCAGATTGAAGCTGGCCGACACTTCCACCGCCTGGGTGCGGGCGGTCTGGCCCAGCGGCGACACCGCGCCATAGGCGAGCGGCGTGTTGCGGCGATAGGACGAGACGGCGTTGAGGCCCAGGCTCACCCACTCCGAGGGATTCCACGATACGCCCGCGAGAACCGAGGTGACCGAGCTTTGATCGATGGCGAAGGCCATGCCCGTGGCGGCCGGCGCATTAAAGCTCACATTGTCGAGACGGCCATTCCAGGCGCTGACGCCCGCACGCACACGAGCATCGCTGGTGGGCGCATAAGTGAGACCGCCATAACGGCCTGCATCGGCCAGCGCCAGGAACGACGCGCCATTGCCCAGCATCGGCTGCGCGGCGTTGGTGAAGCTGGCGAAGCGGCCCGACAGGTTCCCGCGATGGGCGCTGTCAAAGGCCAGGGTCGGCGACAGCGCGGTGCTGGCGGCGAAACCGTCGGACAGGCGCAGCGCGCCGCTATCGTGGGTGGTATTGGCGAGCGCAGGCACGCCGGCAAACTCGCTGGCGGTGAGCAGGCGCGGCGCGCCGAAAGAGGTGACACCGGCAGAGGTGATCGTGAGCGGGGCGGAGGGGATCGACGCTGCGGGCGCGGCAAAGGCCGACCCGGCCGCGAAAGCGGCAAGGATCGCGCAGGCAGCAATGGCGCGCGCAACGACCGACATGGACTGCAAAACCCTCACTTCAACTTGAAAAGACCCTACCAGAGGCATCCGTTCCGGCCAAGAAAAGCATAGGCTTTTCCTGTGTCTTTCCGGTCACAGTCTCTCATGGGGCGGCAGACATGCTGACCGTAATATAAACGCCAAGTTCCCGGAAAACGGGGGTGGACTTGTAATTTTATTGCGCGACTCCTATAATGGGTAATGCCTCCGCTCAGAAAGCCGCCAACCGGCCAAGCCAACCGCGATACCCAGCATGACCGCCGCACCGAGCTGGTGCGGGACATGATCGCGCGGGAAAACGCCCATTCGGACGCCAAGACGGCCAAGTTGCGGGCGTTGCGGCTGGCCAAGGAAGCGGAAGATCTAGCGGCCGGCCCGGCGCCGGTCGCCGTCAAGCCGCGACGCGCTCCGGCCAAGACCGCAAAGACCGCAAAGACCGCAAAAAAATCCTAAGCCTTCTCGCAGCCGTCACGCTGGACGGGGCCCTTTCCAGGTCGCCGGATAGCAACGGCTTCTGCAGCACCGGACGTCCCGCATGACGCGCCGGTATCCCGCGCGCGCCATTGCAGGTGGCGAAGATGAAGGGCAGATTCAATTCCGCTAGGCGGTCGGCCAGGGGAAACACATCCCGGCCATTGAGATGCACATCGAGCACGGCTTCGGCGAGCTGGTACTCAGCGTCTGGCTTTGCTACACGCCGATCAGCACGGCGCAGAAACGAAATCACACCTTCGGCTTTCTCTCGGTAAAGAAGGCCAAGATTCCGCTGCTCACCGCCATCGCCTGGCCCTTCATCGCCTGATTCACGGAGAAGATATTCCACGGAGACAAGGAGGTCGTGGAGCAGGAAAAACTATCCTGGTACGAGGCAGGGCATGACCGCAACAACGAGGTCTTTCCCGCCCTGCTCGACCTGCGCGATCTTCTGCGCCGGAACGGCGTGCCTAGCTAACGCCCAGTCGGCTTGTAGCCCTGCCAGACATATTCCAGGGCCGCCGACATGGTCTGCTCGCGCACCCGCTGGTCCGTGTGACCGGCGTCCTTCGAGAAGACATAGCGGTAGTTGTAGCCCTTGGCCTTGAACGCCGCCGCGGTGCGGTTCGCCGCCATTACCCAATTGTGCCAGGTGCTTTCCTGGTCCTCATAGCGGTTGTCGCGTTCGCCCACTTGCATCCAGATACGCAGCGATTTCTTTGGTGTATTGGGGATAATGGTCGCGTGATACTCCCAGGCGCCGCGCGGGTTGGCGGAGTCCACCGGTGACTGCTGGTTCACAAAGGTGGGCGAGAAGATCACCACGCGGCGATAGCGCTCCGGGTGGAACCAGGCCATGGTGAAGGCCGCCGCCGCGCCCGATGAACCCCCCAGCGTGGCGCGGGCTTCAGGGTCTTTGCTGAAGATGATGTTGTATTTCTTCGAAACCAGCGGCAGCACCTCGGTCTCGATGAAGTCGCTGTAGCGGCCGTTCACGGTGTCATATTCATAGCCGCGCTGGCTGCCCTGCGCGTCTTCCGCGACGCGCGCGCCCAGCGGCACCGAGCCCGGCTGCAACGCCACCATCACCATCGGTGGAATCTTCTTCTGCGCGATGCCGGCATCGATGGCGCGGCGCACCTGATCCTGATAACCGCGGCCATCCTGCACGATGATCACCGGCATGGGCGTTCTGGGATTGGTGCCGGCCGGGATATAGACCCAGACCGGACGCGGCTCGTAGGGCGCATCCACCCACTGCACGTCGCCGGGTACGGCGTTGCCACGCCCACCCGGCGAACGTGCCGTATCGGCCTGATAGCTGGGTTTGCGCTTGCGGCCGGGATATATCTTGCTGTCCTTCGCATGCATGACGAACTGGTGTAGCTCGCCGGTGGCCCAGGCGGGATTGGCGCGCATCTCGTCGGCGGTCGAATAGTCGGGGCCGATCACAGTGTCGCCGTCGGAAATATTGTCGGTGCCGCCCACGGGGAATTGCGGCGGTGCCGGATTGGCCGCTGGCGCGGGCGCGGTAGCGGGTATTGGGGTGGGAGGCGGCACCTGCGCCAGCGCGGCGGTAAGCGCGGTTGCGATAGCAAAGGATACGATGGTGAGCCGAATTTTCATGCTTTCCCCCAAGTACCGCTCTGTCAGCCGACGATTTGTCTGATCATAGCAAAAAGTCCGGGCTGACAAGGATTAACTTCCAGCCTATTACTCCCCCGAGAAAATCGGATGCGCCGGGGCTTTTCGGCGCTGCAACATAAAAAGAGGGCCTTCCGTGTCGTACAACGGTTCGAAGATTCTTGTCGCCCAGGGTGGCGGCCCCACCGCCGTCATCAACCAGTCGCTCGTCGGCGTGGTGCTGGAAGCCCGCAAATTCGCGAATGTCAGCAAGGTCTATGGCGCCTTTCACGGCGTGCGCGGCATCGTCAACGAGGATTTCTGCGACCTGACGCAGGAGACCGTGGCCAATCTGGAGCGCGTGGCGGTGACGCCGTCGGCGGCGCTGGGTTCGACCCGCGATAAGCCCGACCTGAAATACTGCCAGGAAATCTTCAAGAGCTTGCAGGCGCACGGCATCGGCAGCTTCTTCTATATCGGCGGCAATGACAGCTCCGACACGGTCCGCATCGTCTCCGAAGAGGCGCAGAAGGCCAATTACAAGCTGCGCTGCATCCACATTCCCAAGACCATCGACAACGACCTGATGGTGAATGACCACACGCCGGGCTTTCCCAGCGCTGCCAAGTTCGTCGCCCAGGCCTTTGCCGGCGCCAATCTCGACAACCGCGCTTTGCCCGGCGTCTATATCGGCGTGGTGATGGGCCGGCATGCCGGCTTCCTCACCGCCGCCGCCGCGCTTGGCGGCACCTATCCGGAAGACGGCCCGCACCTGATCTATGTGCCGGAACGCGCCTTCGACACCGACAAGTTCCTGGGCGATGTGAAGGCGAAGATGGACCGCCACGGCCGCTGCGTCATCGCTGTTTCGGAAGGCATCGGCGATGCCGACCACACCCCCATCGCCGCCAAGCTCTCCACCCTGGAGAAAGACCCGCACGGCAATGTCGAGCTGGCCGGTGGCGCCCTGGCCGACATGCTCACCAAGCTGGTAAAGGAAAAACTGGGCCTGAAGCGCGTGCGAGGCGACACCTTCGGCTATGTCCAGCGCAGCTTTCTGGGCTGCGTCAGCGATGTCGACCAGCGCGAGGCCCGCGAAGTGGGCGAGAAGGCGGTGCAGCATGCCATGTGGGGCGACAAGGATGGTTCTGTCACCATCCACCGCGCCGGCAACTATGCCGCCGAGTATCAGCTTTCCGAACTGAAGCAGATCGCGGGCCTGACCAAGGTGATGCCCGACGAATTTATCAACGCCGCCGGCAATGGCGTCACCCCCCAGTTCCACAATTACCTGGCGCCGCTTCTGGGCTCGGACATGCCGGTGGCGGCGCGTCTGGCCGGTGCGCGGATCGCGAAAATCCTGAAGAAGTAGTCTGCGCCAAAGACCCATCGCCCTCCCGTGCGAAAGCGCGGGAGGGCGAAATCTTATGAGGCGGACGGCCCCACCGAGATCCGGATCGCCCCGGCGTCCGTCAGATATTTGCGCGCCGCCGCCACGACATCGGCGGCGGTCAGGCTGCGCAGGATGGGCTCATACTGCCGCGCCAGCTCAAGCTTGGCCGGATTGTAGGACGTATCGTCCAGCACCGAGACCCAATAATCATTGGTCTCGCGCGAGCGGCGCAGCGATTCCAGCGCCGGTTCGCGCGCCCGCGTCAGCTCGTCTTCGGTCAGATTGCCCGCCTGCAGATCGGCGACGATCTTGACCAGCTCCTCGTGGAACAGCGTGGTGGCGGAAGGCTGCAACTGCGCCAACGCCTGGACATAGCCATAGTCGAACACCTTGGACGATGTTCCGTTCACCTGCGCGCTATAGACCGCGCCCAGCCCGCGCATGCGGTCGAACAGCCGGTCGTTCATCACCGTGCTCAACACCTGCAAGGTGATGCTGGCCTTGAGGTCGGGGAAACGGCCCTGCGTCGGCCACACCACGGTGGCGATCTCCTGGCCCTTCTGGTCGGTGGTGATCAGCCGCGTCGGTTCCTTGGCACCGGCGGGCAGACGGGTGGTGTTGGTGGCGTTAGCGATAATGCGCGCCTCGGTCCGTGGCGCGAAGGCGCCGAAGGTGCGCGCCGTGGCGGCGATCGCCTGTTCCAGCGTCACATTGCCGACGATGGTGACATCAATGGCGCCCTTCTCCAGCATCGGCGTCAGCAGGTTGCGCAGATCCTCGGGCTTGGCCGCTTCGACCTCTGCCATCCCGGCCGAGGCCCAGCGCTTGTCGCCGTCATGCAGGATTTCCGGCAGCTTCAGGCTCATCACCGAACCCGGCGTCGTGCCGGCATTGCGCAGCCGTTCCAGATAGGCGAAGCGCGCCCGCTCGAAACTCTCTTCGCGGAAGCCCGGCTCGCGGACATAGGCCGCCATCATTTCCATCTGCAGCGTCAGGTCGCGCGGAATGGTGGAGCCCGAGAAAACAAAGCCGTCTTCGCCGATGCCGAAGCCGGTGCCGACCTGCCGTCCCGCCAGGGCGCGCGAAATCTCGGTCGAGGTCATTTGCTTCAGGCCACCGGAGATCACCGCGCCGCCCGCCCAGGTGACGGTGATGCGGTCGCGCGGCAGATCCAGGCGGCCATTGCCCACCTTCACTTGCACTTCGATCTGGTTGGCGCGGAACTTGGTCGGCTTCACCGTCAACCGCACGCCATTGGCGAAGCGCAGCTGGGTCGCGCCGACATCGGCAAGCGTCTGGGTAGCGGCTACCGTGCCCGGCGCGCCGAAATCGGTATAGGCCCAGGGCTTGACCACGGCGGCGGTGAGCGCGCTGCGATCCGCCTTCTGCGCTTCCAGATAGGTGGCCTTCACCGCCTCGTCGCCGCCTTCAAATGCGTCCTCGCCGCTGGCGAAGATCAGCGGCCCGCCGCCGATGAAGGCATCGCGCAACGCCTTATTGACTTCCGCCAGGGTCAAGCCTTTGACATAGGCATCATAGGCGGCCAGGTCGCGCGTATCGCTGGTGTAAACCTCGTTGTCGCCAAGCGCCTGCAGGATGGAATTGACGATACTGCGGGTGGGCCGCGTCGCCGTGGTTTCGGCGCGCTGTTCCAGCCCGGCGCGGAATTCCGTCATGGCGCGGTCCAGTTCGCCCTGCGTGACGCCGGTTTCCAGGATGGCGAGCCGCATCTTTTCGGCGGTGACCAGGGCCGTCTTCCAATGGCCCGGCTGGTAGCCCACCGACAGCGAGGCCATGCGCACCGCCTGGTAGCTTTGCCCAGTGGAGACGTTGGCGCGGGTGAAGGGCCGCTGCGGCGTGACGGATTCTTCCTGGTAGCGGCGATTGAGAACGCGCAGCGCCAGCATCTCGATCAACTGCGCCCGCTCCGTCACCATCGTGGAGGGCATCGGCTGCGGTGCGCTGACCCACGTCAGCGAAACGGTGTTGGAGACGCCCTTGCCGCTGAAGCTTTTCACTTCCAGCCCGCGGCCCAGCGGGATGGCGAGCTTGGGGTCGGCGATGGCGGGGCCGACGCCTTTCCAGTCCGCGAAAGTCTGCTTGATCCGGGCTTCGATTTTCGCCGGATCTATATCCCCCACGACAATGAGAGTGGCGCGCTCAGGCCGGTAATAGGCGTGGTAATAGGCCCGCAGCTCCTCCACCGAGCCGCGCGCTATCACGGCGGCGTCGCCATGCGGCAGCTGCGCCGCGCGCTTGTCGCCAAGCAGGAATTCCAGCCGCGTCAGGCCCGACTGGAACGACGGCACGTCGCGCAGCCGCAGTTCCGAGCCCACCACGCCGGATTCCGCCTTGGCGGCGTCGGGCGCGATGATGAGGTTGCTGGCGATTTCGCGCGAAAGTGTGAAGGCAGTGTCCAGCGAGACTTCGTCCGAACGCGGCAGGTCGAACTGGTAAATGGTCTCTTCCTGGCCGGTGGAGGCGTTGGTGTCCGAACCGAAGCGCAGGCCGATGCGCTCCAGCATGCGGGAATATTCGCCGTCCTTGACCTTGACCGAACCGCGGAAGGCCATGTGTTCCAGGAAGTGCGCCAGGCCGCGCTGTTGCGGCGCTTCCTGCAAGGCGCCGGCGGCGATGTGGAAGCGCACCGAAACTTCGCCCGTGGGCGTCGCGTTGTGGCGGATGGCATAGCGCATCCCGTTGGGCAGCGTGCCGAGAGTGACAGTGGGATCGGGCGGCAGGTCGCTCTTGGGCCATTCGGCGGCGAACGCCGGAAACGCGATCAGAAGAGCGGCAACAACAACGGCGCGCAACCCCGCGCGCGTGTTGAAAAGTTCAATCACGGCATTCTCCAACTGCGGAAGCTCTGCGCGGGCATAGTGCCCCTTGGCTGGGCGGCGTCAATGGCGCTCCAGTGTCCAAAAGATGGCGATTACAAAAAGAAAAGGCCGGAGGATGGTTTCCCATCCCCCGGCCCTGTTCCGTTTGCTTACGGCCTACTTCCAGATCGGCTGGCGGTTGGCCTTGGCCCAGGCATGGGCTTCCGGCGACGCGGCCCAGCGGATCGCGTTGCGGATCATCAGCTGATACTCCGCCACGCGCCACGGCGAATTTCCGTGACCGACCTGAGTGTAGAAGACCGGGGTGTTTTCCGAGGCTTTGTACCAGGCCGCCAGGTTCGAGAACTGGCGCTTGGGGTTCAGGTTCACCAGCGGATCCGGCGGCGCGAACGTGGTGGTCGCGAACGGCTTCACCGAGTCCGGGAACCAGGCGCAGGCATACGCCTCGTCGGTCACCTGATAGGTGGCCGGCAGGTTGCGCGCCAGGGCGTGATTGCGGTCCTGGATCGTCAACGTCTGCTGGGTGTTGCCGTAGTAGCCGTGATGCGGATCGAGCACGCCACGCACGGTGACCGGCGCATACCAGTCGCAGGCGCCGCCCACCACTTCCGAATATTCCGGCCAAGTATGGGCCCAGGCAGCGGCGGCGTGGTGAAGGAACACCATGCCCGAATTGCCCGACTTCACCAGCGCTTCGAAGTTGCGCTTCAGCGCCGGCGACGGATCGGGATAAAAGCGATAGCCGGGTTCGCCCTTGGGGCCCGGCACGCCAACGCCCGGACCGCCCAGGTCGAAGAACACATAGACGTCGAAGAAGTTCTTGCCTGCTGCCGGGGTCAGGGCCAGCTCAGCCGCCGGGTATTCGATGTGGCTGTACTTGATGTCATCGCCCAGGCAATCGAGCATCTGCGCGAGCTGCTCGCGCTCATACTCATGGCCCTGGGTGATGAAGGCGACGCGGATCGGGCCGCGACCGTTCTGCGGCATGCGGGCCGGACCACGGCCACCGGCAGGCGCCGGAGCAGCGGTGACATACGGATTGGGACCGCAAACGACCGGCGCCTGCGGTGCAGGCGTGGCGCCGCCAGGGCCACCGGCCGGGGCCGGATTGGCGACGAGGTAAGCGTCACGCTGCGCGGTCAGCTGGGCCTGGATCGCCGGAGTGCCGGTCTGTATCGAAGGGGCGCAGAGCTGGCCAGGAACGCCGGCCGGACCACCCTTGGCGACATGGGTGCAACCAACCCAGGTGCTGGGATCGGTGTTGAGCGGCGGTCGCGAGATGGAGACGCCGGGCGGATTGACCAGCGGCGCAGCGGCCTGCTGCGCAAAGGCGCCGCCAAGCAGCACGGCGCCGGCCACGGCCGTTCCCAGCACGGAAAAAATTGATACTGCGCGCTTGGATGCGCGGCTAAGATGAAAGCTCATAGTCCTCCCCTGGGCTTTGTTGGTATGGAGGCATCATACACCTGCCCGGGACCCCTTCAATCCCAACCCACCGGTTGTAAGTCAATAATTTGTCTATCAATTTTTCAGGATCGACAGGTCATCGGCCTCGCGGGCGGGCTTGTCCCAGCGAATCCGGCTGATACGGGGAAAGCGCATAGCGACGCCGGACTTGTGCCGGGCCGAGCGCGATAGGCCTTTGTGGCGGTGAAGGAATTGAAAGAGCGGCTGGAGATGCTGGGCCAGTAAGCCTTAATGGCGTTCGCTGATGATGCCGCGGTCGCGCAGCAGCTTGATGTAATATTCCCGTATCGCCTGGTCGCCGCCCCGATTGAGCGCATCGCCCGGCGTGTCCTTGCTGTCATCGGCGATGGCCAGGGGCGCGCCCTTGTCCACCAGGAACTGGATCACTTCCAGCGGCTGCAGCGTGCCGCGCGCCGCCACGGCCACATGCATCAGGCTGCGGCCGCCGCGCACCAGCACATCCAGGTGCGGGTCCAGTTCATAGGCATATTGCATGGCGTCCAGCTTGCCGCTGCCCGCCGCCGCCACCGCCAGCGTCATGCCGTCCGGCCCCTTGATGTCAGGCTTTGCGCCCGCCTCTGCCAGCGCCCGCATCGCCGGCACCGACCCGGCCCGGGCGGCGAAGTGTAGCGGCGTCGCCGACACCGGCATGGGCGTTAAACGGCCACCGGTTATCACGACCGGCCGGCTGGTGAGGCTGTTGGGATCGCCACCCATGGCCAGTACCGCCTTGACGAAATCGGCGTCGCCGGTGGACGCGGCCAGATGGATCACCTGCCGCCCGTCCCTATCGGCGCGCTTCACATCGGCGCCATGCTGCACGGCCTGCATGGCGAAATGCACATTGCCCACCAGCGCCGCCGCCTGCACCACCGAGGTGCCGTCGGCCAGGATCGCATTCACATTGGCGCCTGCATCCATCAGCAGGGTCGCGGCTGCGGGAACCTTGCTGCGCAGGGCGAAGAACAGCGGCGTGAAGCCCCGCCGGTCCACCATGTTGACGCGGGCGCCGTGTTTCAGCAGCCAGGCGATATTGGCGGTGTTGCCATACATGGCGGCCCACATCAGCGGCGTCTGGTTCTGGCTGTCGGTGGCGTTGACGTTGCCGCCCTTCGCCTGCAGCGCCGCCAGGGCGGCCTGTGTCGAAGCGGCGGCGCAAAGCGCCACCACCGAAGCCTGTGTCGCTTCCGCGCCCGCGCGCAGCAGCGCCGCGACGATGGCCGGATTGCCCAGCTCGCAGGCCAGGACCAGCGGCGAGACCTCGCCCGGCGTCAGCGCGCGTGGCTGCGCCCCGGAGGCCAGCAGTAGGCGGACCGCTTCCACATTCTGGCGATCCACCGCCCAGGCCAGCACTGTCGAGTGGTCGGGCAGCGGCGCATTGACATTGGCCTTGGCGGCGATAGCGGCGCGCATGGCGCGCACATCATTGTCGCGCACCGCCTGCGCCAGCCGGGTTTCCGCCGGGCCGGCCAGCACCGGCGCGGAACTCAGAAGCAGCAAGGTGGCGGCAAGGACGCGTTTCATCGCAGCCTCAGACCAGACCGGCCATGCGGCCGGTGCTGTCGCCCAATTTCGCTTCCTCGACGCCCAGCCGGTCCATCATGGTGAGCATCAGGTTGGACATCGGAATCTGCTTGGCGTCGATGTGGCGGTTGCCCTGCACCAAGCCGCCGCCCAGCAGGATGGGCAGATTGCGATGCTCATGCCGGTTGGGGTCGGCCAGCGAAGCGCCCGCCAGCACCAGGCTGGTGTCCAGCAGGCTGGACTGGCCGTCCATCGTCTCGCTCATGCGCTGGAAGTAATAGGCCACCTGCTCCATGTGATAGGTGTTGATCTTGGTCAGGTCGGCCATCTTCTGCGCGTTGTTGACATGATGACTGAGCGGATGGTGGCCATCGGCCACGCCGGCTTCCGGATAAGAGCGGGCGCCGGATTCGCGGCCCAGCATGAAGGTAGTGACGCGGGTGAGGTCGGCCTGCATCGCCAGCACCTGCAGGTCGATCATCATCCGGGCATAGGCGGAATAGCTTTCCGGGATGCCGGATGGCCGCGCCATCTTGGGTAGCGCCACCACATTCTGCGTTTCCGCCATCTGAATGCGGCGCTCCACATCGCGCACCGCCGTCATGTATTCGTCCAGCTTCTGTTTGTCGCCCGCGCCCAGATTCGTGGCGAAGCGCTTAGCATCCTGCGCCACGAAATCCAGCAGACTGGCCTGGCGCAGAAACTGGCGGCGGCGGGTGGCGGCGTCGGCCAGGTCACCGTCGCCGAACAGGCGCTCGAAGACCTCGCGCGGATTGACCGTGATCGGCAGCGGCGTTTTCGGGCCGGTCCAGGACAGGGTGTTGTTGTAGGCGCAGCTGTAACCGCTGTCGCAGGACCCCACCATGCTCGGCTGATCCAGGCCCAGTTCCAGCGAGGCGATCTGGGTCTGCTGCCCGAACTTCTTCGCCACGATCTGGTCCATCGACGGACCATTCAGCAGAACCGCGTCGCTCTTGTAGATATGCACGCCAGTCAGGAAGGTGGCGCAGCAGCGGGCATGATCGCCGGCGCCGTCGCCCATCGCCTCGGCCATCACATGGTCCAGGCCCTTGATCGTCACGAACTTGTCGCGGAACGGCGTCATGGGCTTCAGGATCGGCGACATCGCATAGTTTTCGCCCAGCTCTGCCGGCGTCCAGTTTTGCATGATCATGCCGTTGGGCAGGTAAAGCACCGCCAGGCGCTTGCGCGTCGCGGCAGTGGCCTCGGCCGCCTTCACCGAGACGCTCATTCCTTCCAGCAGCGGTAGCGCCAGACTGACGCCAAGCCCCCGAAGCAGCGTGCGGCGGGCGAGCGGCTTGCGCGTGATCATCATGATTGTGGTGTCCTTCTCATCGTGAAAGGTACGCTCTGAACAATGCCAAGAATGATGGCGTGGATGCGGTCATCGTCTTTCGCTGCCGCATCGCGCACGGCGCGAATGGCGGGCATGTCGGCCCCCGTGACGCCGCGGCCTAGGGCGTAGGTCATCAGCCGCTCGGTGAAGGCTTCCACGAAGGCATCCTTACGCGCAAGCAGCACCGTCCGCAGGCCCTTGGGGCCTTCGAACTTGGTGCCGTCGGACATTTCGGTGGCGACATCGATCTTCCTGCCGCTGACCGTCTGGCGCCAGGCGCCCACTGCGTCGAAATTCTCCAGCGCGAAGCCCAGCGGGTCCATGCGGGAATGACAGGAGGCGCAGACCGGGTTGGCCCGATGCAGTTCCATCTGCTCGCGCACGGTCAGCAGCTTGGCGCCCTTCACGTCTTCCAGCGGCGGTACGTTGGCGGGCGGCGGCGGCGGCGGCGCGGCGAGCAGATTGTCCAGAATCCACTTGCCGCGCAGCACGATGGAGGTGCGGTCATTGTAGGAGGTCACGGTCAGGATGCTGGCCTGTCCCAGCAGGCCGCCGCGATTGCTGCCCTCGTCCAGCGTCACCCGGCGGAAGCTGGAGCCGTAGATGCCGGGAATGTCGTAATGCTCGGCCAGACGCTGGTTGAGGAAGGTATAGTCGGCATCGAGCAGGTCGGTGGCGCTGCGGTTCTCGCGCACCACCGAGTCGAAGAACAGGTTGGTCTCGGTCAGCATCGCGCCGCGCAGCCGCGTGTCGAACGCCGGGAAGGCCAGCTTGTCCGGCGTCTGGAATTCGAGACGGCGCAGATAGAGCCACTGGCCGGCGAAATTCTGCGTCAGGGCCTCCGCCTTGGGGTCCGCCAGCATGCGCGTCACTTCGCGCTTGAGGATGGCGGGATTGCCGAGCTGGTTCTTTTCCGCCAGCGCCAGCAGCGGCGCATCTGGAATGCTGCTCCAGAGGAAGAGCGACAGGCGCATTGCCAGTTCCAGGTCGTCCAGGCGATGCACCGCGCCTGGCGGGGCCCCGGCGGGATCGGCCTCGCGCACAAAAATGAAATGCGGCGAGACCAGCACCATCTGGACCGCCGCCTCGATCCCGTTTTCGAAGCCACCATCCAGGCGGCCTTGCGCATACATCTTCAGCAGCGGCGCCAGGTCGGAATCGGTGACAGGGCGGCGATAGGCGTGGCGCGCCAGCCGCGCAAGGATGGAGCGGGCGCAGGCCGCTTCCGCTAGGCTCGCGGAGGGACGGCAGGAGAAAATCCGGCGGCGGCTGGGGGTGGAGCCCGCACCCTTGGGATTGATCGGACCCTGCACCGAAATCTGCTGCACATCGCGGGCATAGACCACTTGCGGCGACAGTTCGCCGGTGTCGATCACGCCAGAGGCATGCGCTGCTACCATCAGGCGCTTCACCCGCGCGCCATCGACATGGATATCCAGCGCAATATCGGCGGGCTTGGTGCTGGGCCGGGTACCGCGCAGCGTTTGCGGCGTCAGCGGCACCAGCGACTGTTCCAGCGTCAAGCGCCGCGGGAAGGACGCGCCGATGCTGTGCTGGCCCGCAGTCAGCGGCACCGTCATTTCGATGCGGTTTTCCGGCAGGCGGCGCGTTTCGGTGCCCGACGCCTGGTTGATGTCCACCGTGATCCGGTAGCTGCCGTCATAGGGCGCATGAAACGGAAAGGCGCCGCCGCCGCGCGAATCCAGCGGCAGCACATCGCTGGCGCGCTGGTTGATATAGGGGTCCTGCACCGGGCGGAAATCGGTGGTGACCGGCGCGCGCGAGGCCAGACCCGTGGCGGTGCGGCTGACGCGGCCCGCAACACGGATATAGCGATCCATTAGCGTCGGCGAGACAGTGAGCACTTCGGCGATATTGTCGAAGCCATGGCCGGTATCGTCGGCCGGGAGGTCCTTGCTCACATCGATGTCGAGATCGAGCAGGTCGCGCACAGCATTGGCGTATTCGACGCGGTTGAGACGGCGCAGGGTAGCGCGGCCGGGATCGGGCTTGGCGGCGGCGCTGCGATCCAGCGATCCGGCCAGATAAGAAGTGAATTGCTGCAGCGTCTGCTTGGGTGGCGCAGGCCTGCCGCGTGGCGGCATCTCGCCCAGCTGAACCTTGCGCAGCACTTTCTCGAAGGCGTCGGGGTGAGCGGCGGGATCGGCGGTGCGCAAGGCCTGCACCGAGAAATTGCCCGCCTTGGAGGTGTCGTTGTGGCAGCCCTGACAATATTGCGTCAGCACGCGCTGGTGATCCGGCGCGGGCGCGACCTGCGCTGTGGCGCGGCCCAAAAGGGCGAACCCCCCGGCGGCAATCGCCACCGCGCAGGATGATGCCACCAGCGCCTTTGCGAGACGGAAATGCCTGTCACGGCCAGCAGTCACGTTACGTTTCCTCGTGCCGGTCGGCTTCCCGTCCGCCAGCGCTTGTCGTTCTGAGGCGAGTCCCGCCTCCTTGTCAGACAAGTATCCGCGGCCTATCCATGGAAAACAACGCGATAGTTGCAGACGCTTGTTGCGACCGCGAAACGAAAATGCCGCGAACGGCAGCTTTGTGAAACGACTTTTGGGAGAGAGCGTCATGAAAAGACTTGCCGTCATTTCGGCCCTTCTGCTGGCGGCGACGCCGCTGTTGGCCCAGGTCCCGGACCAGTCGGAGGCCACCATCGGGCCGGACTATGCGCAGGAAATGGGAACTCCCCGGGGTGCGCTGGTGCCTTTCACCATGGAGTCGGCCGACAGCAAGATCTATCCCGGCATCGCGCGCATCGATAATGAAACGATGGCGCGCCGCGACCCGTGGGGCAACCGCATGGCGGCGCCGCTGGAAGGCAATTCACGCGCGCAGGCTTACGCGCGCAAGGTTGTGCTCTATGTGCCGCCGGGCCTCACACGTAGACCCGGCGCGCCGCCGCCCACCTTGCCGTTCCTGGTGTTCCAGGATGGCGTCGGTTACGTCTCGCGCATGGCGCCTGTGCTGGACAGCCTGATCGCGCAGAAGAAAATTCCCGCCATCGCGGTGCTTTTCGTCAATTCCGGCGGCAGCGATGCGCAGAATTCCCAGCGCGGCCTGGAATATGACACGCTGGACGGCCGCTATGCCGAATTCATCCAGACCGAAGTGCTGCCCCGCGCCGCACGCGAAGGCAACATCACCTTCACCAACGACCGCGAAGGCCGCGCCATCGGCGGCTGCAGCAGCGGTGCGGCGGCGGCCTGGACGGCGGCCTGGTATCATCCCGAATGGTTCAGCCGTGTGCTGAGTTACTCCGGCACCTTCGTAAATCAGGCTTCGCCGGAAAATCCCCAGACGCCTCGCGGCGCCTGGGAGTATCACGCCAAACTGATCCCCAATGCGGCCAAAAAGCCGATCCGCATCTGGATGCATGTCAGCGAGAATGACAATCACGCCACCGATCCAGAGAAGAGCTGGCACAATTGGCCCATGGCCAACCAGCGCATGGCGGCAGCGTTGAAGGCCAAGAGCTATGATTATCGCTACGTCTTCTCGCGCAACACTGGCCATTGCGATAACCGGGCGATCACGCAAACCCTACCGGAATCGCTGGAATGGACCTTTAAAGGCTACCCGCGCTGATCTAGCGGGCCGCGAAACTCTTTGAACGCGACGGCTCGTGGCACACCGCGCCCCGCGGGCGGATGACAACGCGCACGCCATGCTGGCTCGCCGTAAGCGGGATGCCCGCCACCGCGCCTATGAGTTGGCCGTCCAGGGTCATCTCCAGCACGCCGCCGCACAGGCCGTGCAGATTTTCCACCGCGATACGCAGCTCGCCGCCATTCTTGCGCACATTCGGGTTCTTGGGACTGGAGGCATCATAGGCGGCGCGCGCCGTCGCGATCAGATTTGGCGATCTGTTCGGCGCTGACCACCACCGCCTGTCCATCGGCAGCAAGGGTGGTGGCAAGCGGCGTCGGTGCCTGCACCGGCACGGCCAGCGCGAAAAGGGCGGCGCGAGCAGATGCGGTTTCATGGAAGGCCTTCCTCGGAGCCTAGCGTGGCGTGGCGTTCAATTCAGTACGGCTTGCGGCCTATTTCTGGCAGAGAAGTCCGGCAAAAAAACGGCCATAGCAGGGACTGCCATGGCCGTTGATTGAACCGTTCTGCTGACGCGAAACTCAGTTGCCTGGCACGCCACCTACGACGGAGTGGCCCGTTCCGCTGCAGCCGGCCTGGCCGGAGCGGGTGAACTTCTGGATGCGCTTACCGGTATCGACTTCCGCGGTGTAGATATTGCCGCGCGTGTCGGTGCTAACATTGTGCAGCCAATGGAACTGGCCCAGCTGGGTGCCGCTGCGGCCAAGACGCCCCAGCTCCTGCAAGGTGCTGCGGTTGAGGATGTAGATCGTCATGTTGGAGTTGTCGCCAACATAGAGGCAGCTCTGCGCCGCATCGGTCGAGAAATTGACCGACACCGCGGTGCCCGGGATCGAGGTGTTGGTCATCTCGCTGATGAACTGCTCGGCTAGGAAGCCGCAACGGCCCGCCACGCCTTGGGGATTGGTGCAGGGCTGGCCAAGATTAGGGTCGAGCGCATTAAAGACCTGGATGCGGTTGTTGCCGCGGTCGCAGACATACAGCTTGCCGTCATTTGCGATCTTCACGCAGTGCACCGGGGTCCGGAAGAAGGCAGGCTTGCGGTTGCCGCGGGCACGGTCGGCGGCAAAGCTGCCCGCGTCGCCAGCGGCCTTGTCGTCCACCGGATTGTTGCCATAGGCGCCGATGGAGCCGATGTACTTGCCGGTGTTGGCGTCGATGATCAGGACATGGCGGTTGGTGTAACCGTCCGAGACGTAGAGCCGATTGGTCTTGGGATCGACCACCATATCGGTGGCGCGGTTCAGAACCGGGGTGGCGTTGATGCCGCCGTCCCTGTCATTGGTGTTGATGCCGGTAGGCAGGCCGCCGACGCGCATCTTGAAATTGCCGTCGCGGTCGAACTTCAGCACAAAGCCGTCATTTCCTGGGCCATGCGTGGTCCAGGGGGTGTTGCCGCGCCCGCCACGCCCGGCCGCTGCTGGGGGCGGCGTCGCACCCGGGGCCAGACCACCGCCGCCATTTCCGGAAAGCCAGACATTGTCCTGGTGATCGACATAGATGCCGTGCTCGTTGTTGGGCCAGACGCAGCCATCGGCTTCGCGGCAATGCTTGGCCAGCCAGCCAGGATCGGCGGGGCCACCCCAAGACCGCAGCAGTTTGCCGGACGCGTCGAAGGCCAGAACAGACGGCGCGGCCTTGCAGCAATCGGAAGTGGGGCCATAGGGACGCGCGAAGCCCAGGCCGTTGATCGGTACGCCAGTCTCGTTGGTCGCACCGGGCACCGGACCTTCGAGGCCGGATTCCTGGTCGGTCATGGAGCGGGGGCGGTTAAGGACCCAGATGTGATCGTGGTGATCGACAAACAGGCCGGACACCTGGCCCAAGCGCCAGCTGTTCGGCAGCACCTGCGGCCAGCCGGGATCACTGGCGAAGTTGGGGGTGCGCGCCGTCGCAGGCCGGTTGTAGACGCCGGTATCCTTCTGCATCTGCGTGATGCTGCGGCGCGTCATGTCTGCGTCGCTCTGCGCCCAGACGGGATACGCCAATGCTGCAAGTGCGAATGTGGCGGGGACGAGCAGGAGCGTCAGAGCAGGACGAATGAATTTCATGGTATGCGTTCCCCAGTTGGAATTTTTTTCAGCTTTTCCGGACTTTGCCGGGAAGTCAAATCCGCCGGAAAGCAATCTTGGTGCTAGCCAATGTTATACGCCCGGGTGTGATGACCAGAAATCTAGGCCATGGGCCCAGAAAACCTTCCTGGGCAGCAATTTTGGCCCTGATTTCATCCTCGCATTGACTGCCGCCAATGTCCGTCCATCATCGTGACGTAACGTGATGGGGCCTATGACGATGAAAGTCTTGCTCATAGAGGATGACCGGCAAACAGCCGAGCACATCTCCTTTCATCTGCGCTCCAACGGCTATGAGGTGGAGGAAAGTTATACCGGCCCCGACGGCGAAGCCCGGGCCCGCAAGGGCGGGCATGAAGCGCTGATCGTGGACCGCATGCTGCCGGGCAAGGACGGGCTCAGCGTCGTGCGCTCGCTGCGCCAGGAAGGCCTGCAAACCCCGATCCTGTTTCTCACTACCATGGTTTCGATCGCCGATCGCGTGCAGGGACTGGAAGGCGGCGCCGACGATTATCTGACCAAGCCCTTTGCGGCGACGGAGCTGATCGCCCGGCTGAATGCCATCACCCGCCGCAGCACCATGCGGCCTTCCACGCTCATGGTTGGCAGTCTGGAAATGGATCTGGTCCGCCACACGCTGAAGCGCGACGGACGGCTGATCGAACTTCAGCACCAGGAATTCCATCTGATGGAATATCTGATGCTCAATGCCGGCCGGGTGGTGACGCGTGCGATGCTGCTGGAGAATGTCTGGAACTTAACATTCATGCCCAGAACCAATCTGGTCGAGACCCATATCAGCCGCCTGCGCAGCAAGATCGGCTGCAAAAGCCGCAACGAACTGATCCGCACCATTCGAGGTTCGGGCTATATTTTAAATGAGTGAAGTGCGGCTGGCCTGGCCGCAACCGGCAGAATAAAAAAGGCCCGGGCATGCACCCGGGCCTTCTTTCATCCCTAGCGGCAGATCAGACGAAATTGACCTTGATTTTGCTGCGGTTGATGTCCGATAGCTTGGCGCAACCGGCTGCGGCGGCCGTCTGGACCAGTTCCTGCTGCAGCATCTCGATGATGCGCTGGGCGCCGGCCTGGCCGAAAGCCGCAAGGCCCCAGCGCGCGGCGCGCCCGAGACAAACGCCATTGGCCCCCAGCGCGAGCGCCTTGAAGATGTCGGAGCCGCGGCGGATGCCGCTGTCGAACAGGATCGGAACCTTGCCATTCACCGCCGCCACGATCGCAGGCAGGTTTTCCAGCGTCGACGCACCATAGTCCATGGAACGCCCGCCGTGATTGGAAACGACGATCGAGTCCGCACCATGCTGGATCGCCAGCAAGGCGTCTTCCGGCTGGTCAATGCCCTTGATGATCATGGGACCTTTGACCATTTTCCGCACGGCGTCGATATATTGCCATGTGTACCAGATGCGTCCAGCGCCGATGCGGTACCGCGCCGCGCCGGTGAGCGCCGCTGGTGCGGGCGCAGGTCCGGCAGCCGCACCACCACGGCCGCCCGGGGCAGCACCACGGCCACCGCGACCGCCCAGATTGCGGTCCTGCAGTGTGCGCTCGTAGTAGGACGCCGTCTGGTCGATGGTGACGGTGATGCTTTGGCAACCGGCATTCTGCAGCCGGTCGATCGATGCCTGGGTGGTGGTCAGGTTCTCCTGCGGGTAGTATTGCGCCCACAGCGTGCCGCCTGGCGAGGCTGGCGCAACCTGCTCGACCTGCGTACCGGTGTTGGCGCTCAGGATCATCAGCGTGTTCGAGGCGGCCGTGCACGCCCGGAACATGCCCATCTCGCCATCCGGATTCAGAGCCACCATCTGCGCCGTCGGCGCCATCCAGATCGGGAATTTCGAATTGTACCCCAGGATGGTCGATGACAGATCGACCTGCGACGCCGGAACGGGATTACGGGCAGCCAGGATATCGACCCATCCGAACGCCTGGCGATTGCGGCGGAGGGTCCACTCCGAACCGTCGGCATGCCCCGTGTAGTCGTACACCGACTGCGACACATTGCCGAAAAACAGCGGCTCAAAGTCGAACGCCGACTGCATTTCCGCCAGGCTCAAGGCGCGGCGATGCTCACCCATAGGCCTAGGGTCGATCTGTGCCGCAGCTGAAGCGATGGGCGAGGCCGCCATGAGACCCGCCACACGGGCAATTGCCGCGCGACGCGACGGATTGGTGAGCCAGGAGCGCTCGATATCACCCATGATTATGTCCTCGCCGGGGGAAGAAGCCCGTGCACACGCACTAGGCTGGAATCGACCGACGCGAGCGACGGACGGCCACACATGCACATATATCGCGCTGTTTCAGTCTGCAGCATTTCGACGACGCCCTGCACGCCTTCGGCGCCGTAGGCCGCAAGGCCCCACATCACAGGACGGCCGATCAGCACGCCCTTGGCACCCAGGCCGAAGGCTTTGACGATGTCGGTTCCACGGCGGAAGCTGCCATCGACCAGCACCGGCACCTGCGCGCCAACCGCCTGTACCACCGGCGCGACCAGAAGCAACGTGCCCCGCAGCGACGCCGCGTTGCCGCCGCGATAGTTCGACACCACCACGCCCTTGGCGCCGCGCTTGACGGCTTCGCGCGCCTCAGCCGGCGTTGTGATGCCCTTCACCACCACGGGCAAGGACGTAGCCTTTACCACGGCCTCGACACCTGCCCAATCGATGGGCGTCGCGGGACCGTTGGCAGACGCTGTACCAACCGTCACGAACACGGCCCGCGCCTTGGCCGCACTCGCCTGGGCGAGCACGTCCTTCACCTTGGGGCTGCCCGCATAAACCTGCACATACAGAGGCGTGGTGACGGCCTGGGCGATCGTCGCCAGCGGCACGCTGGAATCGCTGCTGATCACCATCGCAGCCTTGGCCGCGGAGGCGCCGCGCGCCGTGGCGAGTTCGCCATCGGCATGGAAGCGCCGCTGATCGGCCATCGGGCCGACGATGATCGGCGTGAAGTGCGCATCGCCAAACAATGTCGCTGTCAGGTCCAGATCGCGGGTGGGGATATTCCAGCGGGGACGCAGCGTGATCCGGTCGGTGATCGTCCGGTCGCTGCCCGCAACCGGCGCAAGCCGCGCCGCGCCCACCACAAGCCGCGCTTGGGTTTCATATTCGAGCACATTCACCAGATCGCCGCGCGGCGCCAAAGCCGGAGGCCGGGCCGGTTCGCGAAGAAGCGTCGTTGCGCCCGGAGCCGGAGTTTGCGCAGGCGCATCAAGCGCAACGCCCGCAACGCCGGCAGCGGCGACGGCCGTGCCCATCACCCCAAGCGCCTTGCGACGAGACGTCAGTCCCAAAGGAGATCTGGTTTTTTCATCCACAATCGTTTTCCCCCAAATACGTGTTTGTTGGGCCGGAGTTTTCCGGGTTCGCGCAGCCAAGTCAATTTCGGTATGTGATCAGCTTGGCAAAACCCAAGGTTGGTTGGACGTGCCCCAAGAAAGCTCGCGCTCGATATGTTGCAGTGCCGCATAAATGGCGATCAGCGGGCGCCCGTGTTGACGGTTTGGACCGCGACACTAGAGTAGCCGGAGGTTTTGCGGTGTCTCTGCCATGCTTCCGAGATTATTCCGCACGGAACGTTTCTGGCTTCCCGCCATTTTCGGCATCGTCTTTGCCCTGTTCATCGGCATGCTGGGCATGGTGGCCCTCTCCTCCACCGAGAAAGCTTTCCAAAATTTCATTTATCATCGGTCGGAAAATACGATCGCTCGCCTGCGCACCCTCTACACCGTGGGCGACGAAAACGGCCCCGGCAGCCTCGACCGCGCCATGCGCTTCCTGGTGGGCCACCAGGCCAGCACCGGCTCGACCACCCATAATTTGCTCCAGGTTCAGGGCAAGTGGATCGTCGGCAACTTGCCCGCCATGACGCCCCTGATCGGCCCGCAGGTCATCCGCAATCCCGCCAAGCTGCAATTGGAGGTGGTGGGCATCGGCGCCGAACTGGGTCCGGGGGTCTATGTCTTTGTGGGCACCGAGATGACCTATTTCGACCAGCTACGGAAGCACATGCTCTATGTGCTGCTTTGGTTGCTGGGCGGCATTCTGGTCGTCGCCCCGATGGGCGGCTATTTTATCAGTCGGCGCTTCCTCAACCGGATCGACGCGATTTCCCAAACCTGCCAGGCCATCATGAACGGAAACCTGAACGACCGGGTGCCCGTGCGCACATCGAAAGATGAACTGGACAGGCTCTCGGAGGTCGTGAACGCCATGCTGACGCGCATCTCTAACCTGGTAATCAGCCTGCGGCAGGTCAGCAGCGATGTCGCCCATGATCTGCGCACGCCGATGGTCCACCTACGTCTGAGCATCGAGAAGGCGCTGGCCAGCGCCAAGACACCGGAAGAATTGCGGGCGGGACTGCAATCCACGATTGTCGCCAGCGATGAAATTCTCCAGATGTTCGACGCCGTGCTGCGGCTTTCGGAAATCGAGAGCGGACTGCGCTCCCAGAGCCTGCCGGGGCTCGATCTCGCCGCCTTGACGGAAAAGGTCATCGAATTCTACCGCCCTGTGGTGGAAGATAGCGGCCGCAGACTTCAGGTCGCGCAACTGCAGGCCTGCGACGTCAACGGTAATGGCGCCCTGCTCTCCCAGCTCCTGAGCAACCTGTTGGAGAACAGCATCACCCATACGCCGGCGGGAACGACCATCACCATCGCCTTGCAGGCCGCACAGGGCGAAGCGCGGATCATGGTGCGCGATAATGGCGGCGGCATCCCGCAGCATGAGCGCGCAAAGGTGCTGCAGCGCTTCTATCGTCGCGATGTCAGCCGCACTTCGCCGGGCAACGGACTGGGACTTTCCCTGGTGGCGGCCATCGCTGATGCGCATGGCGGCCAGGTGATCATTCGCGATCCCTCCGATGATACTGCGGGCGTGGAGTTCGTGATCGTCATGCCGCTAAAAGTTGCGGATACCCAGAAGACCGAGGCCAGATTTCCGGCGGCGGATCGCTAGGTCCCGCGTATGTCGCAGCCCGCCGGCTGATCCAGCCAGGCTCGCGCAACCCACGAAGCCCACGGCAAGCCAAAAAAAGAACCCCGGACTTTCGTCCGGGGTTCCAAGCTTGCTTAAACATATACTTTAGTAGTTGAAGCGGACGCCGATACGCACTTCGCGTCCCAGATAGTCGTACACGGTGCTCGAATGGATCGGGCCACCATTGGACTGGACGCTGTTGCTGAACGGCGGGCGCATCTGCGGTGGGATGTTGAGGAAATTGTCGACAGCCCCATAGAGCGAGATGTTGTCGCTCCACTGATACGAAGCGCGCAAGTCCAGATAGGCGGTCGGATCGACGTGGAACACAGCGTCAGACACCGTCCAGCGCGTCGCCGCCGTGGCCTGGTTACCCGTGTTCCACTGGTTGTTGAGGATGGCGGAGCCAAACCAGCGCGCCTGGATGCCGACGGTGTAAGGTCCGGTGGTGTAGCCGGCCGAGAGCAGGCCACGCCACTTCGGCGAACCCGTGCTCTGCGGCGCGGTGCCCACGCCCAGAACACCGGCATAGTTATTGGTCACCTGCCCCTCCTGTTCCACCGTGATCTGGTCGGTATAGGTGCCCGATCCGTTCAGCGACAGGGTGCCGCCCCACAAATCAGTGACATAACCGGCCTGAATGTCGAAGCCGGAGACGGACAGCGAGCTGAGGTTTACCGGCACGCGGTTGGTGACGTTGAGGCGGGGGCCCTGAGGACCAGGCGCGCCGCCGAAGACCAGCGCCGAACAGAGCGGATTGTTCAGGTTGCCGGCCGCCAGCCACTGCGCCCGGCAGGCGTTAAAGATCACGTTTTGGCTGATGGGATTGATCTGATCGTTCAGGTTGATCGAGTAGTAGTCCAGCGAGAAAGTGAAGCCGGGCATGAAGGTCGGCGTCAAGACCACGCCGCCCGACACGGTGCGGGCAACCTCAGGCGTCAACAACGGATTGCCCAGCACGTTGTTGATGCAGGATTCTGTGATGTTGGTCTTGGGGTCAATGCAGTTGCCGGTGTTGGTGTTGGCCGGGGCGAACAGGTCCTGAATTGTGGGGGCACGAATATCGACCGACCAGGTGCCCCGGAGCTTGACGTCGTCAATAACCTGGGTGGTGAGACCCAGCTTCCAGGTCTGAACCATGCCGGAGGTGGAGTAGTTGGTGACGCGGCCGGCGGCGTTGAAGTCCAGCGACTGCACGAACGTGTCCTTGAGAAGGGGCACGCCCACTTCCACGAAACCTTCCGTCACGCTGATGCCGGCAGACGGGAAGTTAGTGTAATTGGCCACCGCGTAGCCGCCAAAGTCACCGATCGACGTCGCCTTATTGTTACCTGATTCCCGGCGATAGCCGCCGCCAAAGGCCACGGAGATGTCGCCCGCATCCAGCAGTGAAGGGATCGAACCGTCCATGAAGGCTTCGACCGAGCTCAGGCCGACAAACATCTTCTGGAAGTTGCTGTTGTTGTCGGTGACGTAGCGGATGGCGGACTGGCTGGCGACGCCCTCGCCGAACACGTTGAGGGGGATGCAACCCGGCTGAGCGGTGTATTTTCCTTGTACCACCGGAACGCCGGTCAGCGACGTGCGGCAGACGATGCTGCCCAAGGGCATGCCTGACGTACCGCGATTAGCGGTCGTGACCAGCACGGCGTCCTGCGCCGCTACCAAGTTGGCGAGGATCGCCACGCCGCGCACTTTAACCGAATAGCGGGTCTCGGAATGCTGGGCATAGACATTCCAGAACCAGTCCTCGCCCAGCGTGCCTTCCAGGGTGAAGGCGGCGCGCCGGACCTGGCGGCGGTTGAACGTCGTGGCGGGCGCCAGCGAATTATAGGCCTGCTGGAAATAGTCCCGGCCCGTGACGGTCTTGCTGTTGAAATTATTTGTGTTCATCGTGCCCATGACGAAGGTGGCGATGCCACCGTCGGTCATGGTCTTGAGGAGCGAGCTCGGCAGATAGGCGTTGTCCGCTTTGATCGTCAGGGAGTTCTGCTGGTAGGATTGCGCGTCACCCTTGCCGGTGAAATAGCCATAGTTGAGCTGCACCGAAGCCCGGATCGAATCCGTCAGCTGGTACTTGCCGTAGACGAACAGAGTGTAGGTCGTGGTGGGGTAGCCGATGGTCTGCAGCGGAACATAGCTCGTGTCCTCATTCAGGCTGCCGCCATTGGTTAGAACGCCGTTCGTGACGTTGCCTGGGTTGACGCGTTCGAACTGGCTATTCTGGGTAAAGCGGATGTATTGCAGCGCGTTAGCCGGGGCGCGCAAGGCGGAGTCCGGCTGGAGCGCAGCGGTGCCGGCGGCGCTGGACGAGATGATGCCGCCCGGTATGCTGTTGATTATGCCGACATGGTCGGCCGTGACGTATAGGGGACTGCTGGCGGAGGCGGTGGTGGCGGTGATGCCCGGGTTTGACACCAGATAGGTGCCGCGAAACCACTTCTGCTCTCTCAGCATGGCGGTGTCGGGACGGTAATTGTAGCTGCCGGCGACTTCGATCGAACCGCGGCCGCTGTCAAAGTCCGCGCCCCACATGGCGTTGGCTGTGACCTGGCGAACCAGGCTGTTGGTGGTGCTGCCCGCCTGGACGTTGCCCTTGAAGCCCTTGAAGTTCTTTTCAATGATGAAGTTGACGACACCGGCCACGGCGTCGGAACCCCAGGCGGCAGAAGCGCCGCCGGTCACGATGTCGACGCGGGAAATGACGGACGCGGGAAGCGTGGTGATGTCCACGCCACCGGTGAGGTTGGAGTTCACGACGCGCTGGCCGTCAAACAGGATCAGGGTGCGGTTGGTGCCGAGATTGCGCAGGTTGAGAAAGTTCGCGCCGGCAGTGCCGGGCGCGCCCGCACCCTGCGAAGCGCCGTACGACGCCGGGGGGGAGTTGACCATCGGCAGCTGGCGCACCGAGTCCTGGATGTTGCCGTAAGAAGCGCTTTCCAGTTCCTTGGTGCCGATCACCGTGACCGGGGTCGGTGCTTCGAAGCCGCCGCCGATACGCGTGGTGCTGACTGTGATTTCCTCAACGGCCAGCTGTTGCGCATGGGCGGCCGAAGCCAGCATGGCAATCATTGCGGCTGACGAGCAACTAATCTTCAGACCTTGAACAAGAGAATTCATAGCGCTCCCCCTTTGAATAGTTGTACTTTTTTTATTAGTCACGGATTGAACGACACTTAATCGTTTTCGTCCTTTTCATGACAATGAAGTTCATTCCTCCATTTAGTCAACCTGCCGCTCGGAAATTTTAGCCCAATTGAAATTAAATTGTTTCCGTTTACGTAAATTATAAAGATAATTTTCCGCACCTGATGCTTTTATGCCGACAGCGCTTTTCACACGCCTGACGTATCACATTGGGGTTCAGCAACATTTTGTCTGGCCTTGGCTTCGCTTCCGGGAAATGCACCATCGCGCCTGACATGGTTCCACCCAAAAACACGCGCAAAAGCCGCAGCCTACTCGACGACGCTGTGCGCCTGCATCAGGCGCGGCAGCTGGATCAAGCCGCCCTGCTCTATCGCCAGGTGCTGGCGTCCGATCCGGCGCATGCCGATGCACTGCATCTGCTGGGCCTGGTTGCACTGCAACAAAACCGGCAAGCGGAAGCGTTGGAACTGATCGGCAAAGCCATCGCGCAGCGGAGTGACGTCGCACAATACCACTTCCATCTTGGCTTCGCCTTGCAAGCCCTGGGCGACCTGGACGGCGCGGTGGCGGGTTACACCCGCGCCCAGGCGCTGAATCCGAAAGACCCTAATATCTACAACAACATGGGCAACGCGCTGTCGGCGCAGGGACGCGCGGCGGAAGCACTCGACGCTTTCCGCCATGCGCTGGCGCTGCAGCCCGGCAATGCCGTGACGCATACCAATCTGGGTCATGCACAACGCAGCGCCGGGCTGCGCGACGCCGCCGCCGCCAGCTTTCGCAAGTCGATCGCGCTGCAGCCGGGATTTGCCGCCGCACTGGTCAGCCTGGGCGCGATGCGTTGGGAAGATGGCGATCTGCAGGCCGCAGAGACACTCTATACCCGTGCTTCGGCGGCGCAGCCGCAAGACAGCACGGTTCTGGACAATCTTGCCGCGCTGCTGCTGGTGCAAGGCAAGCTCGTCGAAGCCATGACCGCGATCCGCCGCTCTCTGGCCGTGCAGGAAACGCCACGGGCGAGAAAACTCTTTGCTGAGGCGGCGCAGCGGCTGGGCGGGCGCGCCATTGGCGGCGAGATGCGCGTTTTCCTGACCCGTGCCCTCACCGAGGCCTGGGATAGGCCCGGCGCGCTGGGCCATGTCGCCGCCGGAATGATCCGTGCCCACCCCTCCATTGGCCCGATGGTGGAGCGCGCCGACATGGCTTGCCCGCAGCGCCTCTCGCTGGCGCAATTGCTGGGCGATGATGGCCTGGCGCCCTTGGCGAACGATGCCCTTTTGCGGGCCCTGCTGGTTTCGGCGCCCAATAGCGACATTCCCCTGGAGCGTTTTCTCACCCTGCTGCGCGGCACCCTGTTGCGAGAATTGCCGCACAGCAACGGTGACGCGCGGGCGGAAGCGATTGCCTCGGCGCTGGCGCAGCAATGCTTCATCAATGAATACGTTTTTCTCGCCGATGATGCGGAAATGCAGGCGGCTATGGCGGCGCGCGCCGAAGTGGAAGCCGGCATCGCCGTGACGCCGCTGCAGCTTTTGCTGGTAGCGGCCTATTTCCCGCTGCATACCATGGCCAATGCGGACGCCTTGCTGAAGCAGGTCTGGCCAGAAGCGGTGACCCAAGTCCTCATCCAGCAAATCCGCGAGCCACAGGAAGAAGGGAGGCTGCGCGCGGATATTCCCCGTCTCACCGATATCAACGACCCCGTCTCACAACTGGTGCGGGACCAGTATGAGGAAAATCCCTACCCTCGCTGGAGGAAGGAGCCACCGGCAACGCCGGACAGTATCGCGAATTTCCTAAACGCCAAATTTCCCCAACGCTTCGAACAACCTGGGCGTCTGCTGCAGGATATCCTGATCGCCGGATGCGGCACTGGCCAATGCTCCATCGCCATGGCGCAGCGTTTCGGCGACCAGCACATGCTGGCGGTTGATCTCAGCCTGGCCAGCCTGGGCTATGCCCGGCGCAAGTCGGAGGAACTGGGCCTGAAGATCGCGCATGGCCAGGCCGACATCCTCGCGCTGGGGAGCCTGGGACGACAATTCGACATGATCGAAAGCATCGGCGTGCTGCATCACATGGCCGATCCATGGGCTGGATGGCGCGCCCTGCTACCGTTGCTGCGGCCGGGCGGCGTCATGTTCCTGGCTTTCTACAGCGAAAAAGCGCGCCAGTCGGTGGTGGAAGCACGCGCCCGCATCGCGGCGCAGGGGCTGGGCGCCGGCGACATTCGCGCCTTCCGCCAGGCGTTGATGCAGAACCCCGATCCGCGTCTGCAGGGCGCGATCCTGGAGTCACAAGATTTCTTCACCTTGAGCGCCTGCCGTGACCTACTTTTCCATGTGCAGGAGCATCAGCTGACGCTGCTGCAGATCGCGCGCTTCCTGAAAGATGAGAAACTCCGCTTTCTGGGGTTCGAGCTGAACGAAACCGTGGTGAACGCCTACCGGAAGAGCTTCCCGCAGGACCGCACGGCCACCGATCTCGACTGCTGGGACGCATTCGAGACGCAGCATCCCGGCCTGTTCGGCGGCATGTACGTGTTCTGGATTCAGAAGCCGGAGACGGCGGAAGCAGACACGTAACCCGCCCTTGCCTTCCGGGCCCGCGCTTTTACAATCTTGCCCGACAGCGCCGGGAAAAAACCGCGTCGCCACCAGGGATCATGCCGGAGACTTGATGATGAATATCATGCCGATCTTCATCAATTTTCTGGCGGTAGATTCGCTGGGCCTCGACAATGGCAAGATCGAAAAATTCTGCCTGGATAGGAAGGCGCAGAGCACAGGCCGCGTCGTCTCCAATGGCGGCGGCTGGCAGAGCGACAATATCGACCTGGCGACGCCGGAACTGGCGGAGCTATTCGCGCAAGTGCGCAAGAGGCTGGATGAGGTGCATCGCGCTTTCGAGTTCAACCCGGCCATGCGCCAGGTGATCACGGAAGCCTGGATCAACATCAACCAAAAGGGGCATTTCAATTATTCGCATGACCATCCGGGCAGCCTCTTTTCCGCCGTCTATTATGTGAAGGGAGGACCGGACAAGGGCGAGCTGGAATTCAAGACGCCCATCACGCCGCACACCTATACGATCTCAAACGACATCGTCGCCAATTTCAACAACTTTACCGGCCATGCGATGGTGATCCCGCCCGTGACCGGCGACCTGCTGATCTTCCCCTCCTGGATTTTGCATCGCGTGAACATCAGTCGGTCGGAGGAAGACCGGATTAGCATCGCCTTCAATTCCCGCGCCGCGCAGCTTGTTTCATGACTGACAGGCTGGACATGCTCCGCGTGCTCGCGCCCATCGGGGTGGAACGGTTCTTCGCCGAACATTGGCAGACGCGCATGGCGCTGATGCCCCTAGCGGAGGAAGACCTGGCTTTCATCCGCCATACCATCGGGCCGCTGGATCCGGAGCGGCTGGCGGGGCTGGCGCGCGAAGATGCGCAAGCCTGGCTGGCCAATGATTTCGTCGCGCACAGCGTCTTTCCGGTCGACGCCACCAATGCGATGAAATTCCACGCCGCCGGCGCAACGCTTTACTTCATTAATGTTCCGCTCCCCGCACTGACTGAAGCCGTTGCGGATTTCCTGGGCGCGCCCCGGCGGCAGGTGATCGCCAGCCTGTTTTACACGCCTGCCGGGGGCGGGGCCGTGCCGCATTTCGACAAGAACGAGAATTTCACCATCCAGCTCACCGGCGCCAAACGCTGGCAGGTGGGCCAGGCCCCGATGGTACCCTTCGCGCCCGACAGCTACACGCTGGGGTCGCCCGCCATCACGGCCGCGCTCGCGCCCTTGCTGGCGCAGGCGCAGCGGCCGCCGGAAGAGACCGCCGAGCTGACACCCGGAAAGTTTTTTTACATACCGCGCGGCACGGTACATCACACCAGCGCGGGCGAGCCCAGCTGGTCGCTCAACCTGTCCTACACCCCGACCATGTGGTTGGATCTGCTGCGCGTCGGGCTACAGGAACGGTTAACCGCTTCGCCGCGCTGGCGCGCAATTGTCACTGGTGCTGGGAAATTTGGCGCCGGCGGCGATCCCGCCGCGCTGCAAGCCAATTATCTGCCCGAGCTGCTGGCGGAATTGCGCACGATGCTAGACGACCCGGCTGAAGCCGAAGCGCTCACGCGCGCCTTTTTCCAACGCGTGGATGGGTGAGGCGATGAGACTGATCATGCGGGTCACCTTCCCTCCAGCGAAAAGTACGGCCTCGTCCGCGCCAGATTTCGATCTGAAATGGCAATTAATGCTCAAGCGCATCGGTGCGCTGAACGCCGATGTGCGCGAACAAGGCCGCCTGCATTTCGTGATGCTCGACATTGAACCGGGCCAGATCACCCCCATCGCCGAAGTGGTGTTCCGTCTTGCGGGCGTCAAGCCAGATTTCCTTCCCCAGATCGTGCCGCAGCCTCATTACGGCATCAGATTCGACTGAGAGCGTCGCGATGACAGGATTGCTTACCGGAAAAGTTGCGCTGGTAACGGGCGCGGGTGCAGGCATAGGCCGCGCCATCAGCCGGCTCTACGCTGCGCAGGGCGCGCGCGCGATCGCCACCGACCGCGATGCCGCCGCGCTGAAGGGCCTAGAGGCCCAAGTTCATGCGCTCGACGTCACCGACAGCGCCGCCGTCACCGCGCTGGCGGCCGTCATAGGGCGCATCGATATTCTGGTGAACTGCGCGGGCTTCGTGGAAAGCGGCACCATCCTGGACGCCGAGGACGCGCAGTGGGACAAGTCGTTCGCGGTGAACGTCTTCGCCATGGCGCGAATGATAAAGGCCTTCCTGCCAGCCATGCTGGAAAACGGCAGCGGCACGATCGTCAACATCGCCTCGGTGGCGGGCGTGCACAAGGGCATACCCAACCGCTGCATCTACAGCGCCAGCAAGGCAGCCGTGATCGGCCTGACCCGCTCCGTGGCGGCGGATTTCGTCACACGCGGCATCCGCTGCAACGCTATTTGTCCCGGCACGGTGGATACGCCCTCGCTACAGCAGCGGCTGCAGGATAGCGGCGACTATGACGCCGCGTGGAAGGCCTTCAACGCGCGCCAGCCCATGGGACGGCTGGGAACAACGGATGAAATCGCTGGCATGGCGCTCTACCTTGCCTCCGAAGCCGGCGCGTTCGCCACCGGACAGAGCTTCGTGGTGGATGGCGGCTTCACACTTTAGGCTGCCGCACTGCGCTAAGCGAAGTCGGCCCTGATCTTTGTCTTGTTGATGTCCGACAGTTTGGTGCATCCCGCGGTGGCCGCGGTCTGGACCAGTTCCTGCTGCAGGATTTCCATCGCGCGTTGCGCCCCGGCGCTGCCGAAGGCCGCAAGGCCCCAGCGGGCGGCCCGGCCCAGGCAGACGGCGTTGGCGCCCAGCGCGAGTGCCTTGAAGCAGTCGGCGCCGCGGCGGATGCCGCTGTCAAACAGGATCGGGACCCGGCCATTCACGGCGGCCACGATCTCCGGCAATGCTTCCAGCGACGACGGGCCGAAGTCCATCGAGCGGCCGCCATGGTTGGACACGACGATGCCATCGGCGCCGTGCTGGATCGACAGCAGAGCGTCTTCCGGATCCATGATGCCCTTGATGAGCAGCTGGCCTTTGACCATTTTCCGCAATGCATCGAAATGCTGCCATGTGTACCAGATGCGGCCATTGACCCCGTACCGTGCCGCGCCGGTCAGCGCCGGGGGCGCTGCCGCAGCGCCTGCGGCGGCGCCACGGCCGCCCGCGCCACGGCCGCCGCGCCCGCCGAAATTCCGGTCATGCAGCGTGCGCGGATAATAGGCTGCCTGCTGGTCGACGGTGACAACGACGGTATCGCAGCCCACGCTATTAAAGGTATTCACCCATTGCTGGGTCGTGGCCAAATCCTCATGCGCGTAATACTGCGCCCAGAGGGTGCCGCCGGTCACGGCGGGCGCGACCTGGGTCACGGGCGTCTGATTGTTGGCGCTCAGCATCATCATCGTGTTCGAGGCCGCGGTCGCCGCGCGGTACATGCCAATTTCGCCATCCGGATGCAGGTTCACCTGCAGCGACGACGGCGCGATGACGATGGGGAATTTCATCTTCAGGCCGAGCATCTCCGACGAGAGGTCGACCTGCGATACGGCAACGGCGGGGCGTCCCGGAATGATATCGACCCAATCGAACGCCTGGCGGTTGCGCCGCAGGCTCCACTCCGTGCCGTCGCCATGCGCCGAATAGTCGTAGATAGTCCTGGAGACATTGCCGAAGAAGAGGGGCTCGAAGTCGAAGATCGTCTGGATCTCAGCCAGGCTCAAGGCACGGCGATGCTCGCCCAGCGGATGCGGGTCGATCTGCGCCATGGCCGCGGCGACGGGAGAGCCCGCCACAAGACCTGCCATGCGGGCCAACGCCTTGCGCCGGGACGGATTGGTAAGCCAGGCGCGTTCAATGTCACCCATGATCAGTTCCTCGCCGCGATACGGGCCGCGCGAACGCGCGCCACACTGGGATTGACCGCCGTAAGCGACGTAAGACCGCACATGCACATGTAGCGCCCCAGATCGGTCTGCAGCCGCTGGACGACGCCTTGCACGCCGTCGGCGCCATAGGCCGCAAGGCCCCACATCGCCGGTCGACCGATCAGCACGCCCTTGGCGCCGAAGGCCAGGGCCTTGAGAACATCCGTCCCGAGGCGGAAGCTGCCATCGACGAGCACTGGCACATCGGCGCCAACCGCCTGAACCACCGGCGCAACCAACAGCAGCGTGCCCGTCAGACCCGCCGCGCTGCCGCCGCGATAGTTCGACACCACCACGCCCTTGGCGCCGCGCTTAACGGCTTCGCGCGCATCCTGCGGGCGGGTAATGCCCTTCACAATCACAGGCAGAGACGTACCCTTCACCACGGCTTCGATGGCGGCCCAGTCGATGGGCGCGCCGGCCGGTGTCGCGGGCGCAGCGGCGGAAGTGCCTGCGCCCACCGTAACGAACACCGCCTTGGCCCGGACCGTGCTGGCCTGGGCGAGAATGTCCTTCACCTTGGGGCTGCCCGCATAGACCTGAACGTAGAGCGGCGCCGTAGTGGCCTGAGCGATCGCAGTCAGCGGCATGCTCGAATCGCTGCTCACGACCATCGCGGCCTTGGCTGCGGAGGCGCCGCGCGCCGTGGCGACTTCGCCCTCGGCATGGAAGCGCCGCTGGTCGGCCATCGGGCCGACCATGATCGGCGTGAAATGATCATCGCCGAACAGAGGGGCGGTCAGGTCCAGACCGCGCGTGTTGATATTCATCCGGGGGCGAAGCGTGATGCGGTTGGTCACGCTCATGTCGCTGCCCAGGATCGGGGCAACCCGCGCCGGTCCCAGCACGAGACGCGCCTGCGCTTCATACTCTGGCACGATCACCAGTTCCGTGCGCGGCACCAGGAGCGGCGGCGGGTTCGAAATGCGCAGAGGCGCAACAGCTGGAGTTTGCGCCTGTGCCCCAAGCTCGGCCAACGCCACGCCAGCGGCGACCGCGGTGCCCATCACGCCGAGGGCATGGCGTCGCGATGTTCCTGCATGAGGCTTGGTCTCTGCGACCACGCCCGTTTCGTCATCTGGCATCGTCATCAAATCATCGCATATTGGCAGAAGGGTCGTCCGGCGCGGATGGACCGCGTTGAACCTTTGCCTGTCTGATATGGGTCAATCCTGTGGCTGTTAGATCAAGTCGATACTGAACACCCAGCCACTATGGGGGCTCTCGCTCTCCTTCCAGGCCGGGTGATTGCCGGCATCGCAGGAGATCAGCTTGCCATCGTAAAAGACCAGGCCGTGCGGATCGGCGCTACCAGGCTCGATATCCACCGTCATGATCAGTTGGCCGGTCTTGCCGTCATACTTGTTCAGACCTGCGCGGGCCGCAGCATAGGTATTGGCGTTGGTGCCGGTCACCACCCACATGTCGCCATTGTTGTCGAAGGTGATGTCGTGCAGGCGTGGCTTTTCCGGCGACGCGACGCGGATTAGCACTTCGGGAACCCAGGAAGCGGGATCGACGCGCAGCACGCCACCCAGCCGCAGCGCCGCGATCCAGAGCTTGCCATTGTGCCATTGCAGGCCATGGCTGCCGCCGCCATTGCCGTCGAAGCTCAGCGGAATCTGACGATGGCTGATTAGCTTGCCATTGGGGTCGAGCTGGAAGACGCCATAGGGCGCGTCGTTCGCCGCCATCCAGAGCGAACCGCCGCCCCAGCCCGTGCCGGAGCAGTTGCGGCACGGCGTAATGATGGTTTTGAGCAGCTTACCATTCCAGTCCACCAGCCAGGCCGCTTCGTCCCGCGTGGCAGGCATCGGCACGTTCCATTCGCGTGCCACCTGCACCGTGGTCTTCTGCTGGCCCAGCCAAAGACCTTCCGGCGCGACCGCCATGCCGTTGGGATAAAGGCCAGGGGATTTGAACATGCGTGTGGTCTTGGCGCGCACGGTCTTCACCGCACCGCGACCCGCCGCCGGAGCAACCGGAGCTTGGGCCTGGGCCAGCACAGGGGCCCAGGCAGAAGGCGCCGCCAGGCCGGCTCCCAGGCCAATACCCGCAGCCAAGAAATCTCTCTTCCGCATCCCCGCCTCCCAAATGTTCTCTCTTGTTCGTCGATTGGGACCTTTCCGGCCCGGACTGTCAACGCTATGGCCCATCAGACCATGGTGTTTTTTCGCCCCAGAAATGCGGCGCTGCATTTCAGAAAATCCATAATCTAAGGGCCACCCACGCAAAGCGTGGATGGCCCCAAAAGCCAGGATAGGTCCGCCGAAGCCTACCTATTAACGGGCAACTTTTCCGGCACCGTCACGGTCTTCATCGGTCCCATGCCGGTGACCAGCAGGATTAGGTCTTCATCCTTGGAGCCGTCCCAATGCACCTTGCCCGCCAGGTCGGTGGCAAAGGTGCCAACCGGCAGCGGATAGGTGGTGGCCGGATCGAAAGTCTCGGTGGTGGCGACCCACCAGGTGCCTTGCACCACATACGCGAAGCGATCGGTGGTGTGATAATGCGGGCG
>CANFDA010000004.1 GCA_947445215.1 Alphaproteobacteria bacterium | reverse complement strand
GCGGCGGCACGCTCAATCCGGGCCGCTACGTTTCCTATCCGGAAGGCACGCCGGTCTCCAACTTGTGGCTGTCGTTGATGGACCGCATGGAAGCCAAGATGGAGCGCCATGGCGATTCTACCGGACGCCTGGCTAACCTGACAGTTTGAGGTATAGCCCCGCCTCTCCTTCGCGTGCGTCAGCACGCAGGAGGGGGAGGTGGCTGTAGCTGGCAGCGCGCCTCAAGTCGTGCGTAGCCAGCGAAAGCCGGAGGGGTCATAAATACGGCATTAAAAGCCGCGCGGCGGCGTCGCGCAGGCGTAGCCAGATCGGCCGCGTCAGCAGCGAGTCCGGCTTGAGCAGATGGCCGCGGGCGATCTTGGCGTCGATCAGCGCGTCGATCCGCCGGGTAAAGCCGTGACCGTGGCATTCCAGGTTGAACTCGAAATTCAGCCTCAGGCTTCTGGTGTCCCAGTTGGAGCTGCCGAACACGCACCATTCCCCGTCTACCGTCATCAGCTTGGAATAGTCGAAGGGCGGCGGCGACAGGATGAAGCGTGCTACGATATGGCGGAAGAAGCGCACATGCGCCCGCATCGCCCAGTCCATCACCCGCTGGTCGGAGATTTCCGGCAGCACGATCTCTACCGTCACGCCGCGCAACACGGCCTGGGCGATGGCGAATTGCAGCCGCGCATCCGGCAGGAAATAGGGCGTGACGATGCGCACTCGGCTCCGCGCCAGGCTCAGCGCCGCGCCCAGGATCTGTTCCAGCCGGTAGATCTCGTCGTCAGGCCCGGATGAGATGCCGCGGGCGAAGATGTCGCCATCGTGTGGCTGGTCCGGCCACCAATGGGCCTCGTGCAGATCGTGCCCGGTGGTGAAGCACCAGTCCCGGGCGAACGCCTCCATGCCTGCGCGCACGGCCGGGCCTTGCAGGCGGAAATGCGTGTCGGTGACGGCGGGGCGGGGTTTCAGGCGCAGCATGTTTTCGCGCCCGATATTCATGCCGCCCAGAAAAGCGATGCGTCCGTCCAGCACCAGCAGCTTGCGATGGTTGCGCATGTTGAGGAAGGGCATGCGCCACGGCATCTAGGTGTGCAGGAAGCGATCGGCGCGCACGCCGCCCTTGCGCAGGTGGCTTATCATCGGGGCCAGCAGATAGCCGGTGCCGACACTGTCCAGCAGCACCCGCACATCAACACCGCGCGCCTTGGCCGCGATCAGGGCGTCGACAAAGGCGTTGCCCGCCTCGTCGTTGCGGAAGATGTAGCTGGCCATGGCGATGGAGGATTGCGCCGCGCCGATGGCGGCCAGCATCTGGGGATAGGTTGCGTCGCCGTCCGTGAAGATGGCCAGGCTATTGCCGGGGGTGAGCGGGCGGCCCGTAACGCGTTCGCCGATCTGCGCCAGCAGGGCGGTGGTTTTGGCTTGCGCCGGTACCCCTTCATGGGCCAGATGCTTGCCCCCGCGGCCCCGCCGCCGCGCCAGCTTCAGCGCCCGCCGCGTCACCCGGTTGATGCCTAACAGGAAGTAGAGCGCGTCCCCCCAGCAGGGGCGACAGCCAGTCGGCGGCGATCCAGCCCATGGCGGCGCGGACATCGCTCTTTTTCAGCAGCACATCGGCGGTTACGCTGGCGGCGATGACGATGTAGGCAGCGGCCAGTGCGTATTCCACGGCGGGAATGGGCAGGATCTGTGCCAGAGACTGCATAAAAAGGGGCATAAGTCCTTAATCTAGCCCAGAATGAAGCCGGGCGAGAGATGAGGCATGATGGTGCTTGCAACCCATGGATGGCTGGCTAGTTAAATAGAACGTTCCGGAGAGTGATTGTTTGCCCGCCCCTTTGTCCGAATCCCCCATTCCCGCCCCCAAATTGCGCGTTATGAGCTGGAATCTGCTGCGCCGCATCGGCGCTGGGCCCCAGGATGTGGCGAGCCTGATCCGCACCTATCGCCCCGACCTCCTATTGCTGCAGGAAGCGACCGAGGAGATTGAAACCCTGCCGACCCTGGTTGGCGGCCACTTCCACCGCCACTGCATGGTCCAGCGCATCTATGGCCTGGCCGCCTGGAGCCCGGAGCCCTTCGATCCCACCCTGGCGCTGCGCCTCCCCGAATCGGTCATCCTCGGGCGGGTGCCGCCGCGGCTGGCGCAGCTGATCAAGTTTCGCGGCATCAATTTCGCCAATGTCCATCTTTCGCACGGCCAATTTCTCAACCGCTGGCAGTTGCTGCATATCGCCGAAGTGCTGAAAGGCCCCGCCGCCATCATCGGCGACTTCAACGCGGTGGGCGCGATTCCGCTGCCGGGCTTCCGCGATGTCGGCCCGCGCCGCCGCACCCATCGCGCCGGCAATGTCATGGCGCTGCGGCTGGACCGCTGCATGGCGCGCGGCCTGGCCTGCGACGCATCCGAGGTCTTGGAGAAGGGCGCCTCCGACCATCATCCCATCGTGCTAAATCTCAGCATCTCCCAGAGCGCCGTGCCCAACCTTCTGGAAAACCTGATCGCCCGCCGCCGCCGCCGTTTGCTGCGGCAAGCCAATTAAAACAAAGGCTTTGGCGCTTTGCGGCGCGCGCCCTGGCTGGGTACACTCGCCCTATGAGCAAACCCCGTATCGCCATCACCATGGGCGACGCCGCCGGCGTCGGGCCCGAGATCGTGATGAAGGCGCTGGCCCATCGCGTGGTCTATGAAGATTGCTGTCCCTTCGTGGTGGGCGATGCGGTGCGTCTGGCCGAGGCGGGGCATATCGCGGGCATGGGCCTTGCGCTGCGTATCATCGCCGACGCGGGCGAAGCGCGCTTCGAACCGGGCACAGTGGATTGCCTCGACCTCAAGCTGCTGCCGCCGGGCCTGCCTTTCGGCATGATCTCTGCTGCCGCAGGCCATGCCGCCCATGAATATGTGCGTGTCGCCACCGAACTGGCACTGGCGGGAAAGATCGAAGGACTGGTCACCGCGCCTCTGAATAAAGAGGCGCTGCAGGCGGGTGGCCATGACTTTCTCGGCCATACCGAATTGCTGGCTGCGCTGACACATACGCCGGAAGTCTCGATGATGCTGACCGGGCCGGGCCTGCGGGTGATCCTGGTCACCTCGCATATGGGCCTGATCGCCGCTGTTGCTGCCATCGAGCCGGGCCTGGTGGAGCGCACCATCGCGCGCGGCCGCGAGGTGTTGCTGAAGGCGGGCATCACGCGCGCGCGCATCGCGGTGTGCGGCATCAATCCGCATGCGGGCGAGAACGGCATGTTCGGGGAGGGCGAGGAAGAGAGCAAGATCGTACCCGCCATCGCCGCAACCCAAGCGCGCGGCTGGGATGTGCATGGGCCGCTGCCGGCCGACACGCTGTTCTATCGCGCCCGGCGCGGTGATTTCGACATGGTGGTGGCGATGTATCACGACCAGGGCCTGGGGCCCGTGAAGGTGCTGGGGCTGGAATTGGGCGTGAACATCACGGTGGGCTTGCCGGTGATCCGCACCTCGGTCGATCATGGCACCGCCTTCGACATTGCGGGCACCGGCAAGGCCGACGAGCGCAGCCTGCTGTGCGCCATCGACGCCGCCATCGCGCTGGCGCCACGGACCGGCGCATGACCGCCAGCCTGGACGGGGATTTCGATTACATCATTGTGGGCGCAGGATCGGCAGGCTGCGTCCTGGCCAACCGCCTGTCCGCCGATCCCAAGACGCGCGTGCTGCTGCTGGAGGCGGGCGGCGAGACCGACTGGCTCTGGTTTCACGTGCCGGTCGGTTATCTTTTCCTGATCGGCAATCCCCGTTCCGACTGGATGCTGGAGACGCAAGCCGATGCGGGCCTGAATGGCCGCAAGCTGAATTATCCCCGTGGCAAGGCGCTGGGCGGCTCGTCAGCGATCAACGCCATGATTTCCATGCGGGGGCAGGCGGCAGATTACGATCAATGGCGGCAGCTGGGGCTTGCTGGCTGGTCTTGGGATGATGTGCTGCCGCACTTCCGCCGCCTGGAGAATCACTTCCTGGGCGACAGCGAACATCACGGCATTGCGGGCGAATTGCGGGTGGCGCGTCCGCGCGTGCGCTGGGAGATTCTCGATGCGGTGGCCGATGCGGCAGGCCAGATGGGCATTTCCAGGCTGCACGACTTCAACACCGGCGACAATGAAGGCGTCAGCTATTTTCATGTGAACCAGAAGAATGGACGGCGCTGGTCGGCGGCGCGCGCCTTCCTCGATCCGGTGCGCCTGCGGCGCAATCTGCGCATTGAGACCGGCGTGCTGGTGGACAATCTTGCCTTCGACGGGCGGCGCGTCACCGGCGTGCGCTATCGCCAGGATGGCCGGAGCGTGACAGCGCAAGCGAAGGGCGAAGTGCTGCTCTCGGCAGGTGCCATTGGGTCGGTGGAAATCCTGCAACGCTCTGGCATCGGCCCGGGCGTCTGGCTGCACGATCTGGGCATCCCGGTTCGCCTTGCGCTGGAAGGCGTGGGTCGCAATTTGCAGGATCATCTGCAACTGCGCGCCATGTACCGCGTCCAGGGCGCCCGGACATTGAACCGGACCTATTACAATCCGCTGGCCTGGCTGCTGATGGGTGTGCAGTATGCGCTGCTGCGGCGCGGCCCCATGACCATGGCGGCGTCGCAGATGGGCATCTTCACCCGCTCCGGCCCCGAACAGGCGCGCGCAAATATCCAGTTTCATGTCCAGCCTTTGTCGCTGGACCGCTTTGGGACGCCGCTGCACCGCTTTCCCGCCATCACCGTCAGCCCGTGCAATCTGCGCCCCACCTCGCGCGGCACGGTGCGGATCACCAGCAATGATTCGTCGGCCAAGCCCAGTATCGCGCCCAATTATCTTTCCACCGACGAGGATCGCCGCATCGCCGCCGACTCGCTGCGTATCACTCGCCATCTGATGGCGCAGCCCGCACCGGCGAAATACCGGCCCGAAGAATTCCGCCCCGGTCCCGAAGTGGGCGACGACAATGCGGCGCTGGCGCATGCGGCGGGCGATATCGGCACCACCATTTTCCACCCCGTCGGCACCGCGAAAATGGGCCTCGCCAGCGATGCCAATGCGGTGGTGGATGAACGCCTGCGCGTGCATGGCGTGGCGGGCCTGCGAGTGATAGACGCCTCGGTGATGCCCACCATTGTTTCCGGCAACACCAACACGCCCACCATCATGATCGGCGCCAAGGGGGCGCAGATGGTGCTGGAAGATTCCCGCAACTGATTTCACAGGAGAAGAAGATGAGCAACCGCATTACCCTCGACCAGGCCAACAAGGTCATGGCCGCCGCCTTCGCCAAGGGCAAGGAACTGAATCTCAAGCCGCTCAGCGTGGTGGTGGTGGATGCGGGCGGCCATGTGCTGGCCTTCCAGCGCCAGGACGGCGCGTCCTCGATGCGCCTCGCCATCGCGACAGGTAAGGCGGCTGGTGCGCTGGCGCTGGGCGTGTCCTCGCGCAAGATCGGCGAGATGGCGGCGGAACGTCCGCCTTTCTTCGCCGCCGCGTCCGGGCTGGTGCCCCATGGCCTGATCCCGGCGGCGGGCGGCAATATCGTCAAGGGCGCTGATGGCATCGCCATCGGCGCGGTGGGCGTCACCGGTGACACCTCGGACAATGACGAGATCTGCACCCTGGCGGGCATCGCCGCTGCCGGCCTGACCGCCGCCTGATGCGCGAGGCGTTCACCACCCGTTATGGCGCTGCGATGCCAGCGCCCGGCGTGTGGAACGAAACGCTTGACCTGCTGCTGGCGCACCGCTCGGTGCGCCATTACCTGCCCGATGCTCTGCCCGATGGCGCGCTGGAAGCCGCCATCGCGGCGGCGCAGTCGGCATCTACCTCGTCAAACCTGCAAGTGTGGAGCGTGATCGCGGTGGAAGATACGGGCCGCAAGGCCCGTCTCGCCGCGCTTGCCGGAGGCCAGGCGCATGTCACGCGGGCGCCGCTGCTGCTGGTATGGCTAGCCGACCTGGCGCGGCTGCGGGCATTGAGCGCGCAGCAGAAGGAACCGGGCGCGGGGCTGGATTATTTCGAGGCCTTCCTGCTCGCTTCGGTCGATGTGGCGCTGGCGGCGCAGAATGCGGCTATCGCCCTTGAATCGCTGGGTTTAGGCTGCTGCTATATCGGCGGCCTGCGCAATGACGCGGCGGCGGTCTCCGCCGAACTGGCTCTGCCGCCTGAGACTTTCGCCCTGTTCGGCATGACGGTGGGCGTGCCCGATCCGGCAAGGGCCGTTTCGGTCAAGCCACGTCTGCCGCAGCAAGCCATCCTGTTCCGCGAGCAGTACCAGTGGCGCGAAGAACAACAGGCCGCCATCGCCACCTACAATGAACGGCTGCGCAGCTTCCAGCGGGCGCAGAAGATGACGGAACAGGACTGGACGGGGCAAGCCACCAAGCGTGTGCGCGACGAGAAGGCGCTCACCGGTCGCCACACGCTGCGCGAATTTCTGGCCCGTGTCGGCTTCAAGCTGCGCTAGGAATTGTTCAGGCCGCGCATGTCGCGCAAGGCCTGGCGCAACGACCAGGTGCGCGGCGTGTGGCCGCTGAACTCGACGCCGTCGCCGTGCGCGAAGCGGACATTCCAGAATACCGCCAGAGCTGAGATACTGCAGAACAGCAGCCAGGCGACGGAGAAATCCTCCAGCCGCGGCGTCGCACGGCCTCACGCCACCATCGCCCTTCCAGACCCATGGCGGCGACGCAGATGCCCACCGACAGCATCAGCTGCTGGAAGGTGGTGTAGAAGGCTGTAGCCGAACTCAGTTTCTCCGGCGCGATCTGGTCATAGGCGATGGTGTTGTAGGCGGTGAACTGGAACGACATGAAGAAGCCGCTCGCCACCAGCACGGCGAACATGGCCACGAACGACCAGCCGGGCTGGAAGAAGGCGCAAAGGCCGTAAAGGCCGCAGGCGATGAAGCTGCCCACGATCAGGCTGTCGCGGAAGCCGAAGCGGCGGAGGGTGCGGCATGGAAAGCCCCCTTTTCCCTATCCTAGACCGGATTGCGCAAATTGGCGCTGGGCGGTTGCCCTTGGCCTTCTTCCCGGCTTGGATGGGGCCATGACGGATTCGACCAAGCTGCCTGCCTCCACCCTGATCCTGCTGGGCGCCACCGGCGACCTTTCCCAGCGCATGCTGATCCCCTCGCTGTACGGCCTGCATGCCGAAGGGCTGCTGCCGGCGGATTTCCGCCTGGTGGGCGCCGCCCGCCGCAGCATGAGCGATGCGGAATTCCGCGATTTCGCGAAGGCCGCGGTGACTAAATACCTGCCGCGTGACTGCCAGAACGAGAGCAAGCTCTCCTTGTTCCTGGAGCGGCTGCACTACCGCAACATGGACTTGGACAATCCGGCCTGTTTTGAACCGGTGCGCGCTCTGCTTGGCGATGCCGCCGCCGCGCCCATCGGCGTGTTCCTCTCCATCGCCCCCAGCCTGTTCGTCAATGCCGTCACGGCGCTGAAACATGCGGGCATGGCGGGCGGCAATGTCCGCGTCGCGCTGGAAAAGCCGCTAGGCGAGGACCTCGCCTCCAGCCGCGTCATCAACGACACCATCGCCAATCTTTTCCCGGAAGAGCGCACCTTCCGCATTGACCATTATCTCGGCAAGGAGACGGTGCAGAACCTGCTGGTGCTGCGCTTCGGTAATATCCTGTTCGAGAAATTGTGGAATGCGCAGTATATCGACCATGTCGACATCACCGTGGCCGAGACGGTGGGGCTGGAAGGCCGCAGCGCCTATTTCGACGGCACCGGTACCCTGCGCGACATGGTGCAGAACCATATGCTGCAATTGCTGGCGCTGGTGGCGATGGAGCCGCCCGGCCAGTTCGATTCCAATGCGGTGCGTGACGAAAAGGTGAAAGTGCTGCGCGCCTTGCGCAAGCTGACGCCGGAAACGGTGAAGACCCACACTGTGGTGGGCCAGTATGGTCCAGGCGCCATCGGCAATGCTCGTGTCTGCGCCTATGCCGAGGACCTGGGCAAGCCGTCGGGCACCGATACCTTCGTGGCCATCAAGGCGCATATCGACAATTGGCGCTGGCAGGGCGTGCCGTTTTACCTGCGCACCGGCAAGCGGCTGCCCGCACGCAAGACCGAGGTGGCGATCCAGTTCAAGCCAGTGCCCCATTCTATGTTCGCCGTGCGGGGCGGCAAGCTGCATGCCAACCGCCTGCGCCTGCGCTTGCAGCCGGAAGAGGATGTCCGCCTGTCGATGATGGCTAAGGTGCCGGGTCTGGACCGCGAAGGCATGCGGCTGGAGGAAGTGGCGCTCGATCTCTCGCTGGCCAACGCCTTTGGCGCCCATCGCCGCCGCATCGCCTATGAGCGGCTGCTGCTGGATTTTGTGGAAGGCGACACAACCCTGTTCGTGCGCCGCGACGAGGTCGAGGCGCAGTGGGGCTGGATCGACAGCATCAATGGCGGCTGGGCCAAGGCCGGGATCACGCCGCAGCCCTATGATGCAGGCAGCTGGGGTCCGGACACGAACTTCGGCGACAAGGAACAGAACGGCGACTGGCACGACTAGGCGCGGTCTGCCGCGCCCGCGTCGCTATTTCAATATCTGCAAGGGCTTGGCTGATCGCCGGATCGGGCCCTTGCCAATCCTTTGGGCAAAGGCTCATTTTGGGCGGCATGAACCGTCTCGGCGCCAGCCCGTCCCAATCCTCCGCAGGTCTCGACGAATGGGCCCCCTCGCTGCTCAAGGCGCAGCTCTATAACCGCATCTTGGTCGACATCATCATCGGCGTGCTGGGGCCCGGCGAACATCTGGACGAGAATGTGCTGGCCCGCCGCTATAATGGCGGCCTAGCGGGCGTTCGCGACGCGCTGGCCCGCCTGGCGCTGGAAGGCCTGGTGGTGCGCAAGGCCCGCGTCGGCACCACCGTGGCGCTGCTCGATCCGGTCGAAGCGCGCGACGCCTTCGAAGCGCGCCGCCTGGTGGAAATTCAATGCGCTGTGCTGGCCGCCCGTCATGCCACAGACGCCGACCTCGCCGCCATCCGCGCCACACTGGCGGATGGCGAAGCGGCGGTGGAAGCAAACGACTCCCGGGCGCTGGCGGCTATGGACGAAGCCTTTCATGTCGCGGTGGCCACGGCCAGCGGCAACCGCACCCTGGCCAAGATGGTTGTGACGCTGCATCACCAGACCGCGCGCCAATGGCTCACCGCCATGCAGGTGCCGTCGCGCACCGAAAGCCTGCAGGCGCTGGCGGAGCATCGCGACCTGGCCAAGGCCATCGCCGCGGGTGACGCAACCGCCGCGCAGGCTGCGATGGAAAAGGCGCTCGGCGATTTACCCGACGATGTGAAGCGCTCCTGAGATGGCACCGCTTCGCGCCTGGGTGACGCTGCTGCTGGTCAGCGCCCTCTTCTTCATCATCACCGCCGCCACCTTCTCGTCGCTGGGCTTGGCCTTGCCTGCCATGGTGGCGGAAATGGGCTGGAGCTGGGGCGAGGCCGGGCTGGGTTTCTCGCTGCTGGCGGTGTTGTGCGGCATCACCTCCACCGTGCCCGCCACGATGATCCGCCGCCTGGGCGTGCGCGCGAACTTTCTGATTGGCGCGGGCATCATGGCGCTGGCCTTTCTGCTGCTGGCGCACACCGATGGACTGGCGCTGTATTTCACCGGCGCATCGCTGGCCGGGTTCGGCTTCACCTTGCTGGCGACGGTGCCCGGCACCTATCTGTTGACGCGGCTATTCCCGCGCCCGGCCTTCGCCTTCGGGCTCTATTTCACCCTGGGCGGTTTGGGCGGCGTGGCTGGGCCGCAATTGTATGAGCTGGTCGCGGGCGCGGCGCAGGACTGGCGTGGCTTCTGGACGGTGTGCGCTTTCGTCGTCGCAGCGCTGGGCGTGCTGGCGGCGTTTTTCTGCGACGTCACCACCGATGGCTCGGCCAGGGGCGAAAGCGATCCCGCCATCACCACCGGCGCCTGGAGCGTCAAGGCGGCGCTGCGCACACCGCAATTCGCCTTCCTGGCTGCCGCCTACAGCGCCTTCCTGATCTGCGACATCACCGTGAATTCGGTGTCGGTGCCGCATCTGGCGGAAGCGGGCATCGGCACGATGGTGGCGGGCGGCATGATCAGCCTGTGGGCGCTGCTCAACGCTATGTCGCGGCTGGCGGGCGGCTTGCTGACGGCGGTGCTGGATGCGCGCCTGTTGCTAGTGGCGTCGCTGGGCCTACTGATGGTGGGCATGACGGCGCTGGCGCTGGGCGCCAGCCCGGCCTTCCTGACGATCTATGCCATCGGCATCGGCATCGGTTCGGGCCTGACGTTTTTCGCCTCCACCATCCTGCTGCTGGATTATTTCGGGCGCGCCCCAAACCTGGAGCTGTTCTCGCTCATCAACCTGATCTCCACCGTGGGCGCGGCGGCTCCGTGGGCGGCGGGCGTCACGCGCGACCAGACCGGCAGCTTCGCACCCTTCCTGCTGCTGGTGGCGGGCCTGATGGCGGCGATGACGCTGCTGGCGGTGTTCCTGCGGCGACCGGTGGCGCGATGAAGGAGTATGGCTTGTTCCTGCCCATCGCCAATGGTGGTTGGATTGTGAGCAACACGACGCCGCCGCTGGATGGCGGCTGGGCCCAGAACCGCGATGCCGCCATCGCCGCCGAACAGGCAGGCTTCGATTTCGCCATGGCGATGGGCAAGTGGCGCGGCTTTGGCGGCCAGACCGACCATTGGGGCGCCAGCCTGGAAGCCGTCACCCTGCTGGCGGGCATTGCGCCGCTGACCAGCCGCATCAAATTGTGGGCGACGATGCACGCCATTCTCTTCAATCCCGTGGTGGCGGCGAAGATGATCGCCACGCTGGACCAGATTTCCGGCGGCCGCGCCGGGCTCAACATCGTGGCAGGGGCTTTCCAGGGTGAGTTCGCCCAGATGGGGGCGTGGGACGAAACGCTGACCCATGACACGCGCTACGACCTGGCGCAGGAATGGACACAAATCATCAAGCTTTTGTGGTCGGAGCCGCGGGTCGATTTCCATGGCAAGCATTTCGATCTCACAGATTGCGTCTGCGAGCCCAAGCCGGTGTCGCAGCCGCGCCTGATCTGCGCCGGTATGTCGCCGCGCGGCTTCGATTTCTCGGTGCGCGAGGCCGATGGCTGCTTCATCGGCGGGCACACCGAAGACGAGACCCGCGCCGCCTCGCTGCGGGCCAAGGAATTGGCATCCTCGATGGGCAAGATCATCCGCACCTATGCGATGGTGACGGTGGTGTGGGCCGACACCGATGCTGCTGCCGAGACCAAAGCTGCGTCTTATCGCGACGGGCTGGATGAAGGCGCTGTGGCGGGGATGCTGGAAAGCTATGGCGCAACAGCAAACGCCATGACGGCGCGGGCGCAGGGCGCCTTCATGACCCAGGCCGCCATCGGCGCGCCTGCCACGGTGGCGGAAAAGATCGAACAGTTCGTGCGCCACTGCGAACTGGACGGCCTGATGTTCGTCTTCGACGATTATCCTTCGGGGCTGGCTATGGCGGGACGCGAAATCCTGCCGCGCCTGCGCGCGGTGTGGCCATGACAAGCCCCACGCTTCAGCCGCAATGGATCGCGCCTTCGCGCACGGCGCTGGTCCTGATCGACTTCCAGGTGGATTTCGCGTTGCCGGATGGGCAGATGGCGAAAGAGGGCGCCGATATTTCGTCTGCCCTTCGCGCTGTGAAGCAAGCCGAGACGCTGGCCGAAGCGGCGCGCGTTGCGGGCGTGATGCTGGTCTTCACCTGCTCCATCGCGCTGCCCGGCAAGGAAGGCGCGGTGCTGGAAGAGGCCAAGGCGCGGCGAGGCGAGCAGGACAAGCCGCGTCTCTGCCTGGAAGGGACGCGCGGCGCGGAATTTGTCGGGCCGCAGCCGCGCCATGGCGAACTGGTGGTGAGCAAGCAGCGCTACAGCATCTTCCATGGCACCGGACTGGATGCGGCGTTGAAGGCGAAGAACATCGACACGCTCGTGATCACGGGCCTGACGACAGAGTGCTGCGTCCAGTCCTCGGTCTGGGCGGCGTTCGAACGCAAATTCCACATCTTCATCGCGGCGGACGCCTGCGCCGCCTATGAGTATGACCAGCACCAGGTCGCCTTGAAGGCGATGGCGCTGAGCGGGGCCAACCTGACCACTACCGCCGATATCCGCGCGGCCTGGAAAGTTTAGATTTATAAATTACTTGAGAGGCATAGGCGGTATGCAGGGAACTGCGCTTGCCTTTCGGCTGTGAAATGTTACATCACGGGTACGATGCGGTGGCTCCTTTCCCTCCTTCTTCTCACCACGGTCCCGGCCTTGGGCCAGGAAACCGTTACGGTCACGGCCGATCCTGTGCGCCTGCTCGATGCCGGGCCCAGCGAAGCCGCCACCGGCCTGTCGCTCCCGCTGAATCGGATGCCCCGCGCCGCCACCCAAGTGAGCGAAACCACGCTGGCCCGCTATGGCGTGAGCGGGCTGGACGATCTCACCGCCATTACCCCGGGCGCCTACACCGCCAGCTTCTATGGCGTGGACGGGGCTGTGAATCTGCGCGGCACCCTGGCGGAGAATTATTTCCGTGGCTTCAAGCGGGCCGAGAACCGCGGCACCTTCGCGACGCCGCTGCAAGGCCAGATTACCATCCTGCGCGGTCCGCCCACGCCGGTGATGGGTGCCGGCAAGGTGGGCGGGCTGGTGGATTTCGCCCCCGCCGCCATCACCGAGAACAGCGTCACGCTTACCTATGGCGCCTATGAGCAGCGCAAGCTGGCGGCGCAGGGCGGCATTGCCATCGCGTTGGGCGGCGCGGATGGCCGCATCGGCGTCCGCGCCGAAGCCGAAGACAGTTTCAGCTTCTATCGCGGCCTGCATCCACGCCGCCAAAGCCTGTCGCTTAGCGCCGATCTGGCGGGCGGCGACTGGGCCTTTTCCGGCGACTATTTCTTCTTCCATTCCGACGGCGAAGTGCAGACGCCGGGCTGGAACCGGCTGACCCAGGCGCTGATCAACAACGGCACGTTCATCACAGGCCGCAACACCAGCTTGCGCGATGCCGATGGCAATGACCGCCTGACGTTGAACGAACTTGGCGGCAATCCCTATTTCTACGATCCTGCCTTCCGCGCGCTAGCGATCCCGGGCGGCGTTGATGCGGCGCATCGACTGGATGCTGGCGTCGGCACCACACAGCTTTCCCACCGCAGCGTGCATATCGCTGATGCCGATTTTTCCCGTAGCGATACCCACACCGGCTTCCTCGAACTGCGGCGCGACTTCTCATCGGAAGAGGGGGGTGACGACAGCATCCGGCTCCAGCTTTTCGCCGATGCGCAGGACAATGACCGTTTCGTGTCCTACGGCTATCCCGCCTCGGTGCGCGTCCGCATCGGCGAGGCGCGGCTGCGCTATGATTTCGACCGCCAGTGGGGCGGCATCGCCGCCCGCACCGTGCTGGGCGCGTCATATCGCTATACCAGCGCCCGCGACCGCCAGAGCTTCAACAGCGGCGTCATCGCGCTAGACCGCCGCGACATCAGCCAAGGCGCCACCGCCAACGACATCATCGACTCGCCGTTCAACACTGACCCCGCCGGTGCGGTGGGGCTGGACTGGGAAAGCGATCTCTCCAGCACCATCGGCAATGCGGGCGTCTTCGCCTATTCCGACCTCAGCCAGGGCAAGCTGCACCTGCTGCTGGGCGGGCGCTACGATCATTTCAATGTCCGCAGCCGCGACAGCGGCGTGCTGGCCTATGCGCCGCCATCCGGGCGCGGCGATGGCGGGCACTTCTCCTGGTCGGGTAGTTTGTCCTGGCAGAGCGACACCGGCCTGACGCCTTACCTCACCCACGCCCGTTCCAACGCGGTGGAAGCCGGGCAGGCGGGCGAAGTGCCCACCACCTTGCTGGTGAGAGGCGGCTGGCTTTCGGCCTCCACCCTGGACGAGGCGGGCGTGAAGTTCGCCTCCGCTGACATCGAAGCGGGCCTGTCCGTCTACCGCCAGAGCCGCACCCGCCTCAGCACGGTGGGCGGCGCTGTCGTCACCGGCACGCGCGTTGAAGGCGTGGAGCTGGAACTGCGCTGGCTGCTGGACACGCATTGGAGCGCCACCCTGGCCGCCAGCCTGGCGCGCACCGTCATCAAGGGGCCGGATCGCAGCTTCGCCTATGTCCCGGCGCGCAATCTGGGCGTCACGCCGCAGGACGGCTTTGGCGGCTCCTATATCGTTTATGACTTCTCCAGCCTGAAGGGCGCTGGCGATTACGACAATTCCTTGATGCCCAAGGCGGTGGTCAGCCCGGCCCTGGCCTATAGTGGAGGCAATTGGGGCGCGGTGCTGGCGGCGACCTATGTCGGCGCGACGCGCCAGACCGTGCCGAACCCGGTGGTATTTCCGTCTTATGTGACGTTGAACGCCTCGGCCTTTATCCGCTGGGATGATTGTCGTGCTGCGGTCAATCTCGACAATCTGACGGATGCGCGCTTCTTCACGCCCGACGCTGACATCTACGCCAATCTTGGCGCCCTGCCGGGACTGGGGCTGCGCTGGCGCGCCTCGCTGACGCGCGTATTCTAAGAATTTTCGATTCACCCACACCTTGTCATCATGCCCGCTTTGCAGCGTCTGCTTTTCTGGCGCGTGTAAGAGTAGCCCGCTAGATTTTGGCGGGCTCGGAGCACGGCCAGGAAAAGTGTGAAGCGGTTTTCCGTCCGGCCGTGCGACCATGAGAGGGGTGCGCCAAAATGAAGCCAAAAATCAAGTATTTGCTGATCTGCGGCCTTGGTCTCTGCGCCCTGGCGCTCGCCGCTGTGGGCGGGCTTTACCTCACCGGCAAGCGCGACGACCGTTTCATCGCCGCCTTCAATCTTGGCGTGCAGTATCGCCCCAGCAATGCCCGCGGGCCGGAGCCGCAGCCCCAGTTCCGTGTCGCCTATATCGCCCGTGCCGTGACGGTGGGCCGCTTCGCGTTGCCGCCTGCCCATGCCAAGGATATGTATGCGCCTGTCATCACCGCGCGGACATCGGTGGGTATGGTCAATGTGGGTGAATAAATGAATTGGCGTAACTTTATTATCGCCGCCCTGATCGGCATCGTCATCGTCGGCAGCCTGATGCTGGTCTTCAGCCGTTGGCCGCATCTGACGGAGTCCAACTGGACGATGCTGGGCCTGTTCCTGCTGGCGGTCCTCTGTTCGCGCCTGATGCGAAAGTTTGTCCGGAAATGAACGGTCCAAAAAACGGCAAAGCGGTCGTCACCGGCTTTCTCTTCTTCATGGGCGCGTTCATCCTGTTCGCGCTGCTGTTCAATCTTTACCCGCCCGCAGGCACTTCGCCGCTGACGCTGGTGGGGGTAGCGGCCTATATCGCGCTGGCGGTGTCGACGACGCGGCGCATGGCCGGCAAATGATGCCCCGGCTGAAGCTGCCGGGTTATGGCCTGCTCGGCTTCGCCGCGGCATTGCTCTCGCCAACTGGTTGCTGCCGCCCGACATGATGCGGTGGTGCCGTTGCCGGAAGCCCGCGCCAAGGATCGCAGCATCACGCTCAAGGCCGATGGCGGACGCAGCCCGCTCACTTGGCTGGTCAATGGCGATATTGTCGGCAGTTATGAACGCTTCGACGCCGCGACCTATCTGCCCATGGGCGAAGGCTTGGCGCGCGTCACCGTGGTTGACGCGGACGGGCGTTCCGACACCAGCGAAATACGATTTAAAAAGCGTCGTTGATTTTTTATGGCCGCGCGGCAGGACGGAAAAAGCTGCAACTACGCTGTCGCTAGCCGCCGCACTTTTCCTGGCCGCCGCTCCTAGTGCGCGACGGCCCAGATCAGGCCGCCCATCAGCGCCGCCAGCGCCAAGCCGCCGCGAATCTGGTCGCTGCTGCCGAAGCGGCCATGGGCGGCATTGGCGAAATGCTCGCAATTCCAGTGCAGGAAGCTGTAGCGCGCCCCGAACAGGTCATGGGCATTGGCTAGCACCGTCTCCGGCGGCAAGGCGCTGGGATAAAAGGCCCGAAACGCGCGGCCCTGCACGAAAGCGCTCCAGCTTACTTCCGCCGGGCCGCCGGTTTCGATGGCGTTGGCGATAACGACCGACAGGCCGTCGGCGCACACTTTCTCCGTCACCAGCGCGAAATGGCGCGCCAGCTTGAACAGGCCCTTCATGCACACGGTGACGACCGTACCAGGGCGCAAGGCATGCGGAGAATGGGGCGTGCTGTTCATCGAACGGTCTGTGCGACAGACAAAGGGCCGCGTCCGTAGCATCCCATCACACAAGCGTCATCAGGAATATCTGTCACAATGCGCGCCCAGGCAATTGTGACACTCGGCTGTTCAGCCTTCCGGCGGATTCTCTTTGTCTTTTTCCGCCTTGCGCAGCAACTTTTCCTGCGCCTTGCGCTCGGACTTTTCCGCCGCCTTGGCCGCCTGGGCGCGCTCGCGGTTCATGCGGTCCTGGGAATAGTTCGGGGGCCTGGGCATCGGTCACTCTCCTGAAAACGGGTCGAAACGAAAAAGGGGCGGCGGAGACAATCTCCGCCGCCCCTTCAATCCGTGCCGTTTAAAGGGCCTTGAGATTCACAGCCTTGGTGCCCTTGGCATCCGGCTGTTCGTCGAACGAGACCTTCTGGCCTTCGTTCAGGCTGCGCATGCCGGCCGCTTCCACGGCGGTGGCGTGCACGAACACATCCTTGCTGCCACCTTCCGGGGAAATAAAGCCAAAGCCCTTGTCGGTATTGAAGAACTTCACGGTTCCAATGGTCATGGAAAAACCTTTTCGAAGAGAGACGCCCGGGCACATGCCAGGGCGGCGATAGATTGAGAAAGACAAGAGAGCCGGCTGTTCCGGGCCAGACGCGCAGAAACGGGTCAGGAGGTGCAGTTTGCTTTGCCTGACGGTGCGCCGTCGCGACCTACCTTTACGCCTTTATGGGCCATATCACAAGCAAGGCCCTCGGGGGTCAGCGCGCACCCATCGCTGCCAGCAAATCGGCACTGGGATAGCCGTCGGCGGTAAGGCCGCGGCTGTGCTGCCAGGCGCGGGTGGCGGCGCGGGTGCGGCGGCCCAGCACGCCATCGGCCTCGCCGGGATCGAAGCCCGCCGCCGCCAGGCCGCGCTGGAACGTCATGCGCTCATCGCGCGACCTCAGGCGCTCGGTTTGCGGCCAGGCGCCCCGCATGCCGGGGCGTCCGGCGATGCGGTCGGCCAGCGTCGCCACCGCCAGCGCATAGGACGCTGCGTTGTTGTATTTCAGGATGACGTTGAAATTGGGCAGCAGCAGGAAGGCCGGGCCCCTTGCCCCGGCGGGCAGATAGATCGAGGCCATCTCGGCATAAGGCGGCAGCGGCGCGCCGCCCACCGTGCGCACTCCGCGCTTCTGCCATTCCGTCACCAGCTTCAGCATTTCCACATCGGGGTCTTCGTAAGCGAAAGTCTTGGGCAGCGTGACTTCGTAGCCCCAGGCTTCGTTGCGCTTCCAGCCTTGGGCCGTGAGCAGTTTGGCGGACGACGCGATGGCGTCAGCCTGCGAGTTCCACAGATTGATGCGGCCATCGCGGTCGCCATCGGTGGCGTATTTCAGGAAGCTGCTGGGCATGAACTGGGTCTGGCCAAAGGCCCCTGCCCAGGACGAGCGCATCTCGCTCATTGCGTAATTCTGCTCCCGCAGGATGCGCAGCGTGGCGAGAAACTCGGTGCGCCCGAAGTCCTGGCGTGGGCCTTCGTAACCCAGCGTCGCCAGCGCGGCGAAAAGATTGTAGCCACCCTGGCCACGCCCATAGTTGGTTTCCATGCCCCAGATCGCCAGGAGGGTCTCGCGCGGCACGCCCGAACTGGCGGCGATGCCGTCCAGCGTGCCGCGGGGTCTGCATGTACTGCCCGTCCTTCAGGCGGCGGGGCGACACCGCACCGTCGAGATAGGCCCAGACCGGACGGGAAAATTCCGGCTGGTTCTCGTTGGCGGCGGTGATGGCGGGCAGGGGCGCCAGGCCCGCCTTGGCGGCGGCATAGGTTTCCGCCGTGATGCCATGGGCCTGCGACCGCACCCGCACCTCAGAGAGGAAGTGTTCGAACGGGGTGAGCGGCGGCGGCGCGTTGATGGGGATGATCGCGGCAGCGCGCGGCGGCAGCGGGGCGGCGGGGCGCGGCACGGACGCACCCAGCGGCGGGGCGACCGCGCAGGCCACCACCAGCAGCAGTCCGGTTAGGGCGGCCAGGGCCTGCAGGAAACTGGGGCGATGCAGCATGTCTTTAACCCTGGCATCATTTTTTCCGCCCGTCAGCCTCAGATTTTTGGCGGAATTCCGGGCTTTTATACCCGCTTTGGCTCCTGTTGACTTGGGCCATGCCCCCGCATAGTTTCCCCGCCTCTTCGCCGGAGGCATGTCGCCTTTTTGGCGGAAATATGGCTTCAAAGGCGTGTCATGAAAGTTCGTAATTCCCTCCGTTCGCTCAAGAAGCGCGACAAGGATTGCCGCATCATCCGCCGTAAGGGCCGTGTTTACGTCATCAACAAGAAGAATCCGCGCTTCAAGGCTCGCCAGGGCTAACCGGACGCGCTAACTCCTCAGCACTTGGAGTTTTTGCGCTTTGAAACTGCCTCCTTCTGACCTTTCCATACTTGCCCGCCGCGATGCCATTGTCAGCGCGCTGAAGGCCATTGTGCCGGACGGCGTGGTGGAAGACGCCGCCGGCCGCCAGGTCTTCGATTGCGATGCGCTCGCCGCCTACACCCAGCAGCCGCTGGTGGTGGTGCTGCCCAAGACCCGCCAGCAGGTCATCGACGTCGTCAAATACGCCTATGTCGAAGGCATTCCGATCGTGCCGCGTGGCGCTGGCACCTCGCTGTCCGGCGGTTCGCTGCCGCGCGAAGACGGCATCCTGCTGGCCATGGGCCGCATGAAATCCATCGTCGAGATCGATTATGAGAATGGTTGCGTCACGGTCGAACCGGGCGTCACCAACCTGAACATCACCAAGGCCGTGGACCCCAACGGCTTCTATTACGCGCCCGATCCGTCCAGCCAGATCGCCTGCTCCATCGGCGGCAATGTAGCGGAGAATTCCGGCGGGCTGCATTGCCTGAAATATGGCCTCACCACCAACAATCTCCTGGGCGTGGTCTTTATCACCCCGAATGGCGACGAAGTGCGGCTGGGCGGCAAGGCCGGCGCGCAGGGTGGTCTCGACATCCTGGGTCTCATCACCGGCTCGGAAGGTCTGCTCGGCACCGTGGTGGAAGTCATCGTGAAGATCCTGCGCAAGCCGCCGGTGACGCGCACCCTGCTGGCGTCGTTCGATACCGTGCCCAAGGCGGGCGAATGCGTCGCCGCCATCATCGCCGACGGCATCCTGCCCGCCGCCATGGAGTTCATGGACAAGCAGTGCGCCGAAGCGGTGGAAGCCTATAACCAGCCCGGTTATCCGCCGGGCGCCGCCGCCATCCTGATAATCGATGCCGACGGCGTCGAAGCCGATGTCACCGATACGATGCAGCGGCTGGCCGCCGTCATCGCCCGCACCGGCGGCACTTCGCTGGAAGCCACCGACGAGGCGCAGCGCGCCCGCATGTGGTCGGGCCGCAAAGCCGCCTTCGCCGCCATGGGCCGCATCCAGCCCGACATGATCTGCATGGACGGCACCATTCCGCGCAAGAAGCTGCCCGAAGTGCTGGAAGGCATGGCCCGGCTTTCGGAGCATTATGGCTTGGGCTGCTGCAACGTCTTTCATGCCGGCGACGGCAATCTGCATCCGCTGATCGTGTTCGATCAGACCAAGCCGGGTGAGTTCGAAAAGGCGGAAGCCTTCGGCGCCGACATTCTGCGCCTTTGCGTCAAGGTAGGCGGCGTCCTCACCGGCGAGCATGGCGTCGGCATCGAAAAGCGCGACCTGATGCCGGAAATGTTCACCGTCGAGGAGATGGAGCAGCAGGGCCGGGTCAAGTGCGCCTTCGATCCGGGCGGCCGCTACAATCCCGGCAAGGTTTTCCCGACGCTTTCGCCCTGCATCGAACAGGGGCACCTGCACGTCCATGGCGCGCAGCTGCCGCACCCACATCTGCCGCGCTACTGATGACTAAAGCCCAGACCGAATCGCAGATCGTCGATTTCGTGCGCCAGCAGCGTGCGGTAAAAGCGCCGTTCGAGATCGTCGCCGGTGGCACCCGCCGCGGTATCGGCGCGCCAACCGGGGCGCTGCCGCAGCTCGCTGTCTCGGCGCTGACGGGCATCGTCAATTACGAGCCGGAAGAACTGCTCTGCACCGTCGCGCCCGCCACGCCGGTGCCGGAACTGGAAGCCGTGCTGGCGCAGCGCGGCCAGCGGCTGGGCTTCGATCCGGCTGACTGGTCCGGCGTCCATGGCATCAATGGGACCCCCACCATCGGCGGCGCAGTCTGCGTCGATGCTTTTGGTCCTGGCCGCCTGCTGCGCGGCCCCCCGCGCGACTCGTTGCTGGCCTATCGCGGCGTCAACGGCCTGGGCGAAACCATTCGCGGCGGCGCGAAAGTCGTCAAGAACGTCACCGGCTTCGATATCCCGAAACTGATGTGCGGCGCCTTCGGCACGCTGTCGGTGCTCACCGAACTCACCTTCCGCGTCTATCCGCGCCCCAGCCATGCCGCCGTGCTGGCGATCATGGATGTGGGGCCGCTGGAAGGCTTCGCCCATTTGCGCAAATTCGCGCGCAGCGCGCTGGAGCCGTCGGGCCTGGCTTACTTGCCGTCCGGGAACACGTTGTTGTCCGATGTGGGGCGCGGCGCCGCCATCATCCGCCTGGAAGGCGAAGCCCAGCCGTTGCGGGAAAAGACCGCCCTGGCCAATGCCCTGCTAGGCGTGACGCTGGAAGATATCGCAGACGGCATCACCCTGTTCGAGAAGATCAAGAATGGCGCGATGTTCGCCGGTTCCAATCTGGAAATCTGGCGCCTGATGATTCCGGCTGCCGACGCGCCGCGCATCGCCGCCGAAATCGCCGCCCCGCTGTGGCTGGGCGACCAGTCCGGTGGCCTGTTGTGGTTTGCCGCCCCGCTGCAAAGCGCGAGCCTGATCCGCAGCATTGCCGCCGCCAATGACGGCCAGGCCATGCTGCTGAAGGCATCGGACGCGCGCCGCGCCGAATTGGGCCTGTATGCGCCGCCGCCGCCAGCGCTGGCGAAGCTGCGTGGTGGCATCAAGAGCGCCTTCGATCCCGACGGGCTGTTCAATCCGGGCCGCATCACATGAGAAACAATTTCACCGCCGAGCAATGGGCCGATCCGGAACTGAAGCCGGCCGCCACCCAGATTCGTAAATGTGTCCATTGCGGCTTCTGCACCGCCACCTGCCCGACCTATGTCGTGCTGGGCGACGAGCGTGATTCTCCGCGCGGCCGCATCCAGTTCATGCAGAAGATGCTGGAGCAGGGCGGCACGCCGTCAGACGAGGCGGTGCATCACATCGACCGCTGCCTGTCGTGCCTCAATTGCCGTACCACCTGTCCTTCCAGCGTCGATTACGCCCGGCTGATTGACAAGTCGCGCGCCTATATCCAAGAGAATTACAAGCGCAAGCTGGGCGACCGTTTCATCCGCTGGCTGATCGCCAACGTGTTTCCCTATCCGGCGCTCACCAAGGTGATGCTGGGCCTGGTGCCGTTCGGCAAGATCGCCGCCAAGGTGATCCCGATGGGCCGCCTGGAAGTGATGATGAAGAAGGCGTCGGCCCCGCGTGGGCCGGAGCTGCTGACAAGGCCGGAGAAGGCAGTCAAGCGCATCGCCATGTTGCCGGGCTGCGTCCAGAAGGCGGTGATGCCGCAGATCGACGCGGCGGCGTCGCGCGTGCTGTCGCGGCGCGGCATCGAGCTGGTGCCGCTGGAAGGCGCGGGCTGCTGCGGCGCACTTTCGCATCATCTAGGCCGTGAACATGAAAGCCAGGAATTCGCCAAGAAGATCATCATCGCCTACGAGGCGGGCCGCTATGACGGCGTCTTCATCTCGGCCACCGGTTGCGGCGGCTATCTGAAGGAATTGCAGCATGTCTTCCCGCGCGATGCCGAATGGCAGCCCCGCGCCGCCAAATTTGCCGCCGCCTTCATCGATTTCGTCGAACTGGTGCCGCCCACCAAGGATTTTATTGATTCAACCGGGGCGCAAGCGCCCAGGCGGCCGCCACATCGTTTGAAGGTCGCCTATCATCCGCCCTGTTCGCTGCAGAACGGCCTGAAGCTCAACGGCAAGAGCGAGGAACTGCTGGCCGCCGCCGGCTTCACCCTGACCCCATTCCTGGAATCGCATATCTGCTGCGGCTCGGCCGGCAGCTACTCCATCCTGCAGCCGGAACTGTCCAACACCCTGCGTGACCGCAAGCTGGGGAACATCATGGCCGGCAATCCGGATGTGATCGTTTCGGGCAATATCGGCTGCATACAGCAGCTCACCGACGGTGTGCCGGTGCTGCACATCGCCGAATTGCTGGACTGGGCCGAAGGCGGCCCACTTCCCGAAGTGATGCAACCCACCGTACTGGTTTTGCCACATTCCTAGCTCTAGGATGGGGCCATGCGCCCCCTCTGGACCGCCCTCTTTTTCGCTCTGACGCTTGCGCCCGCTATGGCTCAGCCCTCAAAAGTTTTGGGGGCCCAACTCGACCGCTGGTTTGCCGACCTCGCCAAGGCAGAATCCGCCGAAGACGCCAAGCCCATCGAAGACAAGATCGAAGCCGCTTTCCGCCAGTCGGGCAGCGCCAGCCTCGACCTGCTGATGGCCCGCGCCAAGGAAGCGGTGGCGGGCGGCGACAGCAAGACCGCCGCCACGCTCGCGGTCACGGTCAACAAGCTGTCGCCCGATTTCGCCGAAGGCTGGCGCCTGCGCGCCCTGCTCGATGCTGCCGCCGGCAATGACAGCGCCGCCATGATCGCATTGCAGAAGGTGGTATCGCTCAACCCCCGCCATTTCCCCGCCATGGCCGATCTGGCGGGCATGCTGGAGGATTACGGCGACAAGAAAGCGGCGCTGACTCTGTATCGCAAAGTGCTGACGCTCGATCCCCGTCATGAAGCCGCGGTGGATCGCGTGCGGGCGCTGACGCGCGAAGTGGAAGGCCAGGGCATATGAAGCGTGTCCTGATCGCGGCCGCATTGGTGCTGATGGCGTCGCCCGTGCTGGCGCAGAATCCGCCTTTGTCCACGCTGTGGTTGGGGCACTGGTTCGGCAGCGGCCAGCCCGGCGATCGCAGCCAGATGTTTATCGACACCTTCAATCTCGACGGTTCCTTCCGCGCGTTGCATCGCGCCTGCGTCCAGGGCAACGCCACCGACCAGAGCCAGACCGGCCGCTGGCGTATCAACGGCAACATCCTCACCATCAACATGACGGCGGTGAACGGCGAGCCGCGATCCTACGAGGACCGCTACCGCATCGATGCCGTCGATGGGAAAACGCAGGACTACACGCTTGTCGCGAACAATTTCCCTTACAAGTCGCGCAAGGTGGACAGCAAATTCCAGATGCCGCCCTGCGATCTCGTCAGCTGAGATGAAGAGATTCTTTCTCTGCGCCCTGCTGTCCGTCACGCCCGCGCAAGCCGCGGATAGCTGGCTGGTGGGGCGCTGGTTCGGCAGCGGCCAGCCGGACGACAGGAGCCAGATGTGGCTGGAGAACGGCACGGCGGACGGAAAATTCCATGTCCTGCATCGCGCCTGCCGCCAGGGCCAGGCCTTTGACAGCACCCAGGACGGCACCTGGTCGCTGAAGGGCGACATGCTGACGGTGCGCATCGCGCGGGTCGATGGCGTGCCCGAACCGCGCACGGACGTCTACCGCATCCTCAAGCATGAGGCGCGCACGCAAAGCTATCGCTACGAGGCGACGGGCTTTGTCTACAATTCGCGCAAGGTGGATGCGAAGTTCGTCATGCCGCCTTGTGACTTTTCTAGCTGACCCCCTCCGGTTTCAGCTTCCGCTCGGCTCCCTGACGGTCACCATCGCATGCTGAAACCACCCCCCATTTTTTCATGCGGTTCGCACAAAAGGGGGGCGGGTCCGAGTGGTTTCTTCTGATCTACTTCTTCGCCGTGACCGACGCCACACGCAGCAAATTCGTGCCGCCCGACTTGCCGAACGGAATGCCGGCGGTGATGACGATATGCTCGCCAATATCGGCAAAGCCTTCCTGCATGGCGATAGCGCAGGCCTGGTCCACCATTTCGTCGACGTTGTTGATGTCCGGCACCACGGTGGCGTGAGCGCCCCACACAAGCGCCATGCGGCGCGCGGTCTGCAACGACGGTGTGGCGACGATGATCGGCGCGCGCGGCCGCTCGCGCGCGGCGCGCAGGGCGGTGACGCCCGTGGAGGTCCAGCACAGGATGGCGCGGGCTTCGATGGTTTCGGTGACGACATGCACCGCCGCCATGATGGAATCGGGCACCGTATTGCCGGTTTCGTGCCGCTGGGCTTCGATGATCTGGCGATAGAGCGGATCGCATTCCACGTTGCTGGCGATGCGGTCCATCATCGCCACGGCGTCTTCGGGATACTGGCCGCTGGCCGATTCTGCTGACAGCATCACTGCGTCGGCGCCTTCGAACACGGCTTGCGCCACGTCCGAAACTTCGGCGCGGGTGGGAACGGGCGCGTTGATCATCGATTCCAGCATCTGGGTCGCCACCACCACAGGCTTGCCGGCCTTGCGTGCGGCGCGCACGATCTGCTTCTGCAGGCCCGGCACCGCTTCCAGCGGCATTTCCACGCCCAGATCGCCGCGCGCCACCATCAGGGCGTCGGATTCCTTGACGATGGCATCCAGGCTTTCGATGGCCTTGGGCTTCTCGATCTTGGCCAGGCATCCGGCCCGGCCCTTCACGATTTCCTTCAGCTCGATCAGGTCTTCGGGGCGCTGCACGAAGGACAGCGCGATCCAGTCAACACCCAGCACCAGCGCGGCGTCGAGATCGGCGCGGTCCTTGGTCGTCATCGCCGACATGGGCAGCAGCGTGTCGGGCATGTTGACGCCCTTGCGGTCCTTGATCTCGCCCGGCACTTCCACGGTGGCCTCGGCGAAGTCGTCGCCCCGGCGCAGCAGGCGCAGGCGCACCTTGCCGTCATCGATCAAAAGCGTATGCTTTTGTTTAATCGCCTGGAAGATTTCCGGATGTGGGATCGGAATTTCGTCCGGGTTCTTGGCGGTCTCGCCCAGCACCAGCCGCACCTTCTCGTCCTGCACTAGCATGCGCTTGCCGCCGGGAATGGTGCCCAGCCGGATCTTCGGCCCCTGCAGGTCGCAGAGAATGCCGATATGGCGGCCCATCCCCTCCGACAGCTTGCGGATCGCGCCATGCATCTGCTTCAGCATGTCGTGATTGGTGTGGCTCATATTGATGCGGAAAATGTCCACCCCCGCATCGACCAGGGTACGCATCATCTCCGGCGTGTTGGAGGCCGGGCCCAGGGTGGCGAGGATCTTGGTCTTGCGGCGGCGTCTCATGTTGGTTCCCGTATTTTTCTAGTTGGTCAATCAGTTCGAAAGAGTTTGCGTCCAGTCGGCGTTGCGGCCGGTATCGACTTCGAGAAAGCCGCGGCGGTCGAAACCGCGCCTGGCGCAATCGGCGCGGGTTTCGGCGTTGAAGCGCTTGGCCGGGGCAACGCAGAAATTGGTCTTGCCCTCCCAGGTGCCGGCGCCATCAGTGGCGTAGAAATAATAGAACCGCGCCTGCAGCGGTCCGTTGAGAGGTGTGGCGCATTGGGCAGGCCGCACATTCCACCAGCCCTCCGACGTCCAGGCCTTGCCGTCGAAACGCCCCAGCGCCACCCGCACGTCTGCCTTGGTCTTGTTGCAGAGGTTGAACGCGGCCATGGCGGAGCTGAAGAAGCCGGGCGCCAGCAGCAGTGCGGCAGCAAGGAACAGGGCATTTCGCATACCGGTTTGGTGTGACGCGAACCGGTACCAAGGTCAATATTTAAAGGTTTGCAGAACACGAAAATCCGCTTTCGATGGCCTGGCGGTGCTCTTATAACCCTCTCCCATGACGGCTTTTGAGCAGGTCGCAGCCCGCGACCCCAAATCCACCCTGCTTCTGCTCTGCGACCATGCCGCGGCGGCGCTTCCGGAGAGCTTTGGCCTTTTGGGCCTCGATCCGGCCCTGTTCCAGACCCATATCGCCTATGACATCGGGGCGGCGCAGGTGACGCGCGCGCTTAGCCGCCACTTTGGCGCGAGCGCCCTGTTGGGCCGCTGGTCGCGCCTGCTGATCGACCTCAACCGGGGGCCGGACGATCCCACCCTGGTGATGAAGCTGTCGGACGGCAGCATCATCCCCGGCAACCGCGACGCCGATGCTGCCGAGGTGGCGCGCCGCATCCGCGACTATTACGACCCCTATCATGCCGCGATCACGGCGGAGCTGGACCGCATCAGCCCGAAAGCCGTGCTCATCTCCATCCATAGCTTCACGCCCAGCTGGAAGGGCCAGGCGCGTCCCTGGGAAGTCGGCGTGCTGTGGGACACTGACAAGCGGCTGGCAAAGCCGCTGATGGCGCGGCTGTCGCAGCACGCTTTTCTCTATGGCGACAACGAACCTTATTCGGGCGCGCTGGAGAATGACTGCCTCAACCGCCATGGCACCAAGCGCAGCCTGCCACATGTGCTGGTCGAAATCCGTCAAGACCTGATCGCCACCGAAGAGATGGCGACGAATTTCGCCAGCCGGATTTATCACACCCTGGCGGCAGCGCTGGGCGACATGGAGCGCATACGATGAGCGACGAAGCGTTGGAAGCTGTCGCGTTCCGGCGTTTGGTGGCGCACCTGCGCGCGCAAGGACGTCCAGAATATCGACCTGATGATCGCGGGCGGTTTCTGCCGCAACTCCCTGGGCGACTGGTATGCCGAGGCCGCCGCCGAACATGGTGTTGCCCTGAGCAAGGATGAAGGCCGCGCCCGCGTCTATGGCATGCCCCAGTCCGAATGGAAGGCGCAGCACCAGAAATACGGGACGCCGGAACAACTTGCCGCCTTTGCCGCCAGCCAGAAAAAGGCCCACAGCTAGGCCAATCTTTCGCGTTGCCGCCGGTGACGGCGGCGGGGTAGGGTCCGGCCCTTCCAAAATCTGTCGAGCACCGCATGGCCAACAAGACTGCTTTCGCCAAGGAACAGCTGAAATCCTTCATAGACCGCATCGAGCGGCTGGAGGAGGAGCGCACCGCGCTCAGCGCCGACATCCGCGAGGTGTTCTCGGAAGCCAAGGGCACCGGCTTCGACACCAAGATCATGCGCCAAATTATTCGGCTCAGAAAGATGGATAAGGCGGAGTATCAGGAGCAGGAAGCTTTGCTTGATATTTATAAACAAGCAATGGATATGGATTAGCCCGCGGGCTCTTGTGGTGACATCACGCAGTTCTCTACTAGATGTGCTTCCACGATCTTCGCAGATACTCTCATCTTTTCGGATAGGACGCTAACAGTAACTCGATACCCATTAATGTCTTCAAGTGAGGCTTGGTAATCGGACGAGGCACGCCTAAGCCGGGCAAATTGGTCCAGTGGACCGATTTGAGCGACGAGTGCTGCGAGCTTGAGCGAGCGGCCACGGCAGCATTCACAGAATAATTAGTCTAAAAGCTTTCTATGGAATCGACACCGCGTCTCAAGGCCGCGATCTTCGTGCGCGCGCTCATCCGCCGCGCCGAAGTCGCGGGCGCGTCGGCCTTCATCGTCCGCAAGGGCGCGGAAGATGCGGGCGCTGTGATCCTGCGTCTGTCGCGTCTGGACAAGACCGCGCTGGTGCTCAATCAGGTGCGCATGGGTGACGGCAAGCTGGCCTGGGCGCGGCCGCTGGGCGACTGGAGCGCGGAAGATACAGCGCATGCCTGGTGTGACAAACAGGTGAAATTCGATCCCGATCTGTGGATCGTGGAGATCGAAGACCGCCAGGGCCGCGCTTTTGTAGACGAGGACATTGTCTGATGCCGCCCGGCCATCCGCTTGCGCCCTTTCTGCCGTTCCTGCCGCTGCTGCTGCTGCTGCCGATCCTCTATTTTCGCATGCGCAAGCTGTCGCGGCCGCAACCGCTCAAGTTGAAGCGGCTGTGGATACGCCCGGTGGTGCTGGTGCTGGTGGCGACGCTGGTGCTGTGGGCGGAGGTGCCCGGCGTTTCGCGGCATTTCACGCCGGGTGAATGGGTGATCCTGCCTTTGGCAGGTGCCATCGGCGCGGTGGCGGGCTGGTATTTCGCCCGCACCATGAAGATCGAAGTCCACCCTGAGGATGGCACGCTGATGGTGCAGGGCGGGCAGGCGGCGGTGCTGGTGATGCTGGCGCTGATCCTGGGGCGCAGCGGCATCAACACCGGCGTGCGGCTGGAAGGCGAGGCCTGGCATCTGGACGTATTGCTGATCACCGATGCGCTGATTGTCTTCACCGCCGCCCTGTTCACGCTGCGCAGCGCCGAGATGTATCTGCGGGCGCGGCGGGTCATGGACGCCGCAAAAAATGCGTGAGGTCTTCGCGATCTTCCTGCGGCTGGGCCTGACCAGTTTCGGCGGGCCGGTGGCGCATCTGGCGTACTTCCGCAGCGAATTCGTCGAACGCCGCCGCTGGCTGGACGAACAATCCTATGCCGCCATCCTGGCCTTCTGCCAGTTCCTGCCGGGGCCTGCGTCCAGCCAGGTGGCGATGGCTCTGGGCCGGATGCGCGCGGGCGCGGGCGGTCTGATCGCCGCTTTCATGGCTTTCACGCTGCCGTCGGCGCTGCTGATGGCGTTGTTCGCACTGTTTCTGGATGGCATCGGCGATGCGGCCAGCGCACCCTGGGTGCATGGGCTGAAGCTGGCGGCGGCCGCCATCGTGGCGCAGGCGCTGTGGCTGATGGCGAAATCGCTGACGCCCGATGGGACGCGGCGGGTGCTGGCGGTTATCGCCGCCGCGCTGGCATTGCTGCTGCCGGGTGTGACGGGCCAGGTCGGCGTGATCGTGCTGGGCGGCGTGGCGGGTGCGCTGTTGCTGAAGCCCGATGGCGTTGCAGCCAGCGCGGCGAGAGCGCCGCGTCACGCACCGTGGCTGCTGGCGGGGTTTTTCGCGCTGCTGCTGCTCTTGCCGCTGCTCGCCTTTGTCCATCGCGACCTGGCACTGTTCGACATCTTCTATCGCACCGGGGCGCTGGTGTTCGGCGGCGGCCATGTCGTGCTGCCGCTCTTGAAGGAAGCGCTGGTGACGCCGGGCTGGATCGGCGAAAGCGATTTCCTGGCCGGATATGGCGCGGCGCAGGCGATGCCGGGGCCGCTTTTTTCCTTTGCCGCGTTCCTTGGCATGAAGATCGCGGGCTGGCCGGGCGCGCTGCTCTGTCTCTTCGCCATCTATCTGCCGTCGCTGCTGCTGGTGGCGGGGGGCTGGCCGCTCTGGCAGGCGGTGTCGCACCGGCGCGGCCTGCGGGCTGCACTGCTGGGGGTGAACGCGGCGGTGGTCGGGCTGCTGGCGGCGGCGCTTTACGATCCCGTCATCACCGGCGCGGTCGGCGCGCCCGCCGACATCGCCATCGTGCTGGCGGGCCTCGGGTTCCTGCTGTTCCTGCGCATCCCCGCCTGGGCGGTGGTGGCTTTCTGTGCCCTGGCGGCCCATCTGGCCGCTGTTTTGTTGCACTGACCGCTTGCCCCTGCTAACCCCCGCGCATGACGAAAACCCCCGCCAGCGAAGCCGCAAGACGCCGGACCTTCGCCATCATTTCCCATCCCGACGCCGGCAAGACCACCCTGACGGAACATCTGCTCCTGCTGGGCGGCGCCATCCATGCGGCGGGCCGGGTCAAGGCGCGCGGCGAAGCGCGGCGCGCCAAATCCGACTGGATGAAGATCGAGCAGGAACGCGGCATCAGTGTCACCAGCGCGGTGATGACGTTCGAATACAAGGACGCCGTCTTCAACCTGCTGGACACGCCCGGCCATGAAGACTTTTCGGAAGACACCTATCGCACCCTGACGGCGGCGGATTCCGCCGTGATGGTGATCGACGCCGCCAAGGGCATCGAGGCCCAGACCCGCAAGCTGTTCGAGGTCTGCCGCCTGCGCAACATCCCGATCATGACCTTCGTCAACAAGATGGACCGCGAAGCCCGCGATCCCTTCGAATTGCTGGACGAACTGGCCGACCAGTTGCAGATCGAAACCGCGCCGATGATGTGGCCCTGCGGCATGGGGCTGAATTTCCGTGGCGTGCATGACCTGCGCACCGGCGCCTTCATCGCTTATAATGACCAGACCGCGCGTCCGGAAGAAGCCGCCAAGCTGGCGGAGGATGTGTCGCTGGCATCCGAGGGCCTGCCGGTGTTCGATCTGGAGACCTATCGCGAAGGCCATCTTTCGCCGGTCTATTTCGGTTCGGCGCTGAAGAATTTCGGCGTCGAGCAGTTGCTGGTGGCCCTGGCGGAATTCGCGCCGCCGCCGCGCAGCCAGGCGGCCATCGGAAAATCTACCCAGCCCGGCGACAAGGAAGTGACCGGCTTCGTTTTCAAGGTCCAGGCCAACATGGACCCGAACCATCGCGACCGCGTCGCTTTCCTGCGGCTGGCCTCGGGCGAGTTCAAGCGTAACATGAAGCTGAAACAGTCGGGCACCGGCAAGACCATCGGCGTGCACAACCCGATCCTGTTCTTCGCCTCCGAGCGCGAAACGGTGGACGAGGCCTGGCCCGGCGACATTATCGGCATTCCCAACCATGGCGTGCTGCGCGTCGGCGACACGTTGTCGGAATCCGGTACCGTCGTCTTCACCGGCATTCCCAACTTCGCGCCGGAAATCCTGCGCCGTGTCCGGCTGGCCGATCCCATGAAGCAGAAGCATCTTTCCCGCGCCCTGGAATCGCTGGCCGAGGAAGGCGTGACTCAAGTGTTCAAGCCGCTGATCGGCGCGCAATGGATCGTGGGCGTGGTCGGGGCGCTGCAGCTCGACGTGCTTAAGTCGCGGCTGGTGGCGGAATATGATCTGGATGCCGATCTGGAGCCGTCGCCTTACGACGCCGCCCGCTGGCTGTCGGGCGAACCCGCTGAGCTGGAGAAATTCCGCGCCGCCAACCAGGGCGGCATGGCCACCGACCGCGACGGCGCGCCGGTCTTCCTGGCCAAGAGCGCCTGGGAAGTCGGCTATGTCGCCGACCGCTATCCTAAGGTGAAGCTGCTCAAGACCCGGGAACGGCATGAGGTGAACGCCGAAAAGGCTTGAATATCGCACTGCGGTATTGCTTGCCGCATCTTCCGCGCTTTTGCCGAAGCGACTAGGCTGCCCCCAACGATAACAGGGAGAACCGATGAAGAAGCTGATCCTGATGGGCCTGGCCTTGGCTGTGACGCCGGTGCTGGCGCAGACCATGCCGCCGCTGTCCGGCCCCGCCGCCAATGGCTCGCCAGCCTGGTCCTACAAGCCCAGCTTTCCCGATCCCACCGGCCACACGCTGGTGGCGGCCGACGGCACCGTGACGGATTCGCGCCCCGCTGGCCCCAGCCCCATCCGCGCCACCGACACCGTGCCGGGCTGTCAGGGCTCCATCATGTGCGGGCGGCGCGGCGGGTTCCCGCGCAACCAGATGATGCGGGTGTTCTGGAATCCGATGCCGGGCTGGACCCCGGACTATTCCTACAATCTGCCGCGCGGTTATGGCGGCCTGCCGTCGGTGGGCCTGGATTCACGCGGCAATCTCTGGGCCTTCCAGCGCCGCGCGCCCGGTGAAGCCCAACTGATGAAGTTCGACGCCAACAAGAAGCTGGTTGTGTCGGCGGGCGATGACGTCATCACGCACCGCTCCAAGGCGCATGGCCTGGCGGTGGATGCGCAGGACAATGTCTGGATCACCGATGCCGGAATGTCGACGGTCCAGAAGATTTCGCCCGACGGCAAGCTGCTGTTGACGCTGGGCACTAACGGCAAGCGCGGCGACTGGGATGAATCGAAGAACCAGCGCCTGTTGTGGCAGCCGGTGATGGTGGCGTTCGGCAAGAATGGCGACGCCTATATCGCCATGGGCCACGCCAATGAGAGTCCCAACGATGCGGGCAGCAGCGATCCCGAAAACAATATCGGCGCGGCGCGCATCCTGCAGGTCACCAGCGATGGCCGCTTCGTTCGCCAATGGTTCGGCAATGAAGTCGGGCAGGGCAAGTTCAATGACGCCCATGGTTTGGCGGTGGATCCGCTCACCGGCGATGTCTGGATCGGCGACCGCGAGCAGTATCGCATCGTGGTCTATAGCAGCGACGGCAAGTTCCTTCGCACCACCCTGACCCGAAATCTGGTCTGCGCCATTCACTTCGATCCGGAAGGCAATCCCTGGATGGGCAGCGGCCAGGATGGCCAGTTCCTGAAGCTGGATCGCGCCACCGGCAACGTGGTGGGCGCCATCGGAAACGGCATGGGCATCGGCCCGGGCCAGTTCACCGAGGCCAGCTATTTCGTCTTCGACAAGCAGGGCAATCTGTATGCGGGCGACACCAGCGTGGGCCGAGTCACCGTGATGCGCAAACCGCGTTAGCTACTCCGCCGCCGTCGCGCTCTGGTGCAGCTTGGTGCTGCGCCAGGCGCGCAGTGTGCGCGCCGCGTCCAGCGTGGCGACGTTGTCTTAGACACTCAGGCGTTCGGCCATGCGCTCGCGCCCGTTGTTCCCGGTTCGCCAAAAGCAGTGGCAGCGGATACAAGCAGGATGGCGCGCGGTGAAAGCGATGGCGTCTGTCCAACTGGCAAGGAAATGGAAATGTCCGATAAGAGTCCTGAAGACATCGCGGTTGAAAAATGCGCAGCAGAGCGCGCAGCAGCCCACAAGGAAATGAAGCTCGCCATGGGCACTGCTTCCCACGATGCGGCGGTGCGCAAGCATACCCTGGCAAGCGAGGCGCACGCGAAGGCTCTGGTTATTGCCCAAAAGGCCGCGACCCGCGCTCGCAAATAGCGCCGGATAACATTCGAGATGTTGGAGACGGATCGTTGCCCATCGAATCCTTAGGATGGAACACGCGATGGCAAGAGAAGTTTGAAGCCCATGGCGGCGAGGGTCTGGTGCCCGCACGCGTTGTTGCGGAGCACCGAAGCCACTACAGGATCGCGACGGAAGGCGCGGAAGGGTCCGCGGGCACAACCGGGCGATTGCGCAACACGGCAGCGCAGCGCTCGGACTTGCCGGGCGTTGGAGACTTTGTAGCGGCAGCCCTTTCCCAGGGCGATGGCCTAGCGACGATTGAAGCGGTATTGCCCCGGACGAGCGCATTGATTCGCAAGGCATCCGGAAAGCCCGAGCCGCAGCTTCTGGCCGCGAATATCGATGTCGTTTTTATCGTGACGTCACTGGGGGGCGACTTCAATCTGCTGCGCATGAAGCGCTATTGCACCCTGGTGCAACAGAGCGGCGCCGATCCCGTCATGCTGGTGAACAAATCGGATCTGGGGGATGTTGCCGGATTGGGCGATGAGTTCGCAGGGCTTGGTCCAGACTTACCCGTTCATCTGATCAGCGCTCGCGTTCGGGACAGCGTTCAGGTTCTAGAACAGTATTTCGCTGGAAATCGCACCGTCGCGCTCATTGGCTCTTCCGGCGTCGGCAAATCGACCTTGACCAACCAGTTCCTTGGCCGCGACGCACAGGAAACGCAGGAAATTCGCGAGCATGATGGCCGCGGGCGGCACACGACAACCAGCCGTCACTTGTTCGTGCGGCCGCAAGGTGGCGCTATTATCGACACGCCTGGTCTCAGGGGTCTGGAAACTCTGGACTCCACGGAAGCCCCCGAGGGTGCCTTCGATGATATCGAAGCCCTGGCGTTGCAATGTCGGTTTCGCAATTGCGGGCACGACACCGAGCCGGATTGCGCGGTTCGCGCGGCCGTCTCGCGCGGCGACCTCGATGCCGCACGCTTGTCCGATTACAGGCGCGGTAATTAAGGCTCAGGCGACGATGACGGCCCAATTATCCGGATAATAGCCGTTGAAGTTCGAACGCGACGACACGGTATAGGCGCCCATGGCGCCGAACAGGATGAAGTCGCCGGTGTTGATCCCGTCCGGCAGCATCAGCGAGCGCGGCAGCTTGTCGGCGGAATCGCAGGTCGGGCCGAAGGCGCGGAACGGGAGCAGTTCGCCGCCCGGAATCTTGGCCTTGCCCTTGGCATCGAGCGTGATGGCGCTGGGGGGATAATCCTCGTCGAAGCTGGCGAAGCGCTGCTCGTCGAAGCTGCCATAGATGCCATCATTGAGATAAAGCCGGTCGCCGCGCCGCAAGACCACCTGCGTCACCAGCGAGATGCCCGGCGCGCACAAGGCGCGGCCCGGCTCGCACATCACCGGCACATCCTTCGCATCCATGTTGGCAAAGGCTTCCTTGATCATGTCGAAATACCAGTGATAGGGCGGCGGCTCCTGTCCCGAATAGGCGATGGGGAAACCGCCGCCGATATCCAGCGCCCGGATCGGCACGCCCGCGAGACCCACGGTGCGGTTGGCGATCTCTATCGCCTGGGCATAGGAGAAGGGCGACAGGCATTGGCTGCCGACATGGAAGGTGAGGCAGGGCTGCGCGCCCGACGCCTGCACCCGCTTCAGCAGCTTGGCGGCTTCTTCCGGGCGGCAGCCATATTTGCTCGACATTTCCAGCAGCGCGCCGCCCAGAGATGCGACCAGGCGGACAAAGACGCGGATTTTCTTGGCGTCGCCCACTTCAGCCAAGAGCTTGTCCAGCTCGCTGTCGGTATCGACCACGAAATCTTTGACGCCATGCTGTTCCAGCGCCGCCTTGGCCTGGCCGGGCAGGCGCACCGGCGCCATGAAATGGCAGATCGCATCGGGCAGCGCCGTCTTGACTCCTTCGATCTCGCCCAGCGAGGCGGTGTCGAAATGGCGGATGCCCGCATTCCACAACAGTTCCAGCGCGTAGGGATGCGGATTGGATTTCGCGGCATAGAGAATCTCGCCGGGAAACCCTTCCAGAAAAATCTTTGCCTGGGCGGCGAACTTTTCCGGATGCAGCAGATAGAGCGGCTCGGTCGGCTTCAACGCCTCTATCGCCTTCAGGGCGGAGGTATAGCAGGGTAGCGAGTCGAGCGGGGCGATGGCGGTGGCTGGTACGGTCATGCCGGTTTGTGGGGCAATGTGGCGTGCGGGGCAAGAAAAAAGGGCGCTGCGGAAACAGCGCCCTTTTTCAAAGTTTCATGACGTTACTGGGGAGGTGGCGGCGGGGGCGCCATGCCCGGGCCACCGGGACCACGGCGCATGCCGCCGCCCATGGGTCCACGTGGCCCACCATCCATGCGGTCACGCATCATGCCGATGCGGGCGCGCTGGTTCGCACGGCCCATGCCGTTGCGGGGGCCGTTCGAAGGCGTGAATTTCTGCCGCTGTTCCGGGGTGAGGCTGGCATAGAGCGCGTCCAGCGCCGGGCGTTCGGCGGTGATGTCGGCCAGCCGCTGGCGCAGCATCTGCTCTTGCCGCGCCATGCGTTCGGTTGGGTTCACCTGCGCCGTCTGCGCGCCAAGTCCACGCCCACCATGGCCCATCGGTGTGGTGGCGCAAGTCTCGGCGCGGCGCTTGGCAGCGGCAAGACGGACATCGCGCCAGCGGTTGAAAGCGGCCCGCTGACCGGCGGTCAGTTCCATCCGTGTCTCGAGATAGGCGAGTCGGCCGGCGGAACGGGCGTTCATGTTCTGGCACATGGTGGCGCGGCGCTCGTCCCTCTGTTCCGGCGTAAACGCGGGGCGCTGAAGGCGCGGCTGTTCGCCGGCCTGGGCCGTACCTAGGCGCTGCGGTTGCGCGCTGACCAGGCTGGCGCCCGCCACGCCCAGCATCAGGGCGAGGAGAAGAATGAAAAGCGTTTTGCGCATGAAATCTCCTTGTCGGTGGGTGAAACAGCCCAATGATGGGTACCATGACTATACGAGTCTGAACCGAAAATTACAGGCGGCGGGGGAGAATACAAAGGCGTGAGCTAGTGCGCCCGCAATTCCCGGATGGTCTTCTTGCCATCGGCGGCAGGCTGATAGACGTTGGTCATCTCGGCCAGGGCAGCATTGAACATCTCGATGGTGAAATGGTCCGGCACTTCCCAGGCGTCGAAGCCGACTCGGTGCTGGTAGCTCAACTGGTCGAACAGGAAATCGCCCACAGCGCGGATCTCGCCCTTGAAGCCCAGGCGCGTGCGTACCAGCCGGGCCCAGGAAAAGGCGCGGCCATCGCGGAATTTGGGGAATTCCAGCGCCACCAGCGACAGACGATTCACATCATCGCCCAGCCGGGTGGGATTTTCGTCCGACTTCAGCCGCACGCCGATGGGCGTGTTGCGAGCCAAGAGCGTCTCGCGCTCCTTCTCGAAGCGCGCCAGCGACACGATCACCGGGCCGTCGGGCAGGGCGGCATCATCGGCGGTGGCCTGGAAAGCATCGGCGGCGAAAGCACCGCTCTTGAGCAACTTGGTCACGCCGCCACCGTCTCGTAAGCAGCCGCCTTGAACTTTTCCATGCCGATGCGGCGATAGGTGTCGAGGAAGCGTTCGCCGTCGTTGCGCTGGGCGAGATAGACCTCGACGACGCGTTCGACCGCGCCCGCGATCTCATGCTCGGTGAAGCCGGGGCCCATAATGTCGCCGATGCTGGCGTCTTCCGCGCCCGAGCCGCCCAGCAGAAGCTGGTAGAATTCGACGCCCTTCTTATCGACGCCCAGGATGCCGATATGACCGGCATGGTGGTGGCCGCAGGCATTGATGCAGCCCGAAATCTTGATCTTCAGTTCGCCGATCTTGTGCTGGCGATCCAGGTCTTCGAACTTCAGCGCGATCTTCTGCGCGATGGGGATCGAGCGGGCATTAGCCAGGTCGCAATAATCCAGTCCAGGGCAGGCGATGATGTCGGTGATCAGCCCGGCATTGGGCGAGGCGAAATCCAGTTCCTTCAGCTTGGCGAAAATCGCGGGCAGGTCTTTATTGCGGACATGCGGCAGCACCAGATTCTGCTCATGCGTCACGCGCACTTCGCCGACGCTAAATTCGTCCATCAGGTCGGCGATGATGTCCATCTGCTCCGACGTGGCATCACCCGGAACTTGACCAGGAGTCTTCAGCGTGATGGTGGCGATGGCATAGCCCGGCGCCTTGTGAGCTGTTATGTTGGTGCGTACCCAGTTGGCAAAGTCGGGGCCCGCATCCGGCATGGCGTCGGACAGGCCAGTTTCAAAAGCTGGGACTGCGAAATAGGCGGTGATGCGATCCAGCTCGGCCTGGGGCAATTGCAGGGTGCCGACTTTTTTGATCTCCGCGAATTCGATGTTCACCTGGCGGCGCATTTCTTCGATGCCCAGCGCATTGGTGAGGATCTTGATGCGGGCCTTGTAGATGTTGTCGCGGCGGCCCTGCTCGTTATAGACGCGCATCACCGCTTCCATGAACGCCAGGATGTCGTCCTTCTCGACGAATTCGCCGATCACCTGCGCGATATAAGGCGTGCGGCCCATGCCGCCGCCGACCAGCACCTTGTAGCCGGTACGGCCTTCCTTGTTGCGGACGATCTCCACCGCCATGTCGTGATAGAGTAGCGCGGCGCGGTCGTTAGGGCTGCCGCCCACTGCGATCTTGAACTTGCGCGGCAGGAAGAGGAATTCCGGGTGCAGAGACGACCATTGCCGGATGATCTCGGCTAGCGGACGCGGGTCTTCGATTTCGTCGGCGGCGGCGCCCGCAAATTGATCGGCGGTGACATTGCGGATGCAGTTGCCGCTGGTCTGGATGGCGTGCATCTCGACTTCGGCCAGCTCGCGCAGGATGGCGGGCACATCGACCAGCTTGATCCAGTTGTACTGGATGTTCTGTCGCGTGGTGAAATGGCCGAAATTCTTGTCGTAAGTGCGGGCAATGTGGGCCAGGCGGCGCAACTGCTTCGATGACAGCGTGCCATAGGGCACCGCCACCCGCAGCATGTAGGCGTGCAGTTGCAGATACAGCCCGTTCATCAGCCGCAGCGGCTTGAACTGGTCTTCGGTCAGTTCGCCCGTCAGGCGGCGTTCCACCTGGCCTGCGAACTGGGTGACGCGCTCATGCACGAATTTCGAGTCGAACTCGTCATAGCGGTACATGTTGGGTTCGACCTGACGGGGATTAAGCATTGTATTGGCCCGCCTGCTTGCCGGTATGGGGATGCACTGTGGGACCGGCGGCGCGGATGATCTCGCGCTCCTTCACCGGCACGATGCGGCCCGCGCTTTCGCGCACTTCAAAGAGATAGGGCGCGACGAAATCATTCTGCACCGTCTCGGCCTGCGCCGCGGCCAGGGCGGCGTCGGCGGCAGCGGCGTCGAGATAAACCTCGCCATCGGCAAGCATCAGCACCCAGCCGGAGACATGGCGATACAGGACATCGCCGGTTTTCAGGCGGTTGGCGGTGAGCATCTGGATCGTCTGGGCCATGGCGGGGCATGTCCCATGAACGGGGCTGGGAATCAAGACTTGAACATTTCATAGGTGTAGTTTTTTTAGAACAACACAATACATGAAGTAATAAATTTTGTCCAACCTTAGGTCATGCTAATCTGCGAAAGGGCTAGGTCGTGTGAAAGTGCAACTGACAAAGGGCCAGCTGGCGGCCGTGGTGGCCGGCAATGCACTGGAATTCTATGACTTCCTGATCTTCGGCTTTTTCGCCATCCAGATCGGGCAGGTCTTCTTTCCCGAGGATTCCGCCACCGCCAGCCTGCTGAAGACCTTGGCCGTGTTCGGGGCCGGGTTCCTGACACGCCCCCTGGGCGGGCTGGTGCTGGGGCGGCTGGGCGACCGAATCGGGCGCAAGCCGGTTATGCTCTTCACCTTCGGCCTGATGGGCTTCGCCATCGCTGGGCTGGCGCTGACACCGTCGCATGCCCAGATTGGCATCGCCGCGCCCGCGCTGGCGCTGGTCTTCCGGCTTTGCCAAGGCTTCGCGCTGGGCGGCGAAGTCGGCCCCACCACCGCTTATCTGATGGAAGCCGCGCCCCTGCGCCAACGCGGCCGCTATGTGTCATTGCAGAACGCCACCCAGTATTTCGCCGTGCTCTGTGTCGGCATTGTCGGCACGGTGCTCGGAAGTCTGCTGCCGCAGGAAGCGTTCGGCGAATGGGGCTGGCGCGTCGCCATGCTGTTGGGCGCGGTAGTGATCCCGTTCGCGTATATTTTGCGACGCCGCCTGCCCGAGACGCTGCACGCTACCCAGGCCGAGGAGCGCATCGCCGTCCCATCGCGCGCCGTGGCGGGGCTGGCGCTGCTGATGATTGCGGCCACCACCATCTCCACCTACACAATGAACTATGTCGCCACCTATGCGCAGCACACGCTGGGCCTGACGCCGCTATCGGCGTCGCTTTGCACGGTTGTTTACGGCCTGGCCGCCATGACGGGCGCGCTGGTGGGCGGCCGCCTGAGCGACCGCATCGGCCGCAAGCCGGTGCTGCTGATGGGCGGCATCGCTCTGATGCTGCTGGGCGTGCCGTGCTTCTTCATCATGCTGCTGTCGCCCACAGTCCCGGTGGTGGCGCTGGCGGCGGGCGTCATGGCCTTCTTTGTCGGGCTGTTTCCGCCCGCCGTGCTCACCAGCATCGCCGAAAGCTATCCCGCCATGCTGCGGGCCCGTTCGCTGGGCTTTCTCTATGCGCTGGCGGTGGCGGTGTTCGGCGGTTCGGCCCAGTATGTCGTCACCTGGCTGATCGACGTGACAGGCTCGCCGCTGGCGCCCGCCTGGTACATGACCGGCGCGATGGCGCTGGGGCTGATCGGCATGGCGGCGATGCGCGAGACAGCCCCGGTTAAAACTCACGCGAAATAGCGCTTTCATGCCAGCGGCGCAGGAGCGCCCATTCCAGCAGCGACAACAATACGAACAGTAGCACGCCGGTCAGCGCCAATAGAGCAACGGCGGCAAAGAGCGTGGCGATCTCCAGCCGGTTGCCGGCCTCGGCGATGCGCCAGGCCAGCCCGGTGGCGGTGCCGGAGCCGGCGGCAAATTCCGCCGTCACTTCGCCGATCAGAGCAATCACCGCGCCCGTCTTCATACCGGTGAGCAGGCCGGGCAGCGCGGCCGGAAGCTGGATGCGCCGCAAGGTCTGCCAGCGCGTCGCGCCATAGAGCCGGGCCAGATCGAGCAGATTGAAGTCGGCCGATTTCAGGCCCTGCACCGCGCTGGCGAGAATGGGAAAGAAGGCGATGATACCAGCAATCAGCGCCAGCGCCATGTCGATGCGCTCGAAGCCGACCCAGATCAGGATCAGCGGCGCGATGGCGACCACGGGCGTCACCTGCAGCACCACCGCATAGGGATAGAGCGCCTTTTCCGCTAGGCGACTTTGGCTGAACAGGATCGCCAGCAATATGGCGGTGAGCAGCGCGCCGAGAAAGCCTTTCAGGGTGATAAGCAGGGTGGAAGCCATCGCGGCCGACAGGCTGCCCCAGTTGGCGTAGAGCGCCCAGGCGATGGCACTGGGCGCAGGCAGGATGTAGGGCCGAATCTGGCGGATGTGCACGATGGCTTCCCACAGGGCCAGCAGCAAAAGCGCTAGCAGAAACGGCAAGGCGTATTCGGCAATCTTCTTCATGCCGCGCGCTCCAACGCCTGTGACACGGCGCGCTGGCAGTCGAGAAATTGCGGCGACAGACGGAAGCCCGGCGCGCGCTCCGCCTGTTTCGGCAGCGCGATGTCGGCGGTGAGGCGGCCGGGGCGTGGGCTGAGCACCAGTACTCGTTCGGAGAGATAGCAGCTCTCCGCCACGCTGTGGGTGACGAAGAGAATGGTCAGGGATTCGTTTTTTTGCTTGCTACGCTCGCGGTGCTCGCGCCACAGCCGAAGCAGATCCTCGTTCAGCGAGGCGCGGGTGATTTCGTCCAGGGCGGCGAAGGGTTCGTCCAGCAATAATATTTTTGGTTTTGCGGCGAGTGCACGCGCAATGGAGACGCGCATTTTCATCCCGCCGGAGAGTTCTCGCGGCATCGCTGTCTCGAACCCGGCCAGGCCCACCCGCGCCAGCGCGGCGCGTGCCGCCACATCGGCCTCGGCGCGCGGCATTTTCTTGAGATCGAGCGGCAGCCGCGCATTGGCCAGGGCATCGCCCCAGGGCATCAGCGTCGGTTCCTGAAAGACGAAGCCGATATCGGGCTTGCCGTTCTCATAGGTGACGTTGCCGCGGTCGGGCGCCAGCAATCCGGCGATAAGGCGCAGGGCGGTGGACTTGCCGCAGCCCGATGGGCCCAGCAGCGAAACGAAATCGCCTGTCGTCAGCGAAAAGGAAAGATCATCCAGCGCCGCGACGCCGTTGGGGAAGCGTTTGGCGAGATGAGTTGCAGAAAGTAGCACTGTCTTCTAGTCCTTTGCCGTTCGCTCAAACTCGCGGCGTTCGTGGCTCAAATCGGTCTACTGGACCGATTTGCCTGGCTTGCCGGTCGCCCCTCACTATTCGAAATTCTGCACGGCGCGGCGGATGAAGCGAAGGTCGTAGGCTTTTTTGTAATCCATCGTCTTGGGATAAAGCCCCAGCGCCGCCATCGTCTGGTGAAAGGTTTGCCAGCGCGCATCGGTCATGCTGCCCAGGCCATAGGTCGCGCCATCCCGGGTCAGCACCAGGTTGAACTGTTTCATCTTGGCGACGGCCTGGGCGATGATCGCATCGGTCATGTCCGGATTGTGCTGCTTGATCAGCGCATTCGCGCGTGCCGGATTGCCGTTCAGATATTGCAGCCAGCCATCGCGGGTGGCGTTGACGAAGGCCTGCACCGTGGCGCGGTCCTTGTCGATGCGCGCCTGGCTCACCAGCACCATGTTGGCGTAGCCGGGATAAGCGTAATCGGCCAGCAGGAAGATCTTCGGCTTGAACTTGGCCTGGCTCTCCACCGTGAAGGGCTCGGAGGTGAGGTAGCCTTCCTGTATGGCGTTGGGATCGACGATGAACGGCGCAAGATTATGGGTGTATTTGCGGATCTGGCGGTCGGAGAAACCGAACTTCGACTTCAGCCAGGGCCAGAAGCTGGTGGTGGCCGCCGTCGAGATCAGGATCGGCTTGCCCTTCATGTCGGCCAGCGAATTGATGTCGCGGCGCGGATGGCTCATCAGCACCTGCGGGTCCTTCTGGAACACCGCCATCACCGCCTTCAGCGGCAAATTCTGCCGCGCCATGTTCAGCGAGATGAAGCTGTTGGAGCCGATGCCGAAATCGGCGGCGCCCGACAGCAGCAATTGCGGCACGTTCACTTCCGGGCCGCCCTGGATGATGGTGACGTCCAGCCCGCGCTTGGCATAGAGGCCCGCGGCCACGGCCTGATAGAAGCCGCCATGTTCGGCCTGCGCCTTCCAGTCGGTGACGAAGGTGATCTTGGTGGCGGCCGCAGCGGGGGCGGCGAGACCGGCAACGAGGGCTAGGGCGAGAAGGGCGCATTTCATGGAATGCTTATAGCAAATTCGGCACAGGCCCGCCTCCCCCCTTATGCGCAAACTGCGCCGGAGGGTTCAACAAATTACCGGGGTTGGGCTTCTTCGCGCGACGGTGGTGCTGGCTGCTCGTCGTCTTCGCCGCCCCCAAACAGCCAGCCGAACAGTCCGCGGGAGCGGCGGGTGGGCGGCGGGGGCGCACCGGCTTCCG
>CANFDA010000003.1 GCA_947445215.1 Alphaproteobacteria bacterium | reverse complement strand
CGGCACGATCCCGCTGGCGCTTTTGAGATAGCGCAGGATATCGGTTTCCTTCTCGGTCAGGCGGATGCGGCGCTCGCCCTCCACCAGCAGCTTGGCCGAAGGATGAAAGTCGTAAGGCCCGATGCGGCCTGCCGCGTCACCCGAAGGATGCGCCAGCAGCTTGCCCAGTTCCTGCAGCAGCGCAGTTAAGCGAAACGGCTTGGCCAGCCGGACCAGCCCGTCCGCGCCTTCGGATTTTTCCGCCGGCACCAGCAGCAGCATGGGCGCGCCGAAGCCGTCTTCCTTCAGCGCCTGCGCGGCGGCGGCGGCGTCTTCATCCGCCAGGGCATCGTCGATCACCGCAAAGCTGAACAGTGTTTCGGCGCTGACGCTGCACGCCTCGGCGCTTCCTGCCGCTGCGACGATGTCGTTGCCATCCTTGCCCGCCAGCTGCTGGGCGAGCTGGTCGCGGAAGATTCCCGGCGCGGCAATCAGAAGGGCCTTGGGCTTGGGCATGGGGCAACTCTAGTCCAAGGGACGATGTGGCGGCAATTTCTGCCGGGCTGCCGCCTCCGCAGGCGTTGAAAAGCCTGCAAATCCGCCGCTTCCGTTCTGGGGCAGCGCTTGCTTGGGTTTCAGGCGATTCCCGCTCTCGACATCATGCGTCACATGGACCCCGCGCAGCTTCGCTCGCGCGAAAGCGTGGCTGCGTCTCATGCCGTGAGCAAGGCGGCGACATCCAAGAGCGAGGGTGAAGGTTTCCTCGACACCGCCTTTGAAGACCTGCTCGACATCGTCAATCCGCTGCAACACCTGCCCGTGGTGGGTACCCTCTATCGCGACCTGACCGACGACAAGATCGGCACGGTGGCCAAGGTTGCGGGTGATGCGCTTTATGGCGGGCTGTGGGGCGCGGTCGGCGCTGTTGCCGATAGCGCTTTCTAAGCGATCACCGGCAAGGATTTCGGTTCGACCGTCCTGGCGCTGGCCACGGATGCGCTGGGCCTGGACGATGACGAAAAGACGCCGGTACAGGTCGCAGCCGCCACGCCCGCCGCTGTCGCCCATGATGGCGCGGATATGCTGGCCCTGGGCAGCGCCATGACCGCCAGGGGCATGGACAGCGAACTGGCGGCGCGGGCGATGTACGCCTATCGCCGCAGCCAGGGGCTCGTCCCCGTCGGCCTCAATTAGGCTATAAGCCTCCCATGGATTTGCACGTGACAATGCAGGGCGATACCGCCGTGCTGGACTGGGGCGTAGGCGCACGCCGCGCCGCCATCGGGCCGGGCGGCATCGCCGTCAAGGGCGGCGAGGGCGACGGCATCACGCCGAAAGGTGCGTGGCCGGTGCGCGAGATTTTCTACCGCGCCGACCGCATCGCGAAACCGGATGTGCAGTTGCCGCTGCGCGTGATCCAGCGCGACGATGGCTGGTGCGATGCGCCGGACGATCCCCACTACAACAAGCTGGTCAAGCTGCCCTATCCCGCCAGCGCCGAAACCATGTGGCGCGAGGATCATCTCTACGATCTGGTGGCGGTACTGGGCTTCAACGACGATCCAGTGATGCCGGGTGCGGGCAGCGCCATCTTCCTGCATCTCGCCAAGCTGGATTATGCCAACACCCTTGGCTGCGTCGCGCTGGCCTTTGCCGATGTGCTGGCGGCGCTGGAACAGCTGCTACCAGGCGAAACGGTGATTATTACTTAGCGCGTTAGCCGAAAATGGCACTTCCGACGCGCACATGCGTCGCGCCGAACTTGATCGCCAGTTCGAAATCGCCGCTCATCCCCATGCTGAGTTGCGACAGGCCAAGATCGCGGGCGCGCTGGAGCAGGAAGGCGAAATGCGGCGCGGCATCATCCCCTGCTGGGGGAATGCACATCAGGCCCTCGACCGGAAGCTTGAGACTGCGCGCATGCGCCAGCAGCGCTTCCAGATTGGCGGGCAGCACGCCGGCCTTCTGTTCTTCCTCGCCGGTGTTCACCTGGATGAAAAGGCGGGGGCATGTTGCGCCCTTGTCGCGCTCCGCCGCCAGCGCGTCGGCCAACTTGATGCGATCCAGCGACACGATAACGTCGAACAGCGACATCGCTTCCTTCACCTTGTTGCTCTGCAAGAGACCGACCAGATGCAGTTCAAGGTCGGGGAATTCGGTCTTCAGCGCGGGAAACTTGGCCTGCGCTTCCTGTACCCGATTCTCGCCAAAGCCGCGCTGACCCGCCGCCAGCGCCGCGCGGATGCCGCTTTCGTCCACCGTCTTGGAGATGGCAATCAGATGTATGGCGGGCGCGGGCAGAATTGCGGCCTTTCGCGCGGCGCTGAGGCGCGCCAGAATGTCCGCCAGATTTTCAGGAATGCTCATTGGTCATGCTTCTAGCAAGTCAGCAGCGACGCCTCAATCCGGATATGCCGCTGGTGCTGTTCACCGACGACAGCGGCCGCGACTGGCTGGCTGCGGCCCGCCGCCTGCCGCGCGGGAGTATCGTGATCCTGCGGGGGGCGCACCGCACCGCGCTGCTGAACAAATTGAGGACGTTGCCGTTGCGGCTGCTGGTGGCCGACGATCCGGTATTGGCCGCAGAGGCCGACGGCCTGCATTTGCCCGAAAAGTGGGCGCGCGAAGCGGCACATTGGCGGGTGCGCCATCCTGGCTGGATCATCACCGCATCGGTCCATTCGCTGCGGGCGCTGCTGACGCTCCAGCATGTCGATGCCGTGTTCCTGTCGCCGGTATTTTCCACCGCCAGCCATCCCGGTGCGAAGCCGCTGACGCCCGTGCGCGCCGCCTTCATCGCGGCGCATGCCATGGTGCCGGTCTATGCCCTGGGCGGCGTCGATGCGCGCCGCGCCGCGCGCCTGGCGCCCAGCTTCAGCGGCATCGCGGCGATCACGGCACTGTCGTGAGATACAGCTTCACGAAGATCGCATCCATTTCAAGCTTGGGCGCGCCGTTGAAGAAGGTGCCTGCGCTGCGGCTGTAGCCCAGCCGCTGCCAGCCCGCGCTGACGGCGATGGATTCGTCGAAGGCATAGCGCACCGAAGCCTGGCTTCCGTTAAACGCCAGGCGCGGCAGCCCCGCCACGGCGTGCGCGACGCCGTTGGTATATTCCAACGCTGCCGACCATTTGCCATAGCTCACACCGGCACTGACATCGCCCTGCCGCGTGTCGGAGCTGGTATAGGCGCGATGATTGTCGAAGCCATGGGCGTTGGATTTGCGCCACGAACCGCCCAGCGAGAAGGTGAGCAGGTCATCGGCATGGTAATCCATGCGCGCACCCAGCCCGAATTCCGAAACGCCCTGCTGTCCGGGCAGCTTGCGTTCGGCCGCGCCGAAGGCGCCGCCGAAATAGCCCGACATGGTCAGAGGCCCGAAATCGTCGGAATAGCGCAGTGCCCCTTCCCAGATCGTGCTCTGCCGCCCGTTCACCTGCGGTCCCGCCGCCAGCCAGGGCAGCACGTTCTTGCCTTCCGATGGCGTGAAGGAGAAGCCCAGCGTCACGCCGAACAGGTCGGGCGTCTCCAGCGAAATCTTGGCGTAGTTGGCGCTGGCAGTTAGCGCCGTGCGTGGCGCGAACACATTGGTCGCGGTGCGCCCGGCAGGATCGCGGAAGAAACTGGTCTGGGCATCATCCAGCGCCTGCCCGGCACGCGGGCCCGTCACCTGCAGGTTGGCGGCGGCACCGTCCACCATGCCCGCCCGGATGGTGACCAGCAGAAGCTTGGTCTCGACATAGGCTTTTTCCAGCACATCGCCGTCATAGCGGCCGCGCGACAGCGGATCGGAGGCGGACAGGGTGCCATTCAGCGACCAGAAGAAGCCGCTGTCATACATGCGCCGCAGCGAGGCGTTGAAACGGGCGATGCCCGACGCATTGGTATCGCTGCCGGGCTGGTTGGCGGAAAACAGCGCCCCTTCCACCGCGCCGCCCAGGAAAAGTTCGGCGCTGCCCACCGGCAGCGCCAGTGGCGCCACCTCCGCCATGGCGGGGGCCCGGGTGGCCAGGACAAGGGCCAGGCCCAGCCCCAAGCTTAACCCAAGCCAGGCCATGATATTATGCGTGCGCACCCCAGCTCCCTGGATTTGTTCTTAAGTCCTTACAAAATAAGCTGAACTTGCGCCCGGGGCGCAAGGCCCGGACGTTGCGAAGGTGAAGGGCCGCCGCTATAAGCCCTGTCAGGCGGGGCGCCAGTCCGGCAGTGCCGGGCCGTCAAAAGCGCGACAAAGCCGGTCAAAACAAGGGTTAAGTCGAGCCGATGCGTATTCTGCCTGTCTTGCTATGCTTGGGCCTGCTGGCCAGCTGCGGCTCGTCCAACGACACCGACCGCTATCTCGATACCGGCACCAGCGTCATCTCCGGCACCTCCGGCCGCCTGACCCTGGGCGTGAACACCTATCTGTGGCGCGCCACGCTGGACACGCTGTCCACCCTGCCGCTGCTTTCCGCCGATCCCTTTGGCGGCGTCGTCATCACCGACTGGTACACCAGCCCCGCCGCACCCGATGAGCGGCTGAAGGTGACGGCCTACATCACCGACCGCGAGCTGCGCGCCGATGGCCTGCGCCTGGTCGTGTTCCGCCAGACCCGGGCCGGTGGCGTGTGGAGCGATGCCCAGCCCAGCCCCGACACCGCGCACAAGCTGGAAGATGTGGTGCTGACGCGCGCGCGCGAACTGCGCCTGGGCAGCCTGAGCACCGCCAACTAGAACATTCATGGCGCGCTACAACGCCAAGGAAGCGGAAAAGCACTGGCAGCAGGTCTGGGACGAGAAAAAGTCCTTCCTGACGCCGGAGCATTCCGACCGCCCCAAATGCTATGTGCTGGAGATGTTCCCCTATCCGTCGGGGCGCATCCACATGGGCCATGTGCGCAACTACACGATGGGCGATTGCCTGGCCCGGTTCCGCCGCGCCCAGGGCTACAGCGTGCTGCATCCGATGGGCTGGGATGCGTTTGGTCTTCCCGCCGAGAATGCGGCGCGCGAAAAGAAGGTCAGCCCGCGCGAATGGACCTACGAAAACATCGCGGCGATGCGGGCCCAGCTGAAGATGATGGGCCTGTCCATCGACTGGTCGCGTGAATTCGCCACCTGCGATCCGGAATATTATCACCAGCAGCAGAAGCTGTTCCTGAAATTCTACCAGGCCGGGTTCGTCTATCGCGGCGAAGCCGATGTGAACTGGGACCCGGTAGACATGACCGTGCTCGCCAACGAGCAGGTGATTGACGGCAAGGGCTGGCGCAGCGGCGCGGTGGTGGAACGGCGCAAGCTGAGCCAGTGGTTCTTCAAGATCACCGACTTCGCCCAGGAATTGCTGGACGCGTTGGACACGCTGGATCGCTGGCCGGAAAAAGTCCGGCTGATGCAGAAGAACTGGATCGGCCGCAGCGAAGGTTTGAAATTCCAGTTCACGCTTTCCGATACGCGCAAGCTCGAAGTCTTCACCACGCGCCCCGACACGCTGTTCGGCGCGTCCTTCGTGGCGCTGTCGCCCGACCATCCGCTGACGCAGGAATTGGCGGCGAACAATCCGAAATTGCAGGACTTCATCGCCGAATGCCGCAAGACCGGCACGGCGGAAGCGGAGATCGAGAAGGCCGAGAAGCTGGGCTTCGACACCGGCCTGACCGCCGCGCACCCGTTCGATCCAGCGTGGAAGCTGCCGGTGATGGTGGCGAATTTCGTGCTGATGGGTTACGGCACCGGCGCCATCTTCGGCTGCCCCGCGCACGACCAGCGCGACCTAGATTTCGCCCACAAATATGATCTGACCGTGACGCCCGTGGTGCTGCCGGAACAGGCCGACGCCGCCAGCTTCACCGTCGGCACCGAGGCCTATACCGGCCCCGGCAAGCTGGCGAATTCGCGCTTCCTCGATGGCATGTCGGTCGACGACGCCAAGAAGGAAATCGCCGCGCGGCTGGAAAAGGCGGGCATCGGCGAACGCACGGTGAATTTCCGTCTGCGCGACTGGCTGGTGTCGCGCCAGCGTCCCTGGGGCTGTCCGATTCCGGTCGTGCACTGCGCCAAATGCGGCGTGGTGGCGCTGCCGGAAGGTGCACTGCCGGTGAAGCTGCCGGACCAGATCGATTTCTCGCGCACCGGCAATCCGCTGGACCGCGACACCGCCTGGAAGACCACCACCTGTCCCGCTTGCGGCGGCGCGGCCGTGCGCGATACCGACACGCTCGACACCTTCGCGGATTCCTCCTGGTACTTCGCCCGCTTCTGCGCCCCGCATGCCGCAGAGCCAGTGGACAAGGCGGCGGCGGATTACTGGCTGCCGGTGGATCAATATATCGGCGGCATCGAACACGCGATCCTGCATCTGCTCTATGCCCGATTCTTCACCCGCGCCATGCACAAGCTGAACTTGGTCTCGGTGCCAGAGCCCTTCGCTGGCCTGTTCACGCAAGGCATGGTCTGCCACGAGACCTACAAGAACGCGGCGGGCGAATGGGTGACGCCGGACGAGATCGAAAAACGCGACGGCAAGGCCTTCCTCACCGGCACCAACACGGAAATCGCCGTGGGCGCGTCCGAGAAGATGTCCAAGTCCAAGAAGAACGTCATCGCACCGGAGACGATCATCGAGGATTACGGCGCCGACACGATTCGCTGGTTCATGCTGTCGGATACGCCGCCGGAACGCGACATCGAATGGACCGATGCCGGCGCCGAAGGCTGCTGGCGTTTCGTGCAGCGTGTCTATCGCCTGGCGGCGGAAGCGGAAGGCTTGGCCCCGCCCGGCACCGTGCCATCGGCTGATGACGAAGCCTCGAAGACCCTGCGCACCGCCACCCACAAGGCGATCGCGGCCGTGACCGGCCACCTTTCGGGCCTGCGCTTCAACAGTGCCGTGGCCCAGCTCTACACACTCGCCAATGCGGTGCAGGATGGCCTGGGTGCCAACCCGTCCATCCGCCGCGAGGCGCTGGAGGCTCTGGTGCTGCTGTCCGCGCCGATGATGCCGCATCTGGCCGAGACCTGCTGGACGGCGCTGGGCCAAACCGGCCTAGTGGTGGAAGCCGCCTGGCCCAAGCACGATCCCGCCTTGCTGGCATCCGACAGTTTCACCTATCCGGTGCAGGTCAACGGCAAGGTGCGCGGCACTTTCCAGATCGCCAAGAGCGCCGACAAGGCCGCGGTGGAAGCCGCGGCGCTGGCGCTGCCGGATGTGCAGCGTTTCCTGAACGGCGTGGCGCCCAAGAAGATCATTGTCGTTCCCGGACGCATCGTTAACATAGTCCCATGACACCTCCCCTCCGGCCTTCGCATCGCAAGCGCTGCTACGGCCACCTCCACGCTTTGAGCGCGCTCACGCGCGCGCAGGGAGGGGTGTTTGCATTCGCCATGGTTGTGGTTGCTTTGGCAGGGTGCGGTTTCAGCCCGATGTATGGCCCCAGCCTGTCGCCGCAACTGGCCGCGATCTATGTCGAGCCGATGCCAGAGCGCGACGGCTATGAACTGCGCAACACCCTGATCGACCTGCTGGGCTCCAACGGCCTCACCACCGGCAAGCGCTATCGCCTTGCCATCAATCTGCGCCAGACCAGCCGCGGCGTGGCGTTGCAGAACGACGCTGCCATCACCCGCTACAACGACACGCTGGATGCCGAATACACCCTCACCGACATGGTGGGCGGCACCGTCACCAGCGGCAGCCATACCAGCCTCTCGGCCTACAATGTCGCGATCTCGCCCTATGCCACGCTGGCGGCGCAGCGCGATTCCTCCCGGCGCGCCGCCATGGCCATCGCAGAGCACATCCGTCTCGACCTCGCGGCCTATTTTCGCAAGCGCCGATGATCGTCAAGAGCCACGAGGCCGACCGGTTCGTTGCCACGCCGCCCAAAGCGCTGCAGGCGGCGCTGGTCTTCGGTCCCGATGCCGGTCTGGTGCAGGAACGGGCCGAGAAGTTGCTCAAGACCGTGGTGCCCGACCTCACCGACCCCTTCAATTCCGTGGACATGTCGGAAGCGGCGCTGCTGGACGACAAAGCGCGCCTGTTCGACGAAGCCGCCGCCATCTCGATGATGGGCGGGCGGCGCGTGATCCGCATTCGCGGCGGCGGCAACGAATTGGCGGCGCTGTTCGAATCCTTTCTGGATGAGCATGTTGGCGACGCGCTGGTGGTGATCGAGGCGGGCGATCTCAACAAATCGTCTGCCCTGCGCAAGCTGTTCGAAGGCGACAAATCCGCCGCCGCCATCGCCTGCTATGCCGACAATGCCCGTGACCTGGCCGATGTCGTGCGCGACGAATTGAAGGCCCAGGGCTTCGCGCTGGTCCCCGGCGCGGTGGAAGAAGCGGTGTCGCGGCTGGGATCGGATCGCGGCGTGACGCGGCGCGAACTGGAAAAGCTGGCGCTCTATGCCCATGGCGCTAAGCAGATCACGGCGGAAGATGTCCGCGCCGTGATGGGCGACGAGTCTCAGGCCCGCAGCGAAAGCGCCTTTGATGCGGCGGGCAGCGGCGACATGGTGCGGCTGGACCTGGAGCTGGAGCGGCTATGGGTGGCCGACACCGCTCCGGCGCAGGTCCTGCGCGGCGCGCTGGGGCATTTCCAGCGCCTGATGCTGGCCAAGGAAGGCATGGCGCGGGGCGAGCAGCTCGACACTGTCATGCGCAAATTCTTCCCGCCGATCCATTTTTCCCGTGCCGACAGCTTCAAGGCCCAGGCGCGCAACTGGAATGCGGAAAAGCTGGCCGACGCGCTCGATCTGCTGCTGGAAGCGGAAGGCATGACCCGCACCACCGCCATGCCGGCCGAGGCGATCACCGGCCGCGCGCTTTTCACCATCGCCGCACTTGCGAAATCAAGATAAGAAGCAGTCATGCTTAAGGTCCGCATCATTACCTGCCTCGACGTGAAGGATGGCCGCGTTGTCAAGGGCATCAATTTCGAAGGCCTGCGCGATGCCGGTGATCCGGTGGAGCAGGCGATCATCTATGACGCCGCCGGGGCCGATGAACTCTGCTTTCTCGACATCACGGCCACCCATGAAAATCGTGGCACCATCCTGGATGTGGTGCGGCGCACGGCGGAAGTCTGCTTCATGCCGCTGACCGTGGGCGGCGGCGTGCGCGAACTGAAAGACATCCGCGCCCTGCTGTTGGCGGGGGCCGACAAGGTCTCGATCAATTCCGCCGCCGTGGCCCGGCCTGAGTTCGTCGCCGAAGCGGCGGAGAAATTCGGCAGCCAGTGCATCGTCGCTGCCATCGACGCCAAGTGGCGCCCGGAGCATCGGCCAGGCGAAGCGCGCAGCGGTTCGCCGTCCGGCCGTGCGACCAACGAAAAGGGGCGCTATGAAATCTACACCCATGGCGGCCGCCGCGAGACCGGCATCGATGCGGTGGAACATGCCCGTAGGCTGGTCGGCTTCGGTGCGGGCGAAGTGCTGCTCACCTCGATGGACCGCGACGGCGTCAAGTCCGGCTATGACCTGGCGCTCACGCGCGCCGTGGCCGATGCGGTGCCGGTGCCGGTGATCGCCTCGGGCGGCGTCGGCAATGTGCAGGACCTGGTGGACGGTGTCACAAAAGGCCATGCATCTGCCGTGCTGGCCGCGTCCATCTTCCATTTCGGCGAAGTCAGCCTCGCCCAGGCAAAAGCGGCGCTGGCCGATGCCGGAATTCCTGTACGGCCCATCTGATCTCTGTTTAGCTGGACGCATGGGAGATCTCGTCGCCCTTCGCCGTTCCAGTGCCCGCTCCACCGGCGCGGGCCAACGCCTGCTGCGCAGCGCCGCGCGCGGCAAGCCCAAGCGGCTGCGCCTGAACAAGCAGATGCAGGCCGACGAGGCCTTCCGCGCCATTCTCGCCGACTGTCTTGGCGCCGCTTCGACCCAGGCCGGTGTTCTGAAGGCCGGGCGCTCGGTAGAGGCGCTGCATCACCTGCGGGTGGCGCTGCGGCGGCTGGAAGTCATGCTGGCCGCGTTCGGCAAGGCCTTCGACCAGGACTGGTTCGAGGATCTGCGCGGCCGCGCCAAGGCGATCTCGGCCAAGCTGGGCCCGGCGCGCGACCTGGATGTTTTCCTGGAAGATCTTTGGCCGGAAGCCGTGCGGGCCGGCGGTGACTTCACGCCGCTGCGGCGCAGTGCGGAGGAAGCCCGCGCCACCGCCTGGGCAACGGTGACAGACGTGATTGCCTCGGAGGATTTTGGGCACTTCCTGGACGATATCGCGGCCCTGTCGCAATCGCGCCTGCCGCTGGGCCAGGGCGAGAAGATAAAGCCGGTGGCGCGCGAATTGCTGAAGACGGCGGCCAGGAGGATGGAAAAGCGCGGCCGCGACGCGCGGGGCCGCGACGAGGTCGATCTGCACCGCCTGCGCATCGCGCTCAAGAAGTTGCGCTATCTCACCCAGATGTTTGCGGCCCTGCATCGCCCCTGCAAGGTGAAGCCCTATTTGAAGTCGCTGAAACGGATGCAGGAAGAGCTGGGTCATCTCAACGACATCGCCCATGTCCGCACCACCATTGCCGGCCTTATGCAGGGCGGCGATGCCGCTGCCATCGGTTACGCCGCAGGACAGATCGCGGGCCATTATGGCGCAGGCCGCGAGCGCGCCGTGAAACAGGCGCTGAAGCGCTATCGTGATTTTCGCGAACTTACGCCTTTCTGGAAAAAGCGCGGTTGAGTTCGTGCACGCCGGAGCGGCCTGCGCCGTCCAGTTTCAGCACCAGAATCTGCGACACATCGAGTTCGGCGGGCATGATCGCGTCCATCGCCCAGCCGGTGGCCAGCGTATAGGCGGCGCGCAGCACGCCCAGATGCGCCACCGCCACCGTGTCGCGCGGGTCCCGCGCGATCTCTGTCAAAAAATCCTGCACCCGCGCCATCAGCGCGTGCGTGGATTCACCGCCAAAGGGGCGGAAGTCGCGGGCCAGCCCGGCGCGGGCGAAGCAATCATCGCCGTCGCGGGCGCGAATTTCCGCATTGGTCAGGCCTTCCCACTGGCCCCAATGCTGTTCCATCAGCCGCGCATCCAGCACGGGATTGCCAAGGCCAATTGCTTCCACCGTCTGGCGGGCGCGGGTCAGCGGGCTGCAATATAGCCGCGCGCCGGCGAACTCGTCGGGCAGCCGCAGCGCCCGCATCTTTGCCAGGCCCTCGCTGCTGAGGGGAATGTCGGTATGGCCCTGGATGCGGTCTTGCGCATTCCATCCGGTGGGACCGTGACGGAGAAAAGCGATTTTCACGTTACACGTCCAACTCGATCATGATCGGGACATGATCGCTGGCCTTCTGCCAGCCGCGCATCTTCTTGAAGATCACCTGTGACCTGAGCGCGCCCTTCGCACCGGGACTGGCCCAGACATGATCCAGGCGCCGGCCCCGATCGGACGCTTCCCAGTCGGCGGCGCGATAGCTCCACCAGCTGTAGATCTTTTCCTGCGGCGGCACGAAGTGGCGGGTCACATCGGTCCAGTCGAACGCGGCCTGCGCTTCGCCGAACAGCTTGGTTTCCACCGGCGTATGGCTGACCACATCCAGAAGCTGCTTGTGCGACCAGACATCGGTTTCCAGCGGCGCGACATTGAGATCACCCAGCAGCAGCACCGGATTGCTGCGGTCTTTCCGCTTGGCGAAGAAGCGCTCCATGCCTTCGAGGAAGTGCAGCTTGTGCGCGAACTTTCCGTTCAGCACGGGATCGGGAATGTCGCCGCCCGCCGGCACATAGAAATTGTGCAGCTCGACGCCGCCCTCCAGCGTCACGCCCATGTGGCGGGCATGGCCTTCGCGGCAGAAATCCTGCGTCCCTGTCTTCTTGAACGGGATGCGCGAGAGCACCGCAACCCCGTGATAGGCCTTCTGGCCATGGATGGCCTGGTGGACATAGCCCAGCTTGGCCAGCGCACCGCCGGGGAAAAGATCGTCGGTGACCTTGGTTTCCTGCAGGCACAGCACATCCGGCTGCTTTTCCCGCAAAAACCGGCTCACCAGCTGGATGCGGTGGCGCACGGAATTGATGTTCCAAGTGGCGATTTTCATGCCCCGCACGTCACCTTTCGCAACGCTCCCATGCTGCACTTGCACATCGCGTTAACAGCACGAAATTTTGTTATTACCATAGCAAATACAGTCACTTGTTTAATTTGTTATGAATTATTACGCCAGAAATCCATGCTTGAAACGCGTGACAAGAGTAGTATATTGCACTGCAACAACGCAGGAGTTCCCCATGTCCCAGTCCCTTATCCGCCTTCACGAAGCCGCTGCCGTCTCCGAGCAGGTCTCTTCGGTTCTCGGCGCCGTTTCGGCCGTCCTCAGCGCCGGCATCTTCTACGTCGCCTTCGCCATCGCCCTCTGATCCGGCCTGGAGCGGCGGCGCCCAAGCCGCCCTTCAGCCGGTCCCGATGCTGGCACTGAGCGGCCAACGGGCCCTGGGAGCAATCCCGAGCTTGTCTCCGCCCTGAAGCGCCAGCTTTTCGAGTCCCGCCCAGGCGATCATCGCCGCATTGTCGGTACAAAGCTTCGGCGGCGGGACAGCAAGGCGAAAGGCTTTTGTGGCGCAAAGCTGCGCCAGCGCCCCGCCAATGGCGCGATTGGAAGCGACGCCGCCCGCCACGACCAGCGTTTTCTCCGCCGCCTGCGGGAAGTCCCGCGCGAAGCTCTCCATCGCCCATGCCGTGCGATTGGTGAGAATATCGATCACCGCCGCCTGAAAGCTGGCGCAGACATCTTCCACCTTCACCGTCTGCCGCTCGGTCAGCTGCCGCACCGCCGTCTTCAATCCACTGAAAGAGAAATCGGCGGTCTTGCGGACATTGTGGCCGGTGACCAGCGGCCGCGGCAGTTCGAAAGCGCGTGGATTGCCCAGCGCGGCGCGCTTTTCCACTTCGGGGCCGCCGGGGTAGGGCAGGCCCAGCAACTTCGCAACCTTGTCAAACGCTTCGCCCACCGCGTCATCAATGGTGGTGCCATAGAGGCGGAAATCATCCAGTCCGCCCACGCCCAGCAGCTGGCAATGCCCCCCCGACACCAGCAGCAGCAGGAAGGGAAATTCCACGCCTTCCGTCAGCCGGCCGGTGAGGGCATGGCCCATCAGGTGATTGACCGCGATCAGCGGCTTGCTCAGGCCAAGCGCCACGCCCTTGGCAGTGGTCAATCCCACCATCACGCCGCCGATCAGGCCCGGTCCTGCCGTGGCGGCGACGCCGTCAATCGCCCCCGGCGCTATCCCGGCCTCGGCGATGGCGCGCGCGATTACCGAATCCAGGAATTCCAGATGGGCCCTGGAGGCGATTTCCGGCACCACGCCGCCATACGGCGCGTGCGCTTCGATCTGGCTGGCCACGACATTGGAAAGAATCTCGCCGGGCCCGGGTGCCGTGCCGCGCACGATCGCCGCCGCGGTCTCGTCGCAGCTGGTTTCGATGCCCAAAATTGTAAGCGGCATGGTGAGGCTCTTGCCTGTCATAGGGCGGTCCTTTACCCCCATGACGATGCGTATTCTAGTGACGCGGCCCCGGGAAGATGGTGCGGAAACCGCCGCCTTGCTGGCGGCGCGCGGGCATGACGCCCTTCTGTCGCCCCTGCTGGAAACGCGCTGGTTCGATGGGCCGCAGCTCGATCTGGCCGGTATCGCCGCCATCCTCGCCACCAGCGCCAATGGCGTGCGCGCCCTGATCCGCAGAACGTCGCGCCGCGATGTACCCATCTTCGCGATCGGGCCGCAGACCACACAGGAAGCGCAGGCTGCCGGTTTTGCGCGTGTGGAAAATGCCGATGGCGATGCCGCGACTCTGGCCGAAGCGGTGCCGCACTGGACGACGCCGGGTGCGGGCGCGCTGCTGCATGTCTGCGGCGAACAGAATGAAGGCGCCCTAGCAGAGCGGTTGACGAGACACGGCTATGCCGTGCGGCGCGAAATTCTCTATGTCGTCGAACCACGCCCATTGTCGCCCGAGGCGATGATGGCACTACGCGATGGCGACGTGGATGCGGCGATCTTCTTCTCGCCGCGCAGCGCCCGCATCTTCGTGGAGCAGGCGCAAGGCTTGCCGCCGTCCGGTGTGATCGCGCTCTGCATCAGCCCGGCGACAGCGAAAGCACTGCCGCACGGGCTTTTCCGCGAGGTCCGCATCGCTGCGAAACCCAACCAGGATGCGCTGCTGGCGTTGGCCTAAGCGGCTCCTGGAAAAGTGACCTTCCGGTTTTCGGTCCGGAACCGCGAACAAAATGGGCTTCTATTCCACTTCGACGGTCAGATCTTCGACCTGGTTGATGATCAGCCTTACAAAGCCTTCGTCATCCAGCAGCGGCGTGTTCATCACCCGCCAGAAGCGCGGCACATAGCGGCCGCCATCCGCCGGCGCGACATCGAACTGGAAACTGGGGATGATGTCGGCGGCCCCGTCTTCAGCACATTCAACAGCGACTGGCGCAAAACCGAGACGCCTTGCGCGGCGTTGCTGTTGGGATTGTCGGGAAAAACCTCGAACAAGAATTTGCCCAGCGTGTCGGCGCGCCGTGTCAGGGTGGCCCGGGCATGGGCCTCGTTCTGCGCCACGATGTTGAGCGACGGGTCCAGCACCAGACACAGGCCTGGCAGGCTGTCGAAAAGCACTTGATCGGCAGGCGTCAGCAGGCTCGGCATCGTGCAACTGCCCTCCGGATACGCGCATCCTAGATTTCCCCGCGCCGCCGAAATCTCCTCTCATTAGGGGAGGGCGGGCCTGGCCGTTAACCTGGGTTTTACCCATCCAATATACAACCTTTAATTGTAACGACGAACGTTGCTACATCCCCAGGACGAGTTCCTGGTCCGGCAGGACGGCCTTCCCCGGCGCCATCCGACCCGGCCACGAACGGAGGGGGCGGCGCTTCGCATTCGCAGGCGGCCGCCCCCTTCACATTCCCAAAATCATTGCCCCATCTGACCTTTTCGACGTTGCGCCGCCTTGCCGCCCTTGACGGATTTGCAACGGGAACGTCACTCTTCGCTTATGCAGCAAGAGGCCTTTGCCAATATCGAGGATTTCGGTGCGCCCGACCTCGTCGCCGCGCCCGGCAAACCCGCCCGCCCCGGTCAGGGCGCCCCTTATGCCCGCTATGAACTGGCGCGGGCCTATGACGAGATGTTCGAAAGCGATGGCACGGTGCGGCCGCCCTACACGGCGCTTGATTCGCGCCTCTCCACCCTGTCGCTGGAAGAGCTGTCGCGCCGCCAGCAGGCCTGTGAGCAGAGCTTCCTGCACGAGGGCATCACCTTTACCGTTTACAACGACAACCGCGCCACCGAGCGGATCATTCCCACCGACCTGCTGCCGCGCATCGTCACGGCGGCGGAATGGGCCCGCATCGAGGCGGGCCTGACCCAGCGTATCATGGCGCTGAACCTGTTCCTGCGCGACATCTACAGCGATGGCCGCGTGCTGAAGGATGGCGTGGTGCCGCGCTCCATGATTTTCGGCCCCAAGCATTACCGCCGCGAGATGCGCGGGTTGCCCGTGCCGCACGGCGCCTATGCCGACGTGCCGTCGACGCGGGGCACGTACAAGGGTGGCGCGGATTCCGAACTCAGCATCGCCGTCTCGCTGGAGCCGACCGCGGCGCCGGTGCGGCACGAGGATTTCCTGAAAGTGGCGCGGCCCATGGCGGCGCAGACGCCGACGCCGTCCATGCCGGAACGGCTCTATCACCAGCAACAACAGCAACAACAATAGGGCGCGGTCTTTTGCGCCCTGAGTTCGTCGCGCCTTCGCTCATGTACTATTCGTACACATTGCTCGGCGCTCCTGCTCAGGTCATAAAATCGACGCGCCTGGAAGACTGAGATGCGGGGAAAGAAAAGAGACATCGGCGGGATCATAAAGATCGGCGAATTTCCGCTGCGCTGGTCGGTGAAAAGCGAGCCGATCTGGAAATCCACCGATGGCGATATCGGTCTGCGCCTCAGCGTGGTGCGGCATGATGAAACGCTGACCCGTCACGGTACGCCAAAAGCCTGGCGCGAGCTGATCCTGCAGTTTCCCTTCGAGAAGCCAAAGCATGCCTCGCGCTTTCCGGAACGGCCCGACGTCACGCCCGAGAAGCTGACGGCGGCCATCAGCATCGCGATGGAAGCGGGCTGGGAGCCGCATTCGCGCGGCCGCGCGATGGAGCTGATCCTGGAAGAGGGCGATATCTGAGAATTGCTCGCGGAGGGGTTAGAACAGCGGTTTCCGCTCGGCGCCGGATGCCCAGACTTCGAGTTCGTCCGAGACATTCGGCATCAGCGTATCCCACTCGCCAAAATTTTCCGGCCAGAACGCCATGGTCTTCGCATACCAGGGGTATTCGGCGGTGCCCATCTGCGGCCAGGTGCGGCCGGCGGTGACGAACCAGGTTTCGGTACCGACGCTGGCAGCGGTGGCCGCGGCAGCGGTGGGCGCGGAGATCACCAGGTCGAGCGCGGCGCAAAGCGCGGCTGCGCCGTCAATGTCCTGCTTCAGGTCCAGCCCGTCCATGACATGCACGGTGACGCCGAACTGCTCGGCGGCCTGCGCCAGTTCCTCGGCGCAATCGCCATATTGCAGGTTCACGAAGGTGACGCCGGGCGTTTGCAGCACGGCCGCCCAGCCTTCGATGGGCGAAAAATACTTGGCGCGCTTGGCCGCCAGCATCATGGAGCGCCAGCACAGGCCGATCTTCTTGCCCGGCAGCGCAGCCAGCCTGGCGCGGAAATCCGCCACGCGGGCGGGATCGGGGGTCAGGAAGGGCTTATGTGGGAAATCGGCCAGCGACTTGCGGTAGTGCTGCAGGGCCGTGCCCATCGGCGCCCATAGGTCAGGTTTGTTCGCGCCGGCGGCGAAAGGGATCAGACGCAGCGCCTTGTTGCCGTCGGCATCGATCAGGCTGCGGTCGTCATAGGTGCCGACCTCTGCCTTGGGGTAGGAGCGCTGGAACAGCGGCACCAGACGCGGGTCCACCGCGATCATCAGCTTGCCATCATCGCCCACGGCTTCCGCCACGTCCGGCAGGATGTTGGCGAACATGAATTCATCGCCCAGGCCCTGCTCGCCCACGATGAGTATAATAAGGAGCGCGTCGCATGAGGCTTCTGTCTTTGGTTCGGCAAGCGCCTTGCCAGAAGCGTGCCGCCCAAAACGCGGAATAATACCAATAAAAACAATGGCTTGATTTGTAGCCGCGGCAGCCGAAAACGCCACCCGGCAAGCCCTGCCGAGTCAAATCGCCATGGTTAATGAACGCTAAATATTGGCGTAGCGGCGCTGCCTGGACCCTATCGCCAGCGAGGCGAAGGCCGCCACCACCGCCGCGATCCCGGCCAGCACGAAGGCATCGAGATAGGTGCCGAAATAGGTCCGGCTGATGCCGGCCAGATAGGCGGCGCTGGCCGCGCCGATCTGGTGGCTGGCCGAGATCCAGCCGAACAGGATGGGACCGCGCTTGGGTCCAAAGGTGCGGGTGGCGATGGCCACGGTGGGCGGCACGGTGGCGATCCAGTCCAGGCCATAGATCACCGCGAACAGCGACAGGCCGTAGAAGCTGAAATCGGCGAAGGGCAGGAAGATCAGCGACAGCCCGCGCAGGCCGTAATAGTAGAACAGCAGCTTGCGCGGATCGTAGCGGTCGGTGAGCCAACCGCTACCGGTGGTGCCGACCAGGTCGAAAAATCCCATGATGGCGAGCAGCCCGCCCGCCGCCGTCACCGCCATGCCATTGTCGGCGCAGAAGGCGATCATGTGGGTGCCGATCAGGCCATTGGTGGTGAAGCCGCAAACGAAGAAGGTGCCCGCCAGAAGCCAGAAATCGCGGTGGCGCACGCCTTCACCCAGGGCGCTGAAGGCGGTGCGGATGGGATTGGTCTTTTCACGCGGCGGCACGGGGTGATTTTCGCCGGCGCCAAAAGGCTGCTCATCGATATCTTGCGGCCATTCCGGCAGGAAGAAGAAGATCACCGGGATCAGCAGCGCCATCACGATGGCCACCGTGGCCACCACGGGCTGCCAGCCCTCAGCCTCGGCCAGCATCGCCAGCACCGGGATGAAGATCAGCGTGCCGGTGGAGGTGGACGCCGCGAAAAGTCCCATCACCAGGCCGCGATTGGTGACGAACCAGCGATTGACGATGGTGGCGGACAGCACATTGGTGATGCAGCCCGAACCGATGCCCGACACCAGGCCCCAGGTCACGACCAGTTGCCAAGTCTGCGTCATGAACAGGCTGGCGGCGGTGGACAGGCTCATCATCGCCAGCGCCGTGATCATGGTGTCGCGGATGCCGAATCGCTGCATCGCGGCAGCCGCAAAGGGGCCGGTGATGCCGAACAGCAGGATGCCGGTGGCCGCCGCAAAGCTGATGCTGCTGCGCGTCCAGCCAAAGGCCTGTTCCCAGGGTACCATCAGCACGCCGGGGGTGGAGCGCAGGCCCGCCGCCGCCAGCAGCGCGCAGAAGATCAGCGCGGTGACGGCCAGCGCGTAGTGACGCCCGAAAAAGCGACGCTTCCCCATGCCCCCGGTTCTCAGACCGATTTGCTTGGCACCCTAGCAGGTTTGAAAATTTTCGTATGCCGCCGCCGATCCTTTTGCGTCGCGGGTTCGTCGGCCGTACTCACGCACGCTCCGTGCGACCTTCTGCCCACGCCGCAAAATTCTCCGGGGGCGGTTCAACAGAGGCAAAAAGTGTCCTAACTTCCGTCCTTGTATGACCCCAGATCCCTATTCGCACTTGCGGCCCTATGTCGTCTGGGAGAATGCCTTCTCGGCGGCGGAGGTCGACACCATCGTGGCGCTGGGCGACCGCCTGCGGCTGGAAAAGGCCACCATCGCCTATCGCACGGGCGAGACCACCGAGAATCCCACCCGTATCACCCGCACCGCCTGGGTGGCGCAGGTCGCGGAGACGGCCTGGCTCTATGAGCGGATGGAGCGCATCGCGCGCACCATCAACAACGATGTCTACCGGTTCGACCTCACCGGCTTTTCCGACCTGCTCCAGTACACGGTCTATCACGGCGATGAAGGCGGACATTTCGACTGGCACATCGACCAGATTCCCCAACCGGCGCTGCGCAAGCTGTCCTTTTCCGTCCAGCTTTCCGACCCGTCTGCCTATGAAGGCTGCGACCTGGAAATCCACGCCGGAACCCGGATCGAAAAGGTGACGCGCGCTAAGGGCGCAGTGGTGGCTTTTCCGGCCTATGTCATCCACCGGGTCACCCCCATCCGCAGCGGAACGCGCAAAGCGCTGGTCTGCTGGACGGCCGGTCCTGCCTTCCGCTAAGTTCCCGGACAATGGTACTCGCAGCCCATTTCACCGACGCTTTCGCAAGCTTCCCCAATGTCTTCACGGCAAAGGAAGTGGCGAACATCATCGCGCATGGCAAAGCGCTGGGCACGGCCCAGGCGGGCTTCATGGCAGGCGCCCCATAAACAACATCAACAACAAGGTCCGCATCACCCAGCATGCCTAGATCGCGTGGACGCCGGAAACAGAGTGGCTTTACATGCGGATAGAGCAGGCGGCGCTGGCTTTCAACGAGCGCATCTACCAGTTCGACATCACCTGCTTTTCTGAACCGTTCCAATGCACGGTCTATCACGGCAATGAAGGCGGTCATTATGACTGGCATGTCGATCGGGGCAGGGGCCTGCCTGAGGAGCGCCAGCTCACCTTCTCGGTGCGGTTGTCCGAGCCTTCCGACTATGAAGGCGGCGAACTGCAGATCCGTGCCGCCAACAAAATCTCTGTGGCGCCCAACACGTTTGGCACGGTCATCGTTTTCCCGTCCTACAATTTGCATCGCGTCACGCCAGTAACAGCAGGCACCCGCAGGTCATTGGTCTGCTGGGTCAACGGACCCAGGTTCCGCTAACGCCGCATAGACAGGGGCGGGCAGGCCCCCTATTTTCGCCCCACCTTATAATCGGGATTCGACTGTTATGACTTCGCGCCCTGTTTTGCTCTGTATTCTCGATGAATGGGGCCCCGGCGGCGAAGGCCGCCAATCCAATAGCGTCAACCCCAGCAACCTGGTGATCCTGTGACTCGTCCGCGCCCTGCCTTGCTTTGCATTCTCGATGGCTGGGGTTGGCGTCCGGAAGACGCCGCAGACAACGCCATCGCCAAAGCGCGGACGCCCAATTTCACCCGCATGCTGACCGACAGCCCCTATGCGCTGCTGGCCACCTCCGGCGCAGCGGTCGGGTTGCCGCGCGGCCAGATGGGAAATTCCGAAGTCGGCCACATGAATATCGGTTCCGGCCGCGTCGTGGCGCAGGACCTGCCGCGTATCGATGTCGCCATCGAGGAAGGCGAGCTGGCCTCGCGCCCGGTGCTGGTCGATCTCATCAACAAAGCGAAAAGTACAGGCGGGGCGTTGCATATCATGGGACTGATGTCTCCGGGCGGCGTGCATTCACACCAGGATCACATCGCGGCGCTGGTGAAGGCGGCGGCAGGCCTGCCAGTCTTCATTCATGCGTTCCTCGATGGCCGTGACACGCCGCCGAAAAGCGCGCGCGGTTTTGTCGAGAAATTCCTGGGCGACATCGCGGGCATTTCGGGCGTACGGCTGGCGACGCTGTGCGGCCGCTTTTATGGCATGGACCGCGACAAGCGGTGGGACCGGGTGGAGAAGGCCTATGCCGCCATCGTCAATGGCGAGGCCGCCCGCTTCGCCGATCCGCTGGCGGCGATTGACGCTTCCTATGCCGCCGATGTCACTGATGAATTCCTGTTGCCCGTGGTGCTGGAAGAATATGCCGGGGCGCAAGACGGCGATGTGCTGCTGTTCGGAAATTTCCGCGCCGACCGCGCCCGCGAGATTTCCGCCTCGCTGCTCGATTCCGCCTTTGAAGGCTTCGCGCGCGGACGGATGGTGAAATTCGCCGCCGCCGCCGGCCTGACCGAATATTCGGAAAAGCTGAATGCGCTGATGGCGTCCGTGTTTCCGCCGGAAGATGTGCGCGAGACATTGGGCGAGGTGATTGCGGGCCGCGGCCTGAAGCAGCTGCGCATCGCCGAGACCGAGAAATACGCCCATGTCACCTTCTTCCTGAATGGCGGACGTGAAACACAGTTCGATGGCGAGGACCGTATCCTGGTCCCCAGCCCCCGGGTGGCGACCTATGATCTCCAGCCCGCCATGAGTGCGCCCGAAGTCACTGACAAGCTGGAAGCGGCGATCCTGTCCGGCAAATACGATCTTATCGTCTGCAACTACGCCAATCCCGACATGGTGGGCCATACCGGTATCATGGCAGCGGCGCTGACGGCGGTGGAGACCATCGACGGGGCGCTGGGCCGCTTGCGCATCGCCATCGAAAAGATGGGCGGCGTCATGCTGGTCACCGCCGATCACGGCAATATCGAGATGATGGAAGACCCGCACACCAAGGAACCTTTCACCGCCCACACCACACTGGATGTGCCGGTGATCGTGGTGAACGGCCCGCGCGGATCGCTGCAGAATGGGCGGCTGGCGGATGTCGCGCCCACCATGCTCGACCTGATGGGCCTGCCCGCGCCCGCCGCGATGACCGGACACTCCCTGCTCAAGCGCGAGGCCTGATCTGACGCGGACAGCGCTCTTACTTCTTCTCTCGGCGGCGCTGCTGGCGCCAGCGCGGGAGAGCGCCGCGCAAACGCGCAAGCCCGCCGCGAAGCCGCGGCCCAAGATCGTCAACATCATGCGGCCGCTACCGCGCCCGGCTTTTCGCCAGGATGCGCCACTGGAACAGCCACTCGATCTTTCCCGCGCCGTGCCCGCCCGCACCCTGTCGCAGATGCCGTCCAGTGCGCAGCAGTTGCAGGCGCTCAACAGCCGCATCGAGCAGGGCACACCGCAAGTGACGGCGGCGCGGGAAAAGCGCGACGCGCTGTCGGCGCAGGCCGCCAATGTGCGCAAAAGACTGATCGCCACCGCGTCGCAGATCGGACAATTGGAAATCGACCGCGAAGCGCAGACGCAGGCTGTCGGGACGCTGGTGGCGGAGGATGCGCGTCTTGGCGCGGGCTTTGCCCGCGACCGTGTCGCGGTGACGCAATTGCTGGCGGTGCTGCAACGGCTGCAGCACGACATGCCGCCGGCGCTGGCGCTGAAGCCGGATGATGCGCTGGGCGCGGCGCGGGGCTCCATGCTGATCGGGGCGTCGCTGCCGCCGGTCTATGCGCGGGCGGCGGCGTTGTCGCGGCGGCTGGAAGAGCTGGCGCGCACCCGCGCCGAACTGGCATCGAAGCGCCAGCAGGCCGACGTCACGGAAAAATCGCTGACGACGGCGCGGGGCGAACTGGTGCTGCTGCTGGCGGAAAAGGAACGCGAGGCGCAGGACGCTGCCGGAACGTACGGAACCCTGCAAAAGGAACTGGCGGGCATCGCCGCCCAGGCGGCGGACTTCCGGATGCTTCTGGCCCGCATCGCTCGCCTGCGCCGCGCCGATGCGCCGGATGGGGTGGTGACGGTGGAATCCCGCGCTGGCGGCGGCTTTTCCATCGCCAAAGGCTCGCTTTTGCCGCCGGTGGTGGGGACCCTGCTGCCGCCGGGTTCCGGTTTCGGACCGGGATCCAGCTTCGCCGTGCTGCCGGGCGCGCAGGTGATTGCGCCGGCCGACGGCAAGGTTTTGTTCGCCGGTCCTTACCATAAGTCCGGATATGTCTTGATCCTGGAAATCAGCACCGGCTACGATCTGGTCTTGGCGGGGCTGGGACAGGTTACGGTGCGTCCGAACGACGAGCTGCTGGCGGGTGAACCCGTCGGAACCATGCCGGGTAAAGACGGTGATGGCAGGCTCTACTTCGAACTTCGAAGTGACGGCAAATGGCAAGACCCCGCGCCATGGCTCAGCATCGATTTGAGGAAGGCAAAGAAATGAAACGCGTCGCGCTGGCCGGTTTGGGTGTTGTGGTGGGCTTCGGCGCCGCCCTGGGCGTGATGAGCGCCAAAGGGGCCGACGACGCCTCCGCCTATCGCCAGCTGGATCTCTTCTCCGACGCCTTTGAGCGCGTGCGCGCCAACTATGTGCGCCCGGTTCAGGACCGCGACCTCATCAGCGCCGCCATCCAGGGTATGGTCTCCGATCTCGATCCGCATTCCGCCTACATGGATCCCAAGAGCTATGGCGACATGCAGATCACGACCCGCGGCCAGTTCGGGGGTGTCGGCATCGAGGTGACGCAGGAAGAGGGCCTGATCAAGGTAATCTCGCCCATCGACGGCACGCCCGCAGCCAAGGCCGGCATCAAGTCGGGCGACAAGATCGGCGCCATCGACGGCGTCTCGATCATGGGCCTGCCTATGAACGACGCCATCGACAAGATGCGCGGTCCCGCCGGTTCGCGCATTACCCTCACCGTGATCCGTGAAGGCGAGAAGAAGCCTTTCGACGTGCAACTGCAGCGCGCGATCGTGCAGGTGGGCGCGATCAATTTCCGTCGCGAAGGCAATGTCGGTTACATCCGCATGCCCGGTTTCAACCAGCAGACCGCCGCGGGCCTGGAGCGCGCGGTGCGCGAGCTGAAGCGCCAGATCGGCCCGGGCATCAAGGGTTATGTGCTCGACCTGCGCAACAATCCGGGCGGCCTGCTCGACCAGGCGATCCAGGTGTCGGACGATCTGCTCGCCACCGGCGAGATCGTCTCGACGCGCGGCCGCCAGAATGACGACACCCAGCGCTATGACGCCAAGTCGGGCGACATCGCCGAAGGCAAGAAGATCATCGTGCTGGTCAATGCCGGCAGCGCTTCCGCCTCGGAGATCGTCGCGGGCGCGTTGCAGGATCACAAGCGCGCCACGATCATCGGTATGACCAGCTTCGGCAAGGGTTCGGTGCAGACGATTATTCCTTTGGGTCAAGGCGGCGGCGCGCTGCGCCTGACCACGGCGCGCTACTACACGCCGTCGGGCCATTCGATCCAGGCGCAGGGCATCGTGCCCGACATCCAGGTGGCGCAGGGCGACGAGAGCGCGGTCCCTAAGCTGTTGCAGCGCGGCTCGGAAGCCGATCTGCGCGGCCATCTGGCGGGCGAGCCGGTGCCGAAGCAGCGCATCAACGCGCCGGTGATCAAGCCCGCGCCGGGCAAGAAGTATGACGACTTCCAGCTCGCCTATGCGCTGGATCTGGTCAACGGCACCATGACCGTCGCTTCGGCCACCGAAGCGCCGACCAACACGGCGGCGGCCAGGAACTAATCCTCACACAGACGAAACGCGGGGGCGCTCCCTTCGGGCGGCCCTTTGCGTTTGAGACACTTGGTGACATTCGCGGGATATTTGCGCGGCGGGGGAAAGCTCCCTACATCAATCAGCTCGAAATCTCCGGGATAGACACCGTGCGCCGTTCCGCCTGCCTTGCCGCCGCCCTTGCCGTGCTTGTCGCCTTACCGGCGCTGGCGCAGGGCATCACGGGCACGGTGGCGGCTGTGTCGCCGCCGCTCAGTTCCGTGCAGACCAATTCCAGCGGCTGCACCCCGTTAAATCCCTGCGCTGTGGCCACGCCGAATCTGGGCGGGGCAACGCTGCCCGCGCCGCAAGCGCCGCCCCAGCCCAATTTTCCCGGCAGCAGCGAAGCGCCTGCATTAGCGGACACAGCTACGCCCGGCCGCCCGGCAGCGGCGCAGGCGGATTGCCCCGCGCCCGGGGCGCGGGGCGGGTTTGGACGCGGCCAGGGCCGTGGCTTCAGTGCGGGCCGTGGCGGTGAAGGCCGGGGTGCGTTCGCGGGGCGTGGCCGGGGTGGCTGGGGCCTGCCTGCCAATTGCCTGCCCGCCGGGCGCGGAAATCCGACCAATCCGGCCCCGCGTTAATCATCCTTAAACCACGCCGCGCTTTCATGGCGGCATGACCGTCTATGCCGACAGCCAGGATTCGGCGCCGCATCCAAGGCGGCGCGTTCGCTTGCCCTTGTCGGCGCGGCGCTGGCCTGCGCCCTGGCCGGCACCGCCGCCACCATCATGCTTTTGGGCGGGGCGCAGCGGGCTTCGGTCCGTCTTACGCTTCTGCCGCCAGCCATGCGCGAACAGCCCGCGCACGCTATGCGCGCCGAACCCACGCCCGATACCGCCATGCCCGCCGTGACCGCGACCCATCATGCGGGCCGCGCCCTGATCGCAGACCCGGCGCTGATCGAGAATTCTCGTGGGGCCCTTGCCGCGCCTCGCCGATGACGGGCGCAAGCCCATGATCGCTTACGCCGCGCCTGCTGCTGCCGGAAAGTTGAAGATCCCCATCGTGATGACGGGCTTGGGCCTCTCCGCCAAGGCGACGCAGGCCGCGATCACCGGATTGCCGCCTGCGGTGACGGTGGGACTGTTGCCCTATGCATCCGATGTGCCGCGATGGCTGTCGGCGGCGCGCGCCGCCGGTCATGAATTGGTGCTGCAAGTGCCGATGGAGCCGTTCGATTTTCCGGACTGCGATCCGGGACCTTACACACTGCGCGTCGGAAGCATGAGCTCGGTCAACGCCGAGCGCCTGAACTGGGCGCTGACCCGCTTCACCGGCTATGCCGGCGTCACCAATCTTCTGGGCGACCGCCTCCTGTCGGATTCCGAAGCGCTCGCCCCCATCCTAACCACCCTGTCGCGGCGCGGCCTTTATTTTTATGACACGGGCGGCACTTCGCGCTCGGTAGCACCCACCGTGGCGGGCAGCCTGGGCGCGCCCTTCGCGCAAGGCGCACAGAGCCTCGACACCATCCAGAGCGCGCTGGAAATCGACCGTCGCCTGGCGGAACTGGAAAACACTGCCCGCACCCATGGCAGCGCCGTGGGCACCGCGTTCCTCTATCCGGTGTCGGTCGAGCGCATCGCGCTGGGGGCGAAGGGTTTGCAGTCCCGGGGGTTTGATTTGGTCCCCGTCTCCGCGATAGTGACCGCTCCTCAATAGGCGCGTCCTTCATGTCTTCCGATCTTCCGTACCGGCCCTGTGTCGGCATCATGCTCATCAATGACGAGGGCAGGGTCTTTGCGGGCAAACGCATCGACCAGACAGTGGAGGGCTGGCAGATGCCGCAGGGTGGCATCGATGACGGCGAGGAGCCGCGCCAGGCCGCGCTGCGCGAGCTGATGGAAGAGACCGGCACGGACAAGGCCGAGATCATCGCCGAAATGCCGGACTGGATCACCTATGACCTGCCGGCGTATCTGGTCGGCATCGCCTTTCACGGCAAATTCCGGGGCCAGAAGCAGAAATGGTTCCTGATGCGCTTCACCGGCCATGACACCGATATCGACCTCTCCCTGCACGAGCCGGAATTCTCGGACTGGAAATGGTTCGATCTGGACGACATCACCAGCGTGATCGTGCCGTTCAAGAAGCCGACGTATGAGGCGGTGGTTGAGGGTTTTCGCGCCTTGGTGACGAAGCATTAGCGCCAGCCCGGCAGCGGAGCCACCGGGCGACCCGCAGCATCCGCCAGCCTCCTTGCCCCGCGAGTGAAGCGACGAGCGGGGGAAGCTGTCGCAACGAGGTGTCGGCACTTCGCCGACCCGAGTTGCGACGGATGGGGGAAATTAAACTAGCTACCCTTTGGCGCCGCGAACTTCTTCTGGAAGTCGCTCATGAACGTCTTCAGCGTATCCACCGACGCCATCCGCGCCGCCACTTCGCGGAAGGCCCGGCCGTGCATCTCGATGGGCTGCGACAGCACGGCGAACAGGTTGGCTTCGCTGCTGCCCTTGAGCTTTGGCGTTAGCGTGGTGCGCAGCCGATCCAGGCTCTTTTCGTCATTGGCCAGCGAATAGGCCACCGCGGCGCGCAGCGCCCTCATGCGGTCTTCCGCGCCCAGGGTGGGCTCGGCCATTGCTGGGGCCAGCATTTCTTCCAGCTTCTGCGCCGCCACGGCCCAATCGCCGCTGTCCCAACAGATGTCGGCGCGCAGCTGCTTCACTTCGGCGCTTTCGTCCACACCGATCAGGTCCAGCGCATTGTCATACTGCTTCAGGGCCGCCAGCGAACGCGCCTCGACCAGCAGGCGGGTGCCCGTAGCTTCTTCCGCGATCCGCGCGCCTCCAATGTCGGCGACATCATCACGGTGAACATCACCGTGGCCGACGCCGCCCAGATGCAGAACTCCACGGCCCGCTCGCGCGCCAATTCCGACAGCGCCAGCCTGGGCAATTTCTTCGGCGTGGAAACCCTGCTGCCCAGCGCCATCACGCCCGGCAGCCTGGTCGATCTGGGCTCGGATAGCTCCAACACCGGCAATGGTTCGATCAACCGCTCCGAATCCATCAACCTGACACTGGCCGCGCTGGTGGCGCTGGTTCTGCCCAACGGCAATTTCGTCATCGATGGCCGCCAGCCGGTGCGCCTGAACAACGAACTGCGCGATCTCAAGGTGACGGGCATCGTCCGCGCCGAGGACATCACCCAGGCATACACCGTCAACCTGGCCCAGATCGCCGAAGCCCGAATCTCTCCGACATCCTGATGTCTTGGTAAGTGGAGACGTCCATTTCGAAATCTGATTTCTAAAATTCTCACGCCCGGCAAAATGCGGGGACGCCCGTGAGACAAAAAAGCCCGCGCCGCAAGACGCGGGCTTTATTCTTTGATGCCAGACGAAGCTAGTCGTCGCGATAGACTTTTTCGCGTCTTTCATGGCGCTCCTGCGCTTCAATCGACAGGGTGGCGATCGGGCGGGCATCCAGGCGCTTGAGGCTGATCGGCTCGCCGCCTTCCTCGCAGAAGCCGTAGGAGCCGTCGTCGATCCGGCGCAGCGCCGCGTCGATCTTGGCGATCAGCTTGCGCTGTCGGTCGCGGGTGCGCAGTTCCAGTTGGCGCTCGGCTTCTGTCGAAGCACGGTCGGCCAGGTCGGCATGCGGCACCGTCTCGGCCTGCAAATTCTGGATGGTCTCGCGGCTTTCGCGCAGGATCTCGTCCTTCATGCCGTTGAGCTTGCGGCGGAAATATTCCCGCTGCTTCTCATTCATGAAGGGCTCGGATTCCAAGGGCCGGTATTCGGGTGAAATATGGACTGCCATGCATATCCCTTCGACCAGTCGAATTGCGCCAGTAGGTGAATTTTAGTGCCGTGCGGGCCGGGGTTATATGGCGGCCCACCGGCCCGAAGCAATCGCTATCCTGTTACGCCGGAAAGCATGCCCAGAAAAGAGGCGGCTCCGGTCCGGAACGGTACTGAAATGCCTGGAATTCCGTGCTATTTCGCACCCGCAGTATAGGGCTTGTAGCTCTTCTCTTCCACCAGGCCGGAGCCTAGCACGCGGTTGAGATCGCGCTTCAGCGCCGCCCGCCGGTCGTTGGTGACATAGACCGCACGGGCCAGTTCGATGAAGCGGGCGTCGAATTCCTGGGCCGCTTCCTTGTCGCGGATATGGTCCTCGATCTCCCACAGCGCTTCGTTGACGGCCTTCAACTGCGCCGTCAGCGCGGCCACGTCCGGCTTTTGCTGCGCGGCGGCCGCGATCTCGGAAAGCAGCGTCAGTTCGGTGACGACACTGTCGCGCTTGGCCGCGTCGGTGAGGCGCTCGGCCTTGATTTCGAGAATCGTGATCTTGTCGATCAGCTCGCCCCAGGAAACCGGGGCCATGGGCGTGGCGGTCATCGATGCTCTTCCTGCGGCAGAGGTGCTTCCACAACTGGGTCCCGCTTTGGCGGGGACTTCGTTTGCACACACGGCTTAGGTCCGAAAAGGACCTAAGCCGTGTGCTTACGATGGTTGCGGGAACAGGATTTGAACCTGTGACCTTCAGGTTATGAGCCTGACGAGCTACCGGGCTGCTCCATCCCGCGGCATGGCTTGGACTTGCGCCCAAGGCGGGCGGGTATAGGCCAAGCCCAAACCGGTGTCCACCCCTGCCATCTAGGCCGGATTTTCGATGCTTCACAGGGCTTTAACCAGACCCCCGCTAGAAAGGAATAGTTACGTGCCGGGGATTTACGAATGTTGCGTATGCATGTTTTGGGCGCGGGCCTTGCCGCCGCCCTGCTGGGCGCGGGCGGCGAACAGCAGCAGCGCTAAGCCCGGCACCAGCACACTGCCCCAGGCGGCGAAATCATAAAGCCAATAGAAGCGAGCCCGCACGATCACGGTTTCGCTTTTGCCCAGCGACTTGTCGATATAGGACATGGAGCCTCCCGCGTTGGCGGGCAGCTCAGGTCACTTCAAAGCGGGTTTGAAGGTCGCCAGGTCGCCATCATTCTTCTCTGGCCGCAACCCTGCGAGATTCGCCAGCAGCGGATAGACATCGACATTGTCGAACGGCTTCAGCGTCACGCCGCGGCGGAAGGCCGGGCCGCGGGCCAGGAACAGCGCATCCATACTGGCGGCATCCGGGCCATAGCCATGGTCGCCGGGATTTTCCTTGGCCCATGTTGCCACCGCCTGGCGCGTCACCAGACGCCAGCCTTCATCGGCGGCGCAGACGATGGCGGGCACGCGCGGATGGGCGCCGAAATGCAGGTACGGCGGAATCTCGGTCTTGCGCCAGCAGGTGGCGTGGGCATGACGCCCCGCCAGCGCCTTGGTGACAGCCTCTTCCTGGCCGGGCAGCGGCGCGATCCCGGCGGTGGGGCCGTAATAGAGCAGGCGGAAGCGGCTGGTATCGACCAGCTCATCCAGCACCACCATCTGGCCCTTCTTCATGTCGGCCAGGCCATGGTCCGACAGCACGATCAGGTTGGTGCGCCCATAAAGGCCGCGCTTCTTCAGCCCCGCCACCAGCGTGCCGATGGCGGCATCGACCTTGCGCAGCGCCGCGTTCACTTCCGCCGAATTGGGGCCGAAGCTGTGTCCGGCTTCGTCCACCTCATCGAGATAGAGGAAGGTGATGGCGGGCCGCAGGCGGGCGGGCAGGTCCAGCCAGTTCAGCGCCATCGCCGCGCCTTCGGCGGCGGTGTGGTCGGCGCGCCAGGGCGAGAGATAGGCCGCCTTGCCGCCCTGGATGGTGACGTCCGATCCCGGCCAGGCAAAGCTGGCGGCCGGCTTGCCCGCCTTCTGCGCCGTCACCCACAGGGGCGTGCCCCCGTTCCACCAGCGGGGATCGGCATAGGAATTGGTGGTCTTGGTGAAGGGGTCCGCCGCCACTGTGGGGTCCAGCATGCTGTTGGCGACCAGGCCGTGATGGTCCGGCCGCAGCCCCGTCACCAGGGTGAAGTGGTTGGGAAAAGTGTGCGCCGGAAAGCTGGGATGCATGGCGGTGGCGCGCGCCCCTTCCCGCGCCAGGGCGGAAAGGTTGGGGGTCAGGCCCCGGTCCAGAAAGTCGGCCCGGAAGGCGTCGATCGAGATGACGATCAGGGGCGGGGTGGGCTTGAGCGGCTGGGCCTGGACCGGGATCAACCCCGCCACCGCCAGAAGCAACGCCGTCGCCAGCCGTTTCATTATCAGGGCCCCGCCAACGGCCTCAGCTTAGCGGGGCGGTATGACGGTTGAAACCTTCGCAAGTGCGGCATCGGCGTCCATGGGACATTGGCCGGGGTCGAGAAATGCCCGGAAAATGCCTTGATCCATCGCCAGATTGCGGCCCACAGTATCCGTAATATTAAAATATAGGGGAGCCTTCCATGAAGCGCAGCATCACCAGTTCTCTCGTAACCCTCGGCCTGGTCGCCGCGGTCACCGGCAGCATCGTTGCGGTGAACGCGCAGGGCACGGCGGCGAACGCCAACATGTCCTTCTTCATTTCCAGCGTCGGCTCCGGCAATGGCGGCAATCTCGGTGGTCTCGCGGGCGCGGACGCGCATTGCACGGCGCTGGCCAAGGCGGCCGGTTCGGCCAAGACCAACTGGCGCGCCTATCTCAGCATCACCGCCACGCCTGCCGCCAACGGCCAGCCCGCTGGCGCGCCGGTGGATGCGCGTGACCGCATCGGCGCTGGCCCCTGGTACAATGCCCGTGGTGTGCTGGTCGCCAACACCGTTGACGACCTGCATGCGCGCAAGCTGACCAAGGACGTGCTGCTCACCGAGAAGGGCACGCCCAACAACGGCATGGGCGACACGCCCAACACCCACGACATCCTGACGGGTTCGGATACGGCGGGCCGCTATCTGGCCACCGGCGGCAACAACACCTGCTCCAACTGGACCAGCGGCGCCGAAGGCCAGGCGATGCTCGGCCATCATGACGGCCGCGGCCCCAACGCCAACCGCAATTTTACCTCGTGGAATTCGTCGCACATGTCCCGTTCGTGCAGCCAGCCTGACCTGGTCGCCACCGGCGGCGCGGGCCAGATCTACTGCTTCGCGCCGAACTGATCGCGAAGACCTGAAAAGCGAAAAAGCCCGGTTCGATAGAGCCGGGCTTTTTTTTGAACCAAATTTCTTGAGGAGACAGAGATGCACAAGAACTTTTCCCTTCTTATCGCCGCCGCCCTGTCCACCGCCATTGCCGGATCGCTGGTGGCCCAAGCGCAGCAGGCGAACAGCACCATGACCTTCTTCATCACCAGCGTCGGCAAGGGCGACGGCGCCAATCTGGGCGGGCTGGCGGGCGCGGATGCGCATTGCACGGCGCTGGCCAAGGCGGCGGGCTCCACCCGCACCACCTGGCGCGCCTATCTCAGCGCCAGCGCCGTACCCGCTCCCAATACCGCCGAAGGGATCGACGCGCGCGACCGCATCGGCGCCGGGCCGTTCGTCAATGCGCGGGGCGTCACCATCGCCCGCACCGTGGACGAGCTGCACAGCGCCGCCGCCAATGTGACCAAGCAGACCCTGCTGAACGAGAAGGGCGGCGTGGTGAACGGACGCGGCGATACGCCCAATTCCCATGACATGCTCACCGGCTCGGATTTCGCCGGGCGGTTCATTCCGGTCGCCACCACCGACACCACCTGCAAGAACTGGACGAGCAATGGCGCAGGCGCCGCCGTGCTGGGCCATCATGACGGCCCCAACCCCACCGCCAAGCGCGCCTTCTCGGGCTGGAATTCGGCGTATGTCTCGCGCAGTTGCAGCCAGGCCGATCTGGTCGCCACCGGCGGCCAGGGCCAGTTCTACTGCTTCTCGCCTAACTAGAGCGCGAAGCTCTGACATGCAAAAGCCCGGCTCTCGCGAGCCGGGCTTTTTGTTTGCGCTATGGGATGATCAGCGGTCGGCGTGATCCGGGAGAAGAACTTCCCGCACACCCTTATGGTTCGGGCTTGAAACGACGCCTTCCTGTTCCATCCGCTCGATCAGCGTGGCGGCGCGGTTGTAGCCGATCTGCAGGCGGCGCTGGATATAGCTGGTCGAAGCCTTGCGGTCGCGCGCCACCACGGCCAGCGCCTTGTCATAGAGATCGTCGCCGCTGTCGCCATTGCCCTGGCCGAACTGGGCATACGGATCGCCTTCGCCATCCTCGTCCGGTTCCTCGGTGATCGCGTCGAGATATTCCGGCGCGCCCTGGCTCTTGAGGAAGCGCACCACATCCTCGACTTCGTGATCGCTGACAAACGGACCATGGACGCGGCGGATGCGCCCGCCCGCCGCCATGTAGAGCATGTCGCCCTGGCCTAGCAGCTGCTCGGCGCCCTGCTCGCCCAGGATGGTGCGGCTGTCGATCTTGCTCGTCACTTGGAAGGAGATGCGGGTGGGGAAGTTGGCCTTGATGGTGCCGGTGATGACGTCCACAGATGGGCGCTGCGTCGCCGCGATCAAGTGGATGCCCGCCGCGCGCGCCATCTGCGCCAGGCGCTGCACCGCGCCTTCGATCTCCTTGCCCGAGACCATCATCAGATCGGCGACTTCGTCCACCACCACCACGATGTAGGGCATGGCTTCGAATTCCAGCGTCTCGTCCTCATAGACCGGCTTGCCGGTTTCGCGGTCGAAGCCGGTCTGGACGGTGCGCTTGAGAATCTCGCCTTTGTCCTTGGCCTTGGCGACGCGCTCGTTGAAGGCTTCGACGCCGCGCACGCCCATCTTGGACATCTTGCGATAGCGTTCTTCCATCTCGCGCACCGCCCATTTCAGGGCGACGATGGCCTTGCGCGGATCGGTGACGACCGGCGACAGCAAATGCGGAATGCCGTCATAGACCGACAATTCCAGCATCTTGGGATCGATCATGATCAGGCGGCACTGCTGCGGCGACATGCGGTAGAGCAGTGACAGGATCATGGTGTTGAGGCCGACCGACTTGCCCGAACCCGTCGTACCGGCAACGAGCAGATGGGGCATCTTGGCCAGGTCTGCCATCACCGGCTCGCCGCCGATGGTCTTGCCCAGCGCCAGGGTGAGCGGCGCGCGGGCCTTTTCATATTCGCCGGATGCGAACATGTCGCGCAGATAGATGGTCTCGCGGGTCTGGTTGGGCAGCTCGATGCCGATGACGTTGCGGCCCGAGATGGTGGCGATGCGCGCCGACACCGCTGACATGTTGCGGGCGACGTCGTCGGACAGCGAGATCACGCGGCTGGACTTCACGCCCGCCGCCGGTTCGAACTCATACAGTGTCACGACGGGGCCGGGGCGCACGGCGGTGATGCGGCCCTTGACGCCGAAATCGGACAGCACCGCTTCCAGCATGCGGGCATTTTCTTCCAGCGCCTCGTCGGTGAGATGCGCGGTGTCCTTCACCGCCACCGGCTCGGCCAGCAGGTCCAGCGCCGGAAGCTGGTATTCGCCGCTATCGAGATTGAGCGCGGTCTGCTTGCGCTTCTCGGCGGTCACGGTTTTCTTGGCGGCGTCGCGCTTGACGCGGCCCTCGCGGCTTTCCCGCCGCTCGGCCAGGCGCTGCGCCGCGATGGGCTCGCGCGGTGCATCGACGCCGTCATCATCGTCGCCGAAGTGATAGCCTTCATCATCTTCGTCGTCATGCGGCTCGTGACGATCGTCATCATCCTCGGCGCGGGGGCGGCGGAAATTGGAAATCTTCAGCATCCCGCCCAGCCAGGCGGCGGTGCCCGGAAGATCGGAAGCGGCGCGCAGCAGCGGCTTCCACTTCAGGCCGGTGGCGAGGAAGGCCAGCGGCAGCCCCACCAGCAACAGCAGTAGCGGCAGCACATAGGTCAGCCAGGGGGCGCCCCACACCTGTCCGGCATGGGCGGAAAGACCGCGCGCGGCGATGCCGATCAGCCCGCCCGCGCCTGCGGGCAGCGAGGCCGGCGCCGGGATCATGCCCAGACCCGCCGCCACGATCACGGTGGAAAGCGGCCAGGCCACGGCGCGCCACATGGCGTATTTCAGCGAGCGGCCCATCATGGCGCGGGTGCCCCACACCAGAAGCGGCGCCAAAGCGCAGAGCGCGGCGAAGCCGAAGCTTTGCAGCAGCAGGTCGCCGGCCACCGCGCCGAAGGGGCCCATCCAGTTGAGCGCCTCGCGGCCATTGGCGTTGTTGATGCTGGGATCGGCGGAATGATACCCGGCCAGCGCGATCAGCGCCGCCAGCGCCGCCGCGATCATGATCAGGCCCGCGCCGCGATAGACCAGGATGCGCGCCAGGCGGCTCATCGCCTGACGGGCTTCGGCCATCGCGTCCCGCATGACGCCGCCGCGCGCGCGGGGAGAATAAACGCTTGTCGCTTTCGCCATGCTCAGCCCCTCGGGCCGTTACGCCCGTTCGAGAAAATTCCGTACCCTTTCGAGTGCGCTAAGAATGGTTGACAAATCACTAACGAGGGCGAGCCGGACATAGGAAAAGCCAGGGTTTGTCTGGGTTTTTCCGGCTTCAATTTCCCGTCCCATATACGCGCCGGGCAGGACTCGGATGCCTTGCTCCCGCCAGAGCCCCAGGGCCGCATCCTCGCCATTCTCGACCTCCAGCCAGAGGAAGAAGCCGCCACTGGGCCGCTTCATCTGGTTGCCCAGGACGCGTTCCGCCGCCGCCATCTTCGCCTGATAGGTCGCGCGATGGGCTTCGACATGCGCTTCGTCCGACCAGCAGGCGGCGCTGGCAGCCAGGATCGGCGTCGGCACCTGCGGCCCCGCCACGTTGCGGAAGGCGCGGAACCTGGTGATCAGATTGGCACAGCCCGCCACCATGCCGCTGCGCAGGCCCGGCAAGCCGGAGCGCTTGGATAGCGAATGGAAGGTCAGCAGCCGCGAAAAGCCGTTCGACTGGGCAAAGCGGGCGGTGAGTGCGCAGACCGGCGGCGCGTCGAAATAAATGTCGGCATAGCATTCGTCCGCCAGCACGATGAAGTCGTGGCGTTCGGCCAACACGAACAGCGTGTCCCAATAGGCTTGCGTCGCCAACGCGCCTTCGGGATTGGACGGCGAACAGACATAGACGGCGGCGATGCGATCCAGCGTAGCGGGCGGCAGCGACGCATAGTCGGGTAGGAAGCCGTTCGCCGCCAGCGCGGGCACATAGAGTGGCTCGGCGCCGCAGGCCAGCGCGCCGGCGGCATAGACCTGATAAAAGGGATTGGGCATCGCCACGATGGGCTGCTGACCGGCTTTTTTTTCTGGCACAAACGGAAACAGCACCGAGAACAAGCCGTCGCGCGTGCCGTTTAGTGGCAGCACATGTCGCTCCGGATCGATGCGCCCTTCGGGCAGCGCGAAGCGCCGCGTCACCCAGCCCGCGGCGGCGTTGCGCCATTCCGGTGTGCCCGCGATCTGCGGATAATTTCCGAAGCGCGCCGTGTCCCGCGCCAAGGCTTCGCGCACGAAATCCGGCACCGCGCCGGATGGATCGCCCAGCGCCAGGCTGATGGCCTCCTTGCCCGGCGGCACATTGCCCAACAGGGCGGCCAATCTGCCGAACGGGCCATCGGGCAGGGCGGCAAGGCGTGGCGAAAGGGTCAAACTGATGATTCCGTCAGATTGGAGCAGCCGAAACTAACCGGATGGCGTGTTTTCGGCCACGAAATTGTCGCCGCCCCCCCCAAAAACACCGCTGCGTGGCTTGAACTAGTGTGGCAGCATGCGCTGCCTGAAACGGGGTGGTTATGCGATTTCCCATCGGCATACTTATTGTGTCGCTTGTGGCGTTTCTGACTGGCGTGCTGCCCGCACCGGCACAAGCGCCTGCGCCTGAAGTGCTGCAGTTCGAGGAAGTCTCGGTCACCGCCGACTCGCGCGGCCCCGCCATCTGGCGCGTCACGCGCGGCAATGCCGAAGTCTGGATTCTCCCCACGGTCGGGCTGATGCCCGAAGACTTGGCTTGGAACAAGGCGAGTCTGCAGAAGATCATCACCAGCGCCAAGCAGGTGATGCTGCCGCCGCAGCCTGATCTCAACCTGATCGATATCGGCTGGTTCTATCTCTGGAACAGCAGCCTGATCCGCCAGCCGCGCGGCCAGACGCTGGAAGGCTCGCTGCCGGAACCTCTGCGCACCCGCTTTGCTGCGGCGCGCGCACTGGCCGAGCGTGAGACCGACCGCTATGCCAGCGATATTCCGGCGGTGGCCGCGATCCGGCTGGGCAGAGATTTCGCCCGCGCCCTCGATCTTACGCGGCGCGAGCCCCGCCGCACCGTCGAACGCCTGGCGCGCGAGGCCAAGGTGAAGATCGCCAATGTCGGCAGCTTTGAAGTGATGCCCGCCGTGCGTGAGCTGCTCAATCTCAGCCACGACAAGCAGCGCATTTGTCTGGAGCAGGTGGTGGCCGACACAGAGCGCGTGGCGCGCGACGCCGAACGCGCCGCCAACGAATGGGCCGACGGACGGATTCTGGCGGCGCAGCCGCACTATTCCGAAACGCGGATCATCGATTGCGCCACGTCGTTGTCCAGCAGTGCCGCGAAGGTGGAGGTCGCGCACAACACCATGCTGGCCAACGCCATCGATGTGGCGCTGCGCACACCAGGCAAGAGCGTGGCTTTGATCCCGCTGGGTCCGCTGACCCGCAAGGGTGGCGTGCTGGACCTGTTGGGCAACAAGGGCGTGGTTATCCACCAGCCGGAAACCTAGGCGTCAGTGCCCGACGCGCTCGCTGTGCAGATTGATGTCCAGGCCCTCGACTTCGGCTGATACCCGCAGGCCCATCATAACATCCACCAGTTTGAGGATGAGATAGGTGACAAGGGCGGAATAGGCGAAGACGCCAACCACGGCATAGAGCTGGATCAGCATTTGCCAGGCATTGCCGTCCGCCGCCCAGCCCTTGCCGGCAGGATTGATGGCGCTGGAGGCGAACAGGCCGGTGAGCAGCCCGCCCAAGGCGCCGCCCACGCCATGCACGCCCCAGGCATCCAGGCTGTCGTCATAACCGAAGAATTTCTTCATCCAGACCGCCGCCAAATAGCAGACGATGCCCGCCGCCAGCCCGATGAAGAGCGCGCCGACCGGATCGACAAAGCCCGCCGCAGGGGGTGATGGCGACCAGGCCCGACAACGCGCCGGAGATCATGCCCAGCACCGACGGTTTCTGCGCGATCAGCCATTCGGCGAACATCCACGCCAAGGCTGCAGCCGCAGCGGCAATTTGTGTGGCGGTTATCGCCATGGCGGCGCTGCCGCCCGCCGTCAGCGCAGAACCGGCGTTAAAACCGAACCAGCCAACCCACAGGAGCGAAGCGCCGATCACCGACAGCACCAGATTGTGCGGCGCCATGTTCTCGGAGCCGTGGCCGATGCGCTTGCCCAGAACCAGCGTGGCGACCAGCGCGGCGGTGCCGGCGCTTAGGTACACCACCGAACTACTGGCATAATCCAGCGCGACCATCGTGAAGAGCCAGCCGCCACCCCAGACCCAGTGCGAGATGGGGCAATAGACCATGATCAGCCACAGCCGGCTGAACCAGAGATAGGCGGAGAATTTCATCCGGTCGGCGAAGGCGCCCGCGATCAATGCGGGCGTGATGATGGCGAAGGTCATCTGGAACATCATGAACAGCGATTCCCGGATGGTGCCGATCAGCGAGCCGGTCTCCAGCGGCCCCAGGAAAAGATGCGACAGCCCGCCGATGAAGCGGTCCATGCCGGGGCTGGCATTAGCCTTAAAGGCGAGGCTGTAGCCGATCACCATCCACAGCACTGTCATGAGCGCGGCGGCGGCGAAGCTCTGCGCTAGCGTCGCCAGCACGTTCTTCCTGCGCACCATGCCTTCATAAAACAGGGCCGGGCCGGGCAGGGTCATCAGCAGCACCAGCGCGGTGGCGGTGAGCACCCAGGCGGTGTCGCCGCTGTTCAGGAGTTTCCCCCTCCGCCTTTCGCTGGCTTAACCGCTTCGCTCGCCAGCTACTTGCATCCTCCCCAATCATGGCGCGAAGCGCCTTGGGGGGGGAATCCTTATAGCAGAAAGGGGCGCGGATTGCTCCGCGCCCCTTTGACTGTTTCACCCGATGGGTGAGCGCTTAGTGATTGTAGGCGCGCTCGCCATGCTCGGTGATGTCCAGGCCTTCGCGTTCCTTCTCTTCCGTCACGCGCAGGCCGAAGACCAGCTTGATGATCAGGAAGACGATGGTGCTGCCGATGCCCGACCAGAGCAGCGTGACTAGCACGCCCTTGGCCTGCGCCATCACCTGGGTCGCGAGACCCGGGTAAACAGCGGCGCCGCCGGCCGTGTAGTCGACAATGCCCGCGCCGCCCAGCGCCGGATCCACCAGGATGCCGGTGGCGATGGCGCCGACGATGCCGCCGATGGCATGGACGCCGAAGACATCCAGGCTGTCGTCGTACTTCAGGGCGTTCTTCACCACGGAGACGAAGAACAGGCAGATCGGGCTGACGATCAGACCCAGCACGATCGCACCCATCGGACCGGCGAAGCCGGCGGCGGGGGTAATCGCAACCAGACCGGCAACGACGCCGGAGGCCGCACCCAGCAGGCTGGGCTTGCCCTTCAGGATCCACTCGACCAGCGGCCATGTGAAGCCAGCAGCAGCGGTGGCCAGGAAGGTGTTGACCATCGCCAGACCGGCATAGCCGTTGGCTTCCAGGTTGGAGCCGGCATTGAAGCCGAACCAGCCAACCCAAAGCAGCGCAGCGCCGACCATGGTGAGCGTCAGGGAGTGCGGCGCCATCGGCTCGGAGTGGTAACCCACGCGCTTGCCTACCAGCAGCGCGCCCACCAGAGCAGCGATACCGGCGTTGATGTGCACCACGGTGCCGCCCGCGAAGTCGAGCGCGCCGAAGCCCCAGATCAGGCCCGCACCGGCAACCGTGGCATCAGCCGGGTTGGTCGAGGCGAACTCCGGACCGGCCCAGAACCACACCATGTGCGCCATGGGGAAGTAGACCAGGGTGGGCCAGAGGATCGAGAAGGCCACGACGGCGCTGAACTTGATGCGTTCGGCGAAGCCGCCAATGACGAGCGCGGTGGTGATCGCCGCGAAAGTCATCTGGAAGGCGACGAAGACGATCTCAGGGATCACAACGCCGCGGCTGAAGGTTTCCACATTGGCGGCGGTATCCACGCCCTTGAGGAACATCTTGGAGAAGCCGCCGACATAGGAGTTCAGCGAGCCGCCATCGGTGAAGGCCATGGAGTAGCCCCACAGCGCCCAAACCACCATCACGATGCAGGTGATGACTAGGGTCTGGGTCAGGACCGACAGCATGTTCTTCGCGCGGACCAGACCGCCATAGAACAGGGCCAGGCCCGGCACGATCATCAGAAGGACCAGGATGGTCGAAACGAGCATCCAGGCCGTGTCACCCTTGTCGGGCGTCGGCGCGGCGGCAGGCGCCTGGGCCAGCGCAACGCCAGCGGTCAGCGCGAGGGTGCCGAAACCGGCAACCAGGCCAAGGCCCGCTTTCTTGAGTTGTTCAAATTTCATCTTTGTCCCCTTGATTACAGCGCGTCGCCGTCGGTTTCGCCGGTGCGGATGCGCACGACCTGCTCGAGCGGCGTGACGAAGATCTTTCCATCGCCGATCTGGCCCGTCTTGGCCTTGGAGGTGATGGCGTCCATCACCGCTTCCAGCAGCTCGCTTTTCACCGCCACTTCGATTTTCAGCTTTGGCAGGAAGCTCACGGCGTATTCCGCGCCGCGATAGATTTCGGTATGCCCCTTTTGCCGTCCGTATCCTTTGACCTCAGTCACCGTCATGCCCTGGACGCCGAGCGCGGAAAGCGTCTCCCGGACTTCGTCGAGCTTGAAGGGTTTGATGATGGCCGTGATAAGCTTCATCTGCCGTCCTTCCGTGTTATTGCTTGCGCCGGACGAGCGCCCGGCTTTAACGTATCTTCAAGAAGCGGGCCAACTTTTGGCTTTTTGCTCAAGTAGTTGTTAAGATTAGAAAAGTGCGAATTTTGGCCGTCAGTGACGCAAAACAGGCAAGCTGATTCCGCCTAAATATACGGCAGAAGCCGTATGTTGCCTGTTTACTGGGCGAACTTTGGAGGCTGCCTGTGAAGCAGGCTGACATCGTCATTTCCGGGCGAAGCCGAGCTAACAAAAGGTCCAGTGGACCTTTTGCCCGGCTGAGCGCCTCAGCTGCGCGTGCCCAAGCGCGGCGCGAGGCTGGGACGGCAACAAGCGAGAATGAGAATGCATAAGGCCGATATCATCGTCAGTGGTGGCGGGATGGTCGGTCTCAGCCTCGGCCTCGCCCTGGCGCAGGGCGGTTTCCGCACCGTGGTGGCCGATGCCGCGCCGATGTCGGCGCAGCTGGACCCGAAATTCGATGGCCGGGTTTCGGCCCTGGCCTATGCCACCATCCGCATGTATCGGGCGCTGGGTGTGTGGGAGGCGCTGGAGAAGGACGCCCAGCCCATCCGCGAAATTCTGGTGACCGATGGCGCGCCTGGCCGCGCCACCTCGCCCTTCTCGCTGCATTTCGATTCCACCGAAGTGGGCGCCCCCCAGCTGGGCGCCATCGTCGAGAACCGCCATATCCGCGCCGCGCTGGCCGGACGGGCGGCGGTAGAAAAGAACCTGACATTGATTTCGCCCGCTGCTGTGCAGAGCGTCACTGCCACGGGCAGCGGCGTCACCGCCATACTGGGCGATGGCGAAACCGTGTCGGCGGCGCTTTCCGTCGCCGCCGATGGCCGGGTCTCGCCGTTGCGCGAAGCTATGGGCATCAAGACCATCGGCTGGTCCTATCCGCAGATCGGCATCGTGGCGACGGTGGAACATGAGATGCCGCACAATGGCGTCGCTTACGAACATTTCCTGCCCGCCGGGCCGTTCGCCATTCTTCCCATGACGGGCAACCGCGCCTCGCTGGTGTGGACGGAAGAGAAGACAAAAGCGCTCGCGCTGCTGGCGCTGGACGAAGCGCGCTTCAACGCCGAACTGGCCAAGCGGTTCGGGGCGCATCTGGGCGCAGTGAAAGCAGTTGGCCCGCGCTGGTCCTTTCCCTTGTCTTTCCACATCGCCCGCGATTTCGTGAAGCCGCGCTTCGCACTGGCGGGCGATTGCGCCCATGGCATTCATCCCATCGCCGGGCAGGGCCTCAACCTTGGTTTGAAGGACGCCGCCGCGTTGGCGGAAGTGCTGCTGGATGCGGCGCGGCTGGGCCAGGATATCGGCGCGCTAGATGTTCTGAAACGCTATGAACGCTGGCGGCGGTTTGATTCCGTGGCGCTGGCGGCGTCTACCGATGCGCTCAACCGGCTCTTCTCCAACGACATCGCGCCGCTGCGGCTGCTGCGCAATGTCGGCATGGGGATCGTCGATACCATCGGGCCTGCAAGGCGCTTCTTCATGCGCCATGCGGGCGGTGATGTCGGAAAATTGCCGAAGCTGATGAAGGGCGGAGCCGCTTAGGCTTCAGGCCCTTGCGGCGGCGGTACCGGCGCTTTCAGGATCATCCACGCCGCCAGCAGCGCCATGCTGATGCAGGCCAGCACCGCCAGCACCAGCGGCGTCAGCGGGGCGCTTGCCGCGTTCGGATCATGATAGAACGGGCTTTGCACCAGCGCGGTGGTGGTGAAGCCGATGGAGCCGCCGATCAGCGCCGCCAGCGCCGCGCGCCGCGCCTTGTCCGCCGGGGCCAGGAACGACGCGCCCAGCCACACGGCCAGTGCCATCACGCTGGCCGTCACCACGCCCATCACGACCAGGACAATCGGGCTCAATGTATCTTACTCTTCCAGTGTGAGCTGGCGCGTTCACGCGCCGACAAATTGCTGGGCTTTTCGCGCCCCATAAGGGCGGCGGGCAGGTCTTCATAGAAGCGGTGCGCCACCACGGCGACGCTGCGGGCACGCATTTCCTCGGCTTCGTCGCGGCTGGCATAGACCTGGGCCTCGAACAGGTAATGGGACGCGGGTCCGGTCTTGATTTCCTGCACCTCTTCCACCTGCTGCGCGGCGACATCGAGGGCGTGGCGGATATGCGCGTTGGGATCGTGGCGATCCTGCGCCTGCTGGTTGATGCGCTCGATATTGTTTTCGTCGAACTTCTTCAGCCGCGGCAGGGCGAAGCGGTAAAACAGCAGGCAGGCGATAATGAAGCCGCTCATCCAGAGAATATTCGTCATTGGCCGCCCCCCGTTTCCGCTCGATGCCCGTGTCCACGCTGCAAATAGGTCTCGCTGCGCATTTCGACAAGGCGCGACACCGTTCGGCGGAAGGCTTCGGTCCCGAATTTGTCGGCCAGCAACGCGTCCGGCGGGGCGGCGGCGGAGCAGACCAGCTTCACGCCTTCGTCATACAGCGTGTCGATCAGCAGCGTGAAGCGCTGGGCCCAGTTGCGCATTTCCGGCGTCAGGACTGGGATATGGTCGATGAAGACGGTGTGGAAATCCTGCGCGATGGCGAGATAGTCCGCCCCGCCCAGCGGCCTGCCGCACAATTCTTCGAAATCAAAGCGCGCCGCGCCCCGGCCCGCGCGCGGCACCGCCACACTGCGGCCCAGCACCGCCAGGCTGGCCGACCTGCCGGGCCCGCCCGCCACCTTAGCCCAGGCCGCGTCCATCGCGGCATCGGCGGCGGGCGAAAGCGGCGTCATGTAAACGTTCAGGTCTTTCAGGTTCTGCAGCCGGTAATCGGTAGGACCGTTCAGCGTCACCACCGCCACCTTCGCCTTGATCTGCGCGATGAATGGCAGGAAGAGCTGGCGGTTGAGGCCCCCTTCATAAAGACGCTTGGGCGGTGTGTTGCTGGTCGCCACGATCACCATGCCGGCGGCGAAGAATTGTTCGAACAGGCGGCCCAGGATCATGGCGTCGGCCACGTCGGTGACCTGGAATTCGTCGAAGCACAGCAGCCGCGCCTCTTTGGCGATTTCGCGCGCCAGGGGTGCGATGGGATCGTCCATGCCCGGCTGGCTGCGCAATGCATGGATGCGGGCATGGACATCGCGCATGAAGGCGTTGAAGTGCAGGCGGCGCTTTTTCGGCTCCGGCGCGTCGGCAAAGAACAGGTCCATCAACATGGTCTTGCCGCGCCCGACATCGCCCCAGATGTAGAGGCCGTTCGGCACCGCGCGCGCGCGGAACAGGGAAAAACTTGTGGGCCTCAGCGCCGCCGCCAGCGCGTCCAGTTGCGCCGCTGCCGCTTCCTGTGCCGGATCGGCTTTCAGTTCACCCGCTGCCAGGGCGCGGGTATAAGAGGACGAACTCATCCAGCAGCCTCGTCCAGCACGGCTTGCGCCATCTGCGCGTCCAGCCGCTCGACCTTGCGGCCTTCAAAGGCGATCACGCCACGCCCGCGATTCTCCGGCAGTTCAAACGCGGCCAGCAGGCGTCGGGCCCGTTCTACATCGTCTGGCGACGGCGCGAAGGCGGTGCGCGCCGGTGCGATCTGGGCAGGGTGAATGAGCGTCTTGCCGTCAAAGCCGAAATCGCGCGCCAGGGTACAGGCACTTTCAAAACCGGCGATGTCGGAGATGTCGTTGTGGACGCTGTCCAGCGCCAGCGCGCCATGGGCCCGCGCCGCTGTCACTATTGCGCTCATGGCATAAGTGAGGTTGGCGCGGCCCGCGACATGGCGAGCGCCCATGTCTTTCAGCAGATCATTGGCCCCCAGCACCAGCGCCGCGGCGCCCTGTGCGATGGCGGGCAGCGCCAGCACGGCGGCCGGGGTTTCGATCATGGCCCAGAGGGGCGTCGTACCCCCCAGCAATCGCGCCGCCGCCAAATCAGCAACGCTGTCCACCTTGGGCAGCAGGATGGCGTCGGCGCCGCGCGCGGCTTTCAGATCATCCACGCTCCACGCGCTGGTCAGGGCATTGATCCGCACAACCGTGGTGCGTTGGCCAAAGGCGCGGGCCCTGATGGCGTCCGCCGCCGCCGCGCGGGCCACTTCTTTCTCGCCAGCGCCCACTGCATCTTCCAGATCGAGTATGACGGCGTCGCAAGCCAGTTCGCGCGCCTTCCCGATGGCCCGGGCATTGCTGCCCGGGACAAACAGAGCGGTGCGGAGCGGGCGCGGCGGAATTACTCGATCCCTTCGACCACAATGAATTCGCCGTCGCTGATCGACTGGCGAATCTTGCGGGCCTCGGTGTATTCCGGCGAATTGTAACAGGCCAGCGCCGCTTCCATCGACGGGAATTCCACCACCACGTTGCGGGCGCGGGCCTGGCCTTCCAGCACTTCGATCTTGCCGCCGCGCGCCAGGAACTTGGCGCCGTTGCGTTCATAGGCCGGGCGGCCGATCGCGACATATTCCTTGTAGGCCTCGGCGTCGCGGACATCGACGCGGCCAATCCAATAGACTTTCGGCATTAGGCGCTCCTGAGCAGTTTGCGTTTGATGAGGGCTTCGGCGATCTGCACGGCGTTGGTCGCCGCGCCCTTGCGCAGATTGTCGGCGACGATCCACAGCGACAGGCCATGGTCCACGGTCGGGTCCTTGCGGATGCGGCTGACATAGGTGGCATCCTCGCCGGCGCATTCCAGTGGCGTGGCGTAGCCGCCATCCTCGCGCTTGTCGACCACCAGGATGCCCGGCGCGGCGCGCAGCGCAATGCGCGCCTGCTCGGCGGTGATGGGGTTCTCGAACTCGATATTCACCGCTTCGCTATGGCCGATAAAGACCGGCACGCGCACGCAAGTGGCGGTGATCTGGATGTCGGGATCCAGGATCTTCTGAGTCTCTACCGCCATCTTCCACTCTTCCTTGGTGCTGCCGCCGTCCAGGAAGACGTCGATGTGCGGAATGACGTTGAAGGCAATCTGCTTGGTGAACACGCCCACTTCCACCGGATCGGCGACGAAGACGGCGCGGGTCTGGCGGAAGAGTTCGTCCATCGCGTCCTTGCCCGCGCCCGAGACGGATTGATAGGTCGAGACCACCACCCGCTTGATCTTCGCCAGGTCGTGCAGCGGCTTCAGGGCGACCACCAGCTGGGCGGTGGAGCAGTTAGGATTGGCGACGATGCCCTTCTTGATTTCCAGCAGGGCGTCGGCGTTAACCTCGGGCACCACCAGCGGCACGGCCCGGTCCATGCGCCAGGCGCTGGAATTGTCGATCACGATGCAGCCGGTGGCGGCGATCTTGGGGGCCCATTCCTTGGCGATGTCGCCGCCAGCCGACATCAGGCAGAGATCGGTCCCCTTCCAATCGTAATAATCCAGCGCCTTGACCTTGAGGATGGCGTCATCGCCGAACGAGACCTCGGTGCCGACCGAGCGGGTCGAAGCCAGGGCCACCACTTCGCTGAAGGGAAATTGGCGCTCGGCCAGCACCCGCAGCATCTCGCGCCCGACATTTCCCGTCGCGCCTACTACGGCAACTTTATAAGCCAAGTTGAATCTCTCTTTTGTTGGGTCGCGCGGCCGGACGCAAAACCGCTTCGCACTTTTTCTGGCCGTCGCTCCCGGTCGCGCTTACTACGGCAACTTTATAGGCCATGCCTGAAATACCCCTTTTGGGCCGCGGCCCATTTTTTATTGTCGCGCGGCCCACGCAAAAGTCTGCAACTTTTGCTGGCCGCCCGTGGGGCAGAGCAATACTAAAGCGGGCGGGGAAGGAAAAGGACTACTGGGCCCAGCGCAGCCGGATCATGCCGCCGCCCACACTCAGGCTGGGGGTATAGGGCGAGCTTGTCTGCGGCGCGATCAGATCGAACCGGCCCTTTCGCACCCCCAGGCTCTGGGCCACCTGCTCCGAATAGGTCATGGGGTAGGGCCCACGCTCGACCCGCGCCGTGTTCATCTGGCGCTGCATCTGCAACTGGGGATTTGGCAGGGGCGGCAGCCCCGCCGCCGCCGGGGACATTGCCCGCCGCCATGGCGGGGACAGCCATGAGGGAGAGGGCGGCAATCGCAAGGGTAAAGGTATCTAGGCGCGTCATGGGAAAAAGCCCAGTTCCTCATTTGCTACAACGCCGGGTGGCCGCGGTTCGTTGCAACCCTTCAAAGTTCCTTTGTGCGGGAATGACTTGGCGGGGCCCCCGCTTAAACCTAATCTCCTACCCCGCTGTCGAATTCAGGATCACTTATGGCGAAGAAGATGCGTCAATCAGGCGCCGTGCTCGCGATGGCGGGAATCATGGCCAGTACAGCGGCGGAAGCTCAATCCCGCCGCCTTTGCGCCAGCGCCGCCGAAATCCATGCCATCCAGGTGGCGGCGGTGCAGCAGGAGCTGACCGATGCCGCGCTGACCTGCGGCCCCTCGGCGGTCGCCAACTTCAACCGCTTCGTGAGGAGCTTCCAGGGCGAGCTGCGCAAGTCCGACAATTTGCTGCTGGCCATGTTCAAGCGCATGCATGGCAGGGCGGCGGGCACGCGCGAGCATGATTCCTTCAAGACCCGCGCTATCGCCAATGCCGAGCGCCGCCGTATCAAGCCCGGCGCCCATGCCGGCTTCTGCGCCACCGCCGAGCTGGTGTTCGAGTCGGCCCTGGCCCCCGACAAGCCGGTGCTGGAAGACTTCGTCTCCGGCGTGCCGGTCTATGAAAAGAACCCGCTCGATAGCTGCGCCATCACCGTGGCGATGAACCTGCAGGGCATAAAGGCGGGACCCGAGATCGCGCCGACGCCGCGCCCCGACCGCCCCGGCGATGTCGCGGCCGACGCCATGGTGCCGGTGGCTGCCGTCCCCAGCGGTGCGGGCGTTCCGAAGTTTTAAGGCCGGAATTCATTGAACGAAAAAGGCGCGGATGCTCTCCGCGCCTTTTCTTTTTCTAGGCTCGAGCCCGGCATTCCGCCGGGCGACCATCCACTAGCGCCAGATCCCTTCCCCCTTCGCGCGTGGCAGCGCGCCCTGAAGGGGGAAGGTGTTGCAGCGAGGTGTCTGCCTCTTGGTAGACCCGAGTTGCGACGGATGGGGGTTCATCAGACTTCAAAAGAAAAGGGCCGGTCTTTCGACCGGCCCTGATCTTTTTCAGGAAAGAACCTGACGCTTAGCCACCGAGATCGATGACAGCGCGGCGATTCTTCGGCTCACGGACACCCGGGCCCGTGGGGACCAGCGGATCGTTGAAGCTCTTGCCCTCGACGGCGATGCCATCCTGGCCAATGCCCTGACGAACCATCTCGTCCTTCACAGCCGTGGCGCGGCGGATCGACAGAGCCTGGTTATAGGTCTGCGAACCGGCGGTGTCGGTGTGACCCGTCACCATCACGCGCACCGAGCCGAGCGTCTTGGCGGCCGCGACGGCCTCCGTGACAGTGGCCTGCGCTTCAGCCGTGAGGTTCGACTTATCAAAGTCGAAGAACACGATGAAGGTCCTAGCCGGCGGCGGAGGCGGCGGCGG
>CANFDA010000002.1 GCA_947445215.1 Alphaproteobacteria bacterium | reverse complement strand
GGGATCGTGCCGCGCCAGACCCTGTTGAGCGAGGTCTGGGGCTATGGTCCCCAGGTCGCTACCCAGACGCTGGAAACCCACATCTACCGCCTGCGCAAGAAGATCGAAAAAGACGCGGGCGAGGCCAGAATTCTTCTCACGGAAGAAGGCGGCTACAGGCTTTTCGCCTAGTTTTACCCCATCCGTCACAACTCGGGTCGCCTCCAGCGACACCTCGTTGCGACACCTTCCCCCGCTCGTCACTCCGTTCGCGGGGGAAGGAAGCTGGGATGTCTGCCGGAAAGTCGCCCGGCGGAATGCCGGGCTCGAGCAAAGGTTAATGTTTAACAGCCGTTAACTACTGCGCAGTCAAAGTGCGGCTATGGGGAAGCCGCCACCCAAAAAATCTTCTGGAAAGCCGCCGGGCAAACCTCCGGGCCGTGGCCGCGCGCCCGCGTCTTTTGATAACGACGCGCCATCGCCAAAGCCGCTGACCCGCCGCAAGCGCAGCTGGCCCTATGTCATCATCATGTTCGCGATCTGGGGCCTGATCTTCGGCGTGGTGATCTTCTCGCATTTCATTTCCGGACTGCCCGATGTGCGCAACCTGATGACGCCCGCCGCGTCGCAGGACGTTACCCTGCTGGACGATCATGGCCGCCTGATCGCGCGGCGCGGCCTGACGCAGGGCGAGACCGTGGCGGTTTCCGATCTGCCCGACTATGTCGTGAACGCCTTCATCGCCATCGAGGATCGCCGCTTCCGCAGCCATTTCGGCATCGATCCCTTCGGCCTTTCGCGCGCCGCCATCCGCAACATGGCGACGGGCCGCGTGGTGCAGGGCGGTTCGACACTGACGCAGCAGCTGGCCAAGAACCTCTTCCTCACGCCCGGCCGCACCTATGAGCGAAAACTTAAGGAAGCGGCGCTCGCCGTCTATCTGGAGACCCGCTACACCAAGGACCAGATCCTGGGCCTGTATCTCAACAAGGTCTATTTCGGCGCCGGCGTGTATGGCCTGGAAGCGGCATCGGAGAAATTCTTCGGCAAGCATGCCTCCGAGCTTGGCCTGACCGAGGCGGCGATCCTGGCGGGCAGCGTCAAGGCGCCCGCGCGCTACAATCCCCTAGCCGATGCCGACGCCGCGCATGAACGCGCGCTGGTAGTGCTGAAGGCGATGGAGGAAGCGGGCTATCTGGATCTCGAAACGCGACTGGCGGCAGCGCAGACCCGCCCGCGTATCGTGCGCGTCACCGGCACGCCCAGTTCCGGCTATTTCGCGGATTGGGTGGTGGCGCAGCTCCATGGCCTGATCGGGCCGGGCACCGAAGCCATCGTGGTCGAAACCAGTTTCAATCTTCAGACCCAGAGCCTGGCGGAAGCCGCCGTGCTGCAAGGCCTGGCAGCCGACGGTATCAAGCTCAACGTCGCGCAGGCTGCGCTGGTGGCGATGACGCCGGATGGCGCCATTCGCGCCATGGTGGGCGGTCGCTCCTATGGCCTGTCCAGCTTCAACCGCGCCACCGACGCGGTGCGTCAGCCTGGCAGCGCCTTCAAGCCCTTCGTCTATCTGGCGGCGCTGGAACATGGCCACACGTTGCAGGATATGGTGCGGGACGAACCGGTGACGTTCGGCAAATGGACGCCCGGCAATTACGAAAACCGCTATGAAGGCGAAATGCCGTTGCTGCGGGCCTTCGCCGCTTCCTCCAACTCGGTGGCGGCGCAGCTCACCCAGGAAGTCGGCCCGCGCACCGTGGCGGCGACGGCGCAGCGCCTGGGCATCACATCGCAGCTGGACGCGGTGGCGTCGCTAGCGCTGGGGGCATCGGTAGTGACGCCTCTTGAACTGACCGCCGCCTATGCCGCCTTCGCCAATGGCGGCGAGACCGCCGCGCCCTTCGCGGTGCTGAAGATCCGTACTGTCTCCGGCAAGACGCTTTACGAGCGCAAGCCGGGCGAGAAAAAGACCGCGATGAGCCCGGAGCACAACGCCGCCATGACGCGGCTGATGGCGGAAACCGTGCTGACCGGCACCGGTAAGGCGGCAAGGCTGCCTAACCGCGATGCCGCGGGCAAGACCGGCACGACGCAGGATTACCGCGATGCCTGGTTCATCGGCTTTACCGCCGATCTGGTCTGCGGCGTCTGGACCGGCAATGACGATTTCACGCCCATGAAGAAAGCCACCGGCGGCGGCCTTCCCGCCCGCATCTTCCAAGATTTCATGAGCGGTGCGGAGCAAGGCTTGCCGGAGCGGCCGCTGTCGGGCATGGCGCTGACCACCAACCTGCCGCCGATAGACGCGATGGCGGAAACGCCGCAAGCGCCCGCGGCGATGGCGGTATCGGCCCCCGTGGAGCCGCCGGCCAAGGCGGGCACCATCGATTCGATCTTGAACAGTCTGTTCGGCGGTTAACTTATTTTAAGGTCGCACGCGCTGACGCGAAGTCTACAACTTCGCGGGCGCGCTGCTCTTGGGCGCATATCTCTGAAGCGACCGCCCATGCACGCGCAACCATTTTTGCGCTTCCTTGAATCGCGGGTGCAGCTTTTCTACCAGCTTCCAGAAGCGCGGGCCGTGATTCATCTCCTTCAGATGCGCCACTTCATGCGCCACGACATAATCACGCACGAAATCCGGCGCGAAGATCAGCCGCCAGGAAAAGGAAAACACCCGCGCCGCAGAGCAGGAGCCCCAGCGGCTGGCGGTGTCGCGCAGCGCGATGCGCGCGGGTGACACGCCGATCTGCGCGGCATACTCCATTACCTGCGCCTCGATCAGAAGCCGCACCTCGCGCTTGAGAAAATCGGCCAGGCGGCGCTGCGCATGTTCGGCTCGGCCATGCACCCACAGAACCTGCGCCGTGGCGTCGCGCACCACCGGCGCAGGGCCGCTACCGCCGCCATGGCGGACGTCGTGAGAAACACCCCGAAACGGCAGGCGCATACCCGGCGCCAGCACTACCGGCAACAGCACCCGGGCGCGCTGCCGCGCGATCCATGCCTTTTGGCCGCGCGCGAAATCCAGCGCATGGCTCAGGCCACGCTCCGTCGGGGCCACCACCGTCACCTCGCCGGTGGAGGGATGCACCTTGACGATCACCCGCCGCGCCCTGGGATTCAGCCGCAATTTCACCGAAACTGCTTCGCCGTCGATCGCAAGCGCGACGCTTTCACCGTTGCGATTTGAAGTGGGTCGCTTTTTGACGGCGCACGCCTTAGGCTTGCGGCGGAACAGGGAAATCAATGTCGACACGTCCGCGCTTTCATCTTGCGTTCCCGGTACGCGATCTTGCCGAAGCCCGCGCCTTTTATGGCGACCTGCTCGGCTGTCCTGAGGGACGTTCGAGCGATGAGTGGGTGGACTTCGACTTCTTCGGCCATCAGATCGTTGCGCATTTAAGCCCGAACGAGGCCGGTCACAAAGAACATAATCAGGTTGACGGTGACGCAGTTCCCGTGCGCCACTTCGGCGCAATACTCACAATGGCAGCGTGGAAGGAACTCGCGTCAAAACTTTCCGTAGCGAACACCCAATTCATCATTGAACCCAGCATCCGTTTCGACGGCCTGCCCGGCGAGCAGGCGACCTTCTTCTTCCTCGATCCTTCGGGCAACGCCCTCGAATTCAAGGCCTTCCATGACGACAACGCAGTCTTTGCGCGCTGACTGGATCGCCATCGCGGTCGGCGCCGGTGCGCTGGCGCTGATCATGGGCGCGCTGGGTTATCAGTATCTGGGTGCCATGCCGCCCTGCCCGATGTGTCACTGGCAGCGCTGGCCACACATCGCCGCCGCTATCGTCGGCGTGATGGGCGGCGGCTTCCTGCCGCGTCGCTTCGCCTTTCCCATCGCCACGGTCACGATCCTGCTGGTGCTCACATCGGGTCTCATCGGCGCGTGGCAGACCGGCTTTCAGTGGGGCGTTCTGCCCGGCCCCACCACCTGCTCCGGCGCGCGCTTCGTCCTGGGCAGCGATATGGCGCCCGCACCGTCCTGCAGTCTGCTGCAACAGGTCTTTCTGGGCCAGACGCTGGCTTTCTGGAATGCTTTCTTCTCATTGGGGCTGGCCGGTATCGGCGGCGTTCTGCTGGGAAAGACCGCCCATGAGCCGTAAGGCCAAGCCCGCCGCGCCCGGCGCGCCGCTCGACATCGACGCCATGATCCGGGTCGATCATGCGGGCGAATATGGCGCGGTGCGCATCTATCAGGGCCAGCTGGCGGTGCTGAAGCACGGCGCCGCCGCCGACACCATCCGCCACATGGCGGCGCAGGAAGAGCGGCATCTGAAAGCCTTCGACAAGCTGGTGAACGAACGCAAGGTGCGGCCCACCGCGCTGGAGCCGGTGTGGCGCGTCGCCGGTTTCGCGCTGGGCGCGGCCACGGCGCTGATGGGGGAGAAAGCCGCCTTCGCCTGCACCGCCGCCGTCGAGGAAGTGATCGACGAGCATTACGCCGGACAGGTCGCAGCGCTGGAAGGCAAGGATGACGCCCTGCAGGCGACGGTGGCGGAATTCCGCGCCGAGGAAGCCGAGCACCGCGAAACCGCGCTGGAAAACGGCGCGGAACAGGCGCCGGGTTACAAGCTGCTGTCGAAAGCGATCAAGGCGGGCTGCCGCGTGGCGATCAAGCTGTCCGAGCGCATCTAAGGCTCCAACTCGCTATCCCAGTAGAGATAGTCCGCCCAGCTTTCATGCAGATGGTTGGGCGGAAACTTGCGGCCATGCTCGCGCAGTTCCGTCACCGTGGGCGGATGCGGCCGGATGCGCGGAAACATCTTGGCCTGCGCCGGCATCAGCCAGCCCTTGGTCAGGTTGCAGGGCGAACAGGCGGTGACGACATTCTCCCAGGTGGTGCGGCCGCCGCGCGAACGCGGAATGACATGGTCGAAGGTCAGTTCGCGGTCGTCGCCGCAATACTGGCACTCGAACTCGTCGCGCAGGAAAACATTGAAGCGGGTGAAGGCGGGATGGCGCGACGGCCGGATATAAGTCTTGAGCGCAATGACCGAGGGCAGCCGCATCGAGAAGCGCGCCGAATGCACTTCCCGGTCATATTCCTCCAGGATGCTCACCCGTTCGAGAAAGACCGCCTTGATGGCGTCCTGCCAGGACCAGAGCGAAAGCGGATAATAGCTCAGCGGCCGATAGTCGGCGTTGAGCACCAGCGCCGGACATGTCGCTCCGAGGGCGCTTGAGGTCACGCTGGGCGTTAGCACGGATCTGGTACTGTGAAGGCGGCTCTCCTCTTTTTCCCGAATCTAGTGGCAGATTCGCGTAACACTCAAGCCCCTCCTTGCGACAGTCCGGTTACGGCCTATTGGCAAGCGCTTTCAGGAGAAATTGCCCGGCCAGCTCCAGGCTTTCCGGGTCGATGCCATGGGCGACACCGCGAGCCAGATGCCAGTCCGGCGTGATGCCGACCTGCTGCATGGCGCCCATGGCCAGGAACATCAATTGCGGCGGCACCACATTGTCGCTGTCGCCATGGCTGATGAAGACCGGAGGATAGTGGCCGCCCGGCGCGGGCTGCGGGATCAGGCCGGGCAACTGGCCGGAAAAAGCCAGAATGGCGGCGGGCGGCACCTTGCGGCGCAGGCCGACATACAGCGCCATCATCGCGCCCTGGCTGAAACCGACCAGCACGAGATTTTCCGGCGCGACATTCTGGGCCTTCAGTTCGGCTTCGAGAAAAGCCTCCAGCCCCGGCGCAGCCGAGGCGGCGCCTGGGATTACGTCGTTGGCGTCCAGGGTGCGCAGCGGAAACCACTGATAGCCCGGCGCGCCCGGGACCTGCGTCGGCGCATTGGGCGAGGCGAAGGCGGCATCCGGCAGGGCTTGCTGCCAATGCTGGCCCAGCGAAAGCAGGTCGGCGCCATCGGCGCCATAGCCATGCACCAGCACGACAAGCTGACGGGCCTTGCCGTTGAGCGGGGCCAGGCGGGGGGCATCGGAAGACATTGGGCCTCGTGCGTTCTAAAAGGCGATAACAAAGGGGCGCATCCGCGCCCCGGGGCGAAGATATAGAACCCGCCATGATTGTCACCCGTTTTGCCCCCTCGCCGACCGGCCTGCTGCATCTGGGTCATGCCTTCGCGGCGCTGACGGCGCGCGAAGCGGGCGACAATTTCCTGCTGCGGCTGGAAGACTTGGACCGGGGCCGCAGCCGCGACGCATTCATTGAGGCCATCTACCGCGACCTGAAATGGCTGGGCCTGTCCTGGGGCGAGCCGGCGCTGCGCCAGTCCCGCCGTGATGCCGCCTATGCCGAGGCGCTGGCGCAGCTCACGCGCATGGGCCTGACCTATCCCTGTTTCTGCACCCGCAAGGATATCGCCGACGAGTTCGCGCGTGCGGGCGAGGCGCAGCATGGTCCGGACGGTCCGATCTATCCCGGCACCTGCCGCCACCTGAAGGACGCGCCGTCCGGCAAGCCACATGTGCTGCGGCTGGATGCGCAGAAGGCGGCGGCATTGGCAGCGCCCCTCAGTTTCTGTGAGCATGGCAAAAACCATGCGGTGCTGCCGCTGCGCTTCGGCGACATCGTGCTTGCGCGCAAAGACCTTCCGGCCGCCTATCACCTGGCGGTGGTAGTGGATGACGCCTTCCAGAACGTGACGCTGGTGACGCGGGGCGAAGACTTGCGCGACGCCACCCATGTGCAGCGGCTGCTGCAGGCGCTGCTGCAATTGCCCGAACCTGACTATGCCCATCACCGTCTGATTTTGGACGACAGCGGGAAGAAGTTCTCCAAGCGGGACAATGCCGTGACCTTGGAAGCCTTGCGGCAGGCGGGCGCCACGCTTTCCGATGTGTACGCCCGCCTCGGTCTTTGAGACCCGTCATCAGCCGCGCAGAAACGCTTTCAGCGCCGCGATCATGGTTTCGGACGCACCCTGCAGCTGCAACACCTGTTTCACATTTTCGGGATGTGCGGCGGCCAGCGCGGCTGCCGGGGCTTCACCCGCCAACAGCACAGGCGTCCAGCCCCGCTTGACCAGCCAGGCATCGACCGCCGCGATATCGCCGTCCGGCCGGTCCAGCACAATCAGGTGAACAGGATACCGGCCGCGCAGATGACGGATCACCGTTTTCCAGCCATCGGACGGGCCCGCGGCCAGCAGCACCAGGTCCGGCCCCTGGCCGTTTATTTCGTCGGTGAAGCCATCCTGCCTCAGCAGCACACTGTCGCCGAACAGCCGCGGCGCAGCCTGGACCGGCACGGCAGGGCACAGGGCAAGAACAGCAGAAAGTGCGATGAGAGAGATGTGATGCGACATGCAAAAATTCCTCTGGTTGGAGACGGCCCCGCTCTGCCGCCGGAAGGAGATTTTCCGGCGTTCGCAAGGCTCTGTTCAATGGATCTGGTTCAGGTGAACTGGCTTCAGGCGTCGTCGTTTTCGAAGCGGGGGCAGCCCGCTCGGGGACGACGATACGGCCCGTAACGGCAACGGAAGAGCGGCACGGTCATGACGCGCTTCCCAATATCTCGCGCAGATAGGCGACGTAATCCTCGAAGGCGCGGCGGCCTTCCTTGCTCAGCTTGACCCGTGTGCGGGGGCGGTTGTCGACGAAGTCTTTCTCTACCGCGACATAGCCCGCCTCCTCCAGCGTCTGAATATGGGCGCCCAGATTTCCTTCGGTGGCTTCGACCAGTTTCTTCAGCCGCACGAATTCCAACTGCTCGCCCGGCGGGAACGCCTTCAGAGCCGACATGATCTTCAGCCGCATCGGCTGATGGATGATTGTATTGAGTTCGGCCATCTCACACCTTCCTGAGCCAGAAGCCGGTCAGGATCAGCGAGCCGCCGCCGACAAACGCCATCCATAGCACGAAAATTTCGAGCAGCCAGAGCCAGCCACCCATCGTCAGCGCCGCCACCGCAATTCCGGCATAGAGAAGCGCGGGCCGCGCCAGATACTGAAGACGGTATAGGCCAGCGCCACCAGCAGGGATTGAAGGCGCCCACGGCGGCGAGATTGGCTGGCCGCATCACGATGACTGTGGCAATCATAAAGAGCCATGCCGCAAAAACGGACAAGCCGATGCGCAAACCGTCGGCGCGGGCCGCCGCGCGTTGTTCGGCATTGAAATGACGGGGCTGATGGCGGCCTATGAAATGGCTGCCAACAAAGCCCATGAGGCTCAACCCGAACTAGGGCCAGTTGATGGCGCCAACGAAGCCGTAGTTCGGCAGCAGATAGCTGCCGGGGTAGCCCGCCACTCAGATCAGCCCCCACAGAATGAATTTCGGCCTGGAATAGGAGTAGCAGTGCGCCTAGGCGCTGCGCTGTTCGGTGCGGCTGATTTCTCCAAGTATTTCATCAGCTTCGTTCGGTGACAGCCTCATGGCTGTCCCACTATAATAGATAACTCTGTGTGATAGAGTAATCTGAAAGAACCGGTTTGGCAAGCGGATTTTTCGGGACCAGCGTCTCCATGCTAGGAGCAGCGCATGAGCGAACACTCTTTGGACCGCCTCTTTGCCACCATCGCCGCTCGCAAGAGCGCCGATGCGCAAACCTCCTACACCGCGAAGCTGTTGGCCGCGGGCGTGGAGAAGTGCGCCAAGAAGTTCGGCGAAGAAGCGGTGGAAGCAGTGATCGCCGCCACGGCGAGCGACGCGAAGGCGCTGACGGCGGAAAGCGCCGACGTGCTTTATCACCTGCTGGTGCTGTGGGCGGCGGCGGGCGTCACGCCGGACGATGTGTATGCCGCGCTCAAGGCGCGCGAGGCACAATCGGGGCTGCAAGAGAAAGCGTCGCGAAAAACCGAATAAGCGTCCTTACGCTTTTTCGGCTTCTTCTTCCGCCAGGCTTTTCACAAGATCCAGCACGCGTTTGCGCACCTTGCTGTCCTTGATCTTCATGAAGGCCAGCGAAAGCTGAAGCCCTTCGCCGGATGAGACGAACTCCATCACCGGCGGCGCGCTGTCCTCGGCGAAGCCGTCCTGGCCCGCCAGTTTCGCGCCCATGCCTTCATAGAAATAATCGATCGGCACGCCCAGGATGCGCGAGACATCGAACAGACGGCCCGCGCCGATGCGGTTGACACCCTTCTCGTATTTCTGAACCTGCTGGAAGGTGAGGCTGAGCAATTGGCCTAGGCGTTCCTGGCTCATGCCGATCAGCATGCGGCGAATGCGGACCCGATTGCCCACCTGCACATCAACGGGATTGGCTTGCTTCTTCGGCACCAGAACACACCCCCTGGAAGCGGGAACAACACACCCACGTCTATACCAACGTAACTTCAAACGTCATCAAAGCGAACAGACAAGTTTACTTAAGAATCAACGCCGCCGCAGCGACAGCAGCACGGTGGCGAACACAGAAGCCAATAAAATTATGGCAAATCCGAGATCGCCGAAGCGCGCATAGGGCGTCGGCGGCAGGGCTTGTGGCAGGCCTGAATCCACCACGCCGCCCTGGTTGAGGCCGAGGCTGGCCACGATGCCGCCGCGTGCGTCGATCATAGCGCTGATGCCGGTATTGGCGGCCCGCGCCATGGGCAGGCCTTCCTCGATCGCCCGCATCCGCGCGATCAGCAGATGCTGGTTCGGCCCGGCCCAGGGCCCGAACCAAGAATCATCCGTGACATTGACCAGCCAGCCGGGGCGGCCGGAGGCGCGCGGGACCGCGCCGGGAAATATCGCCTCGTAGCAGATCAGCGGCGTCAGCGGCGGCGCGCCGGGCACGCTGTAGGCGCGTGGGCCGTCGCCTGCCACGAAGCCTGTCTGGCCGACTGTCAGCTTGCTGAAACCGAGACGGGAGAGCAGCGGCGCCAGCGGCAGATATTCGCCGAACGGCACCAGATGGGATTTGTCGTAAATGCCCAGCGTCTGTCCGCCCGGCCCGAACAGGTAAAGGCTGTTGTAAGCGCCTTGCGCGTCCAACCGTACCGTTCCGGTCAGCAAAGACGCCCGCCCCGCCGTCAGCTGGGCGATTCCCGCCAGCGCCTCCTGCGAGCGCGCCAATTGGAAAGCTGCCGCCGATTCCGGCCAGATGATGTGCGTGGGATTGCCGGGGCGTTGCGTCAGGCTTGTCAGGCGCTGCCAGTTGCGCGGCAGGAAGCCGCCATGCATCTCGGCCTGCGGAATATTGGGCTGCACCAGCCGCAGCGACACGCCGGGGACATAAGTATTAGGCGCGGCCAGCCGCAGCAGGCCAAAGCCCCATAGCACCGCGAAGATCAGCAGCATCGCCGCCGGCAGCATCACACGGCGGCGCGCGAAATCCCCTAGCGAAACCCCCAGCAGCAACGTCAGCAGCGACAGGCCATAGGCGCCAAAGAGGGCCGCGCCCTGCATCACTTCCGGCACCGCGCCCCAGGCATAGGCTGGCAGGTTCCAGGGAAAGCCGGTGAAGATGTGCCCGCGCAGCCATTCGGTGGCGGCGATGCACACCGCCAGCAGGACATGGCGCGCCGCGCCTCTGGCGCGCAGGTAAGCCGCCATGCCGCAAGCCAGCGCGCCGAACAGGCCCAGGCCCGCGGGCATCAGCGTCACTGCGAAAGGCAGTTGCCACAGATGCGCCGCCGAATCGACCATGAAGGGATAGGCGATCCAGTGCAGCCCGATCAGGAACTGGCCGAAGAAAAAGCCCCAGCCGGTGACGGCAGCCGCCCGCGCGGTGGGCGCGCCATCCAGCAGCAGCTCCAGCGCCGCCAGCCCGAGCAGCAGGGCCGGAAAGAAATAAAAGGGCGGGAAGGCGGTGGAGGAAACCGCGCCCAGCAGGATGGCGGCCAGCAGCCGCCGCCAGCCGGTCAAAGCGCGCAGGCAATCCGCGAGGCGCGTCAAGTGGCGGCGCCCTCTCGCGGCGGGCGAATACGCAGGCGGTGGACGCGGCGGGGATCGGCTTCCAGCACTTCGAAGACGAAGCCCGCCGGGCCTTCCACGATCTCGCCTCGCTGCGGCACGCGGCCCAGATGCGACACCACGAAGCCGCCCAGCGAATCCACGCCTTCATTGTCGTCCGGCGCGGGCAGTGCGAAGCCCGCCGCTTCCGCGAAATCCTCCAGCTCCATGCGGGCATCTGCCACGAAGCTGTCGCCTTCGCGCTTCAGCGCCATGGGCTCGTCGTCATGCTCGTCGGCGATGTCGCCCACGATTTCCTCGATGATGTCCTCGATGGATACCAGCCCGTCGGTGCCGCCATATTCGTCGATCACTAGTGCCAGATGGGTATGGCTGGTTTGCATCTTGAGCAGCAGGTCCAGCGCCCGCATCGACGGCGGCACAAACAGAATGGGGCGGCGCAGGCCCGCGATGGGCACATCCGGCAGGCGATAGCCGCCGCCCGGCGCATCCTGCAGCAGCGCCAGAACGTCCTTCACATGCACCAGGCCGGTGGGATCGTCGAGCGTCTCGCGATACATGGGCAGGCGCGAATGCTGCGCCTCGCGGAACAGCTGCACCAGATCGTTCATCGACACGGTTTCGTCCACCGCGATGATGGCGGCGCGCGGCACCATCACATCCTTGAGCCGGAGTTCGCCGAACTTCAGCAGGTTGGCGAGCAGCACCCGCTCGGCATCCGCGAGCGCGGGCGACTGGCGCTCGCTTTCCTCGGTCACTTCTTCCAGGCTTTCGCGGATCGCGGCCTGCCCGGCGCGTTCGCCTTGCAGCACGCGCTGGATTTTCTTCCAGAGGGATATGTCGCCGTCGCTGCTCATGCGCGAACCGCTTTTTTCTTTTTGGTCGCGCGGCCTAACGCTGACGGTTGGGCATCGGGTGCCGCCCAACCTGCTGGGCCGACGCTCGCGTAAGGGTCCGCGATGCCTAGCTTTGCCAGGATCCTGGTCTCCAGCGGCTCCATCACCTGCGCGTCCGCGTCGCGCTCATGGTCGTGGCCCGCCAGATGCAGCACGCCATGCACCACCAGATGCGCGGCATGGTCGGCAAACTTTTTCTTCGCCTTCACCGCCTCGGCGTTCGTCACGCCATAGGCCAGCGCGACGTCGCCGGCATAGCCGGGAGCAGTGGACGGAAAGGACAGCACGTTGGTGGGCTTGTTCTTGCCGCGAAAGTCGCGGTTCAGCGTCTTCAGCTTCGCGTCACCGGCCAGGAGAATGGTGAGAGCGCTCTTCGCGGGCAACTTGGCAGCCTTGCGTGCCGCTTCCGCCGCCGCTTCCAGCTTGGGCCGAAGACCGCGATGACCGCGCCAGGCTGCCTCTTCCACCACCACGGTAATCGCCCCCTTCAACGGCTCGCATCCCGCTTATCATAGGCGGCGACGATACGTCCGACGAGGGGATGGCGCACCACATCGGCCTGGGAGAAGCGGGCGATGCCAACGCCTTCCACGCCTTCAAGAATTTGCAGCGCTTCGTCCAGCCCTTCGGCCCGCCCGCCGGGCAGGTCGCTCTGGGTGCGGTCGCCCGTCACCACCATCACCGAATCCTCGCCCAACCGGGTCAGCGCCATCTTCATCTGGGCGCCGGTGGCGTTCTGAGCCTCGTCCAGAATGACAAATGCCCGCGTCAGAGTGCGTCCGCGCATGAATGCCAGCGGCACGACTTCGATCACACCCTGCTCTCTCAATCTTACAGCCTTGTCTCCCAGGACATCAAAAAGCGCGTCGGAGAGCGGGCGCAGATAAGGATCGACCTTCTCGTTGAGGTCACCGGGCAGGAAGCCCAGCCGCTCGCCCGCCTCGATGGCGGGACGCGAGAGAATGATGCGCTCGACGCGACGCTCCTGCAGCATGTGCGCGGCGAAGGCGGCGGCGAGATAGGTTTTTCCGGTGCCGGCAGGACCGATGCCGAAGGTGAGCGGGTGCGCCCGCATCAGATCGAGATAGGCAGCTTGCGCGGGCGTGCGTGGACGGGTGACGCGGCCCGACGATGTGCGGATGGCGCCGGCCTGGGCTTCGCGGCCCGCTTCGGTGAAGCGGACTTCCGAATCCACTTCCGCTAGCGTGACGCTTTCACCGGCCTTGAGCCGGGCATAGAGCGATTTCAGGATCGCCGCCGCGCGTTCGCGATTGGGGCCCTCCACCGCCACCAGATTGCCTCGCATGTAGATCTGCACACCCAGCGCCTGCTCCAGCCGGGCGAAATTCTTTTCATGCGCGCCACACAGCGCCGCCAGCAATTTGTTGTCAGGAAATTCCAGCGTCAGTTGGCTCTTCTTCGCTGTCAAACCAGCGCTCCCCTGAGGGAGTTGGCGGTGCGCGCATCGACCCGCACCTTGGCAATCTGGCCGATCATGGTGGCCGGCGCCTGGGCATGGATGGGATGCAGGTAAGGCGAGCGGCCGACCAGCTGGCCATCCTCACGGCCGGGCTTTTCGAACAGCACATCCAGCGTGCTGCCGATCTGGGCGTCGTTGAATTCGTCCTGTTGTTGCAGCAGTAGCGCCAGCAGCGCTTGCAGCCGCTCGGATTTCACGCCTTCGGAAATCTGCTTCAGCGCGGCGGCAGCGGGCGTGCCCGGCCGCTTGGAGTATTTGAACGAGAAAGTATGGGCGTAGCGAACGCTGCGCACCAATTCCAGCGTCGCTTCGAAATCGGCGTCGGTTTCTCCGGGGAAGCCGACAATGAAATCCGACGACAGGGCGATGTCGGGCCGGGCGGCGCGAATGCGTTCGATCAGGCGCAGATAGTCTTCGACTTTGTGCTGGCGGTTCATCGCCGCCAGGATGGTGTCGGAGCCCGACTGCACCGGCAGATGCAGGAACGGCATCAGCTTGTCATTGTCGCGATGGGCCGCGATCAGATCGTCGGCCATATCGCGAGGATGGCTGGTGGTGTAGCGAATGCGCGCCAGGCCTTCGATTCCGCCCAAGGCTTCGCACAGCTTCGCCAGCGACCAGGTCTTTCCATCCGCCGCGTCGCCGCGATAGGCGTTGACGTTCTGGCCCAGCAGCACCAATTCGCGCACGCCGCCCGCCACCAGCATGTTCGCTTCCGCCAGCACAGCTTCTGGGCCGCGCGACAGTTCGGCGCCGCGCGTATAGGGCACAACGCAGAAAGTGCAGAACTTGTCGCAGCCTTCCTGCACGGTGAGGAAGGCGCTGACACCGCGCGGGCCCGCGTCGGGCAGCGAATCGAATTTCTCCAGCGCGGGGAAATCGGTTTCCAGCGCGGTGCCGCCAGCGCGGGCGATCCTGGCGATCATTTCCGGCAGGCGGTGATAGGTCTGTGGCCCCACCAGCAGATCGATAGCCGGGGCGCGCTTGAGCATCAACTCGCCTTCGGCCTGGGCGACGCAACCGGCCACGGCGATCAGCATTGGGTTTCCGGCGGCGGCTTTTTCTTTCTTCAGGTCGCGCAGCGTGCCCAGTTCGGAATAGATCTTCTCGGCCGCCTTCTCACGGATATGGCAGGTGTTGAGCACCACCATGTCAGCTTCTTCCGCCGTCGCCGCCGCGCTATAGCCCAGCGGCGCCAGCAAATCCGCGATGCGTGCGGAATCATAGGCGTTCATCTGGCAGCCGTAACTTTTGACCAGCAGCTTCTTCATGGGACGGGGATCTACCGCCTTCATACCCTGCCCGCCAGTGCGAGGCTGAGGCCCCGCGCCACCTGCGCCTGGGCGCGGACAGCGAGTTCCTTACGGCTCATCTGGTCCAGCGTGGCCTGGTTATGGAACTGCACCGTCACATCCAGCGGCCCCGCCTTCAGCGCTTCCCACAAATGCGGCACCATTTCCATGTCGCCGAACCAGGCGAAGAACGGCCTGATCTCGCGCCCCATCGGCATGCCCTGGCAACCGACATAGGCGATGGAGACCGGCTGCACCGTCACATGCCGCCCATCGGCGCGGCGCGCTTCGGCCGCGCCCAGCAGCGCGCTCTTGAACGGCAGGACGCTGTTGCCATCATGCGATGTGCCTTCCGGGAACAGCACCAGGCAATCGCCCGCCGCTAAGCGCGCGCCGATCTGGTCCACCACCACGCCGGTCTGGTTGCGCCGTTCGCGCGCCACGAAGACGGTGCGCTGCAATCGCGCCAGCGTGCCGAACACCGGCCAGCCGGAAATCTCGGCCTTGGCGACGAAGGAAATGGGCATCAGTCCCGACAACAGGATGATGTCCAGCCAGCTGACATGGTTGGCCAGTAGCAGTACGCCCTCGCCCGTGACCGGCGCGCCCACGGTGCGGATGCGCACCCCGAAAAGCTTGCAGACGCGGCGATGATAAAAGGCCGGGAAGCTGCGCGCGCCGCGCGGCGACACTTTCAGCAGCACCACCTGTACCGGCATACAGACAAGCGTGAACAGCACCATGCAGCCCAGGATGGCGGCGGCGCGGATGCTGGCGATGGGGGGGGAGAGCGCCGGCAGTTCAGCCAGGGCGCTTGGCCTTGGGGATGCCATAGAGTTCCAGGCGGTGGTCGATCAATTCGAAGCCCAGCTCCTCCGCGACGCGGCGCTGCAGCTTCTCGATTTCCTCGTTGCGGAATTCGATGACGCTGCCGGTCTGCACGTCAATAAGGTGGTCATGGTGATTTTCCGGCGCTTCCTCATAGCGGGAGCGGCCGTCGCGGAAGTCGTGGCGCTCCAGGATGCCGGCATCCTCGAACAGCTTGACGGTGCGGTAGACGGTGGCGATGGAGATGTGCGGATCGATGGCGGCAGCGCGGCGATAGAGTTCCTCCGCATCGGGATGGTCGGCGGCATCCGATAGCACCCGCGCAATGACGCGGCGCTGGTCGGTCATGCGCAGGCCCTTGTCCACGCAGAGTTTTTCGATCCGGGTCACGGAAGGCGTCCCTTTTCTGGAGAGATCGGCAAGTTAGGGCAATTTCCCCGCCAGCGGAAGCGCGGCCTTCAGCACCAGCGCATCGCGGCCCATTTGCGAGCCAGTATCATAATAGCCCTTGCGCGTCCCGGCGCGGTTGAACCCCAGACCGTTGTAAAGCGCCAGCGCGGCAGGATTGTCGGTGCCCACTTCCAGGAACAGGGTTTTGGCCCCCAGGATGCCGGCGTGGGCGGCGGCGGCCTGCATTAGGTCGCGGCCCAGCCCCCGGCCACGCGCCGCCGGGATCACTGCCAGGGTGAGGATCTCGGCCTCGCCGCCTGCGGCCCGCGCCAGCACGAAGCCCGACCGCGCCACGAACGCAAAGACGCCGGACCCCGCCATCAGGCTGACCAGCGAAGCCGCGTCCCAGGGCTGCGCGAAGGACTGAGCGTGCAGCACCGCCAGCGCATCGGCGCCATCGACAAACAGCGTCACTAGTTCCTTGCCGCCGGGCAGCTTGGCGTCGGGCGCGCGCAGATAAAGCGGCGCGGGCGGCGGCGCATCGGGTGCGGGCGCGGGCAGCGCCTGCGCCAGTTTTGCCACGAACAGCGCATCAGGCTGGCGGATGGTGGAGAGCGTGAAGGCGTCGCCCAGCTTTTCATGTGCGGCGGGTGCGCCGGTGCCCGCCAGCGCGCAGGGGCCGAAGGCGCGAATGGCATCGATGGCGGCGGCGAAGGTCAGCACGCGCGGCGGCAGTGTCATCGCACCGTTTTCGATCAGTGCGAGATAGGCTTCGCCGCGCCGTGCGTCGTGAAGGGCGGCAACACGCGCGGTGTTGGTTTCGGCGTGGGCCGCCGCCGCCATCGCTTCCAGGCTGGTGATACCGATCAACGGCTTGTTCAGAGCCAGGCGCAGACCGCGCATGAAGGACAGGCCGACGCGCTGGCCGGTGAAGGTGCCCGGCCCCACCGTGATGGCAAGGCGATCCAGCGATGCGAAGTCATGGCCAACCATCATCGCCTGCACCATCGGAGCAAGAGCTTCGGCATGGCCGCGATCCATCACTTGCGTGCGATGTGCCAGAGCGGTTTGCCCATCCAGCAATGCGACGGAACAGGCGCCCAGACAGGTTTCGACGGCCAGAAGCTTCACAGAATTTTGCAGGCGTCGTCGAAGCCCAGGCGCGCCTGACGTGGGCGCAGGCCCTCGCGGTCGCCATAGCCGAGATTGCAGAGGAAATAGGACTTGATCTGGGTGCCGCCAAAAAATTCGCGGTCGACGCCATCGCAATCAAAACCCGACATAGGCCCGCAATCTAGCCCCAGCGCCCGCGCCGCGATCATGAAATAGCCGCCCTGCAGGCCCGCGCTGCGCGTCGCCATCACTTCGGCCTTGGCGGGATCGGCGGCCAGACGCGCCTGCATCTTCTCCGCCGAACGCGGTGCAAGAATCGGCAGCGTCGCGGCGAAACCCAGATCATAGGCGATAATTGCGGTGGCGGGCGCGGCCATGGTCTGGGCGACATTGCCTTCGTCCAGCAGCGGCTGCAGCCGCGCCTTGGCTTCGGGGGACACGACAAAGTGAAAGCGCGCCAGGGTGATGTTGGATTCGGTGGGGCCCCAGCGCATCAGGTCATAGATCGCCATCAGCAGCGCGGGCGAAACCAGCTTGTCCTGCCATTTGCGCAAGGTGCGCGCTTCGCGGAAAATCTGGTCCAGCGCGGCGTCGGCAATCGCGTGATCGAAATACGCTTCCGGCAAGTCTTCCATCAGACGGATTCGACCGCCGTCACTTCCGGCACATAGTGGCGCAGCATGTTCTCGATGCCGTTCTTCAGCGTCATGGTCGAAGACGGGCAACCGGCGCACGAGCCTTTAAGTTCCAGCGAGACCACGCCGCTGGGGCCGTCAAAGCCGCGGAAGATGATGTCGCCGCCATCCTGCGCCACGGCGGGACGAACCCGGGTCTCGATCAGGTCCTTGATCTGGGCCACCACTTCGGCGTCGTCGGCGCTGAAGGTTTCTTCAGTCTCTTCCGCCGCACCTTCCAGCAAGGGCAGGCCGCGGGTGAAATGCTCCATCACCGCGCCCAGAATGGCGGGCTTGAGATGCTTCCAGTCGCCGTCGCGCTTGGTCACCGAAATGAAGTCGGAGCCGAAAAAGACGCGGGAGACATCCGGAATTTCGAACAGCGCCTTGGCCAGGGGCGAGCGGCCCGCGGTGTCCGCGCTGGGGAAGTCGGCCACGCCGCCTTCGCCCATCACGTCCTTGCCGGGCAGGAACTTGAGGGTGGCGGGATTGGGGGTGGCTTCAGTCTGGATGAACATCATTTCGGCCCGGAAATCTCACTCCGTACATGGGCCCATGGGGAAGCCGGTTCAAGCGGCGGTTTGTTTTACCCGGGCAATATTGACAGGCTACGTTTCATCCGGGTATAAATCGTCTAACACCCGGATAGAACCATGACCCACACCGGCTTTCTTGATCATCTGCGCATCGCCAGCGGCCCCTTGGCCGAGGTGGCGCTGGCCATCCGCCACCGCCCGGGCGCCCTGGTCTTCGAGGATGAAACCGGGCGGCAGACCGACCTCGACATGCGCGGCACCGAGGACGAGATCCGCGCCCGCCACACGGTTCCGGCGCGGGGGCCCGGCCGCCCCAAGCTGGGCGTCACGGCGCGGGAAGTGACCCTGCTGCCGCGGCACTGGGATTGGTTGGCAGCCCAGCTGGGCGGGGCTTCGGTGGCGCTGCGCAAGCTGGTGGAGACGGCGAGCCACGAACCCAGTGCGGCGCGCAATGCGGCGCGCGATGCTGCCTATCGTTTTGCTTCGGCGCTGGGCGGCAACCAGGCCGGGTTCGAGGAAGCAATGCGGATGCTCTATGCGGGCAAGCGCAAGAAATTCCACCGTCAGCTGGAAAGCTGGCCGCCGGATGTGCGGGTGTATCTAGAAAAACTGGCTGCGCCTGCTTTCGGCAGCAACGACGAACCCGATGGTTAAAGGTGGTCGCGCGGCCTAATGCCTCGTCGGTACGCTGCCGCTACCGACCGCTCCGGCGCTCCTAGAAATCGACCGCGATGCCCCTCTTCTCCCAGTCGCCATAGCGGGTGGGCTCCAGCCCCTTGGGGCCGCCTAATTCTGGCGGCAGTTGCTTGGCAGGTTGCTGGCGGCGCGTCTCGGCTTCGGCGGCGGCGCGCTGGCCGGCTTCGGCAATGCGGGCGGCAATGTCGTCTTGATTGGCCATGGAACGACCTTACATCTTGCCGGGAGCATCGGCCAGGAAAAGTGCGGCGGTTAGCGACAGCGTCGTGCCGCGTTTTCCGTCCGTGCGACCCGCGTTTAAAGACTGGGAGAATACGGAAAATGAATACCTTGAAGACCGGCATCCTGATGGCGGCCCTGATGGGCCTCTTCATCGCGGTGGGCGGCTTTATCGGCGGCACCGGCGGCATGATGATCGCCTTTGTGATCGCGGGCGGCATGAACCTGTTCGCCTTCTGGAACTCCGACAAGATGCTGCTGAAGATGTTCGGCGCGCGCCCGGTCAGCGCCACGTCCGATCCGGCGCTGTACCGCATGGTCGAAACGCTGGCGGCGAACGCCAAGCTGCCCATGCCCAAGGTCTATGTCTCCGAGAATCTGCAGCCCAACGCCTTCGCCACCGGCCGCGACCCGGAGCATGGCGCAGTCTGCGTCACCACCGGCCTGATGGAGCGTTGCTCGTCGGAAGAGCTGGCGGGCGTCATCGCCCACGAGCTGGGCCATATCCGCAACCGCGACACGCTGATCATGACAATCGTCGCTGGCGTGGGATGCGCCATCGGCATGCTGGCCAACATGGCCATGTTCATGGGCGGCAGCGGCGACCGCGAGCGCAATCCGCTGGGTATCGTCGGCGTCATACTGATGATGATGCTGGCGCCCATCGCCGCCATGCTGGTGCAATCCGCCATCAGCCGTTCGCGCGAATACGAAGCCGACAAGGCGGGCGCGGAAATCAGCGGCCGTCCGCAATGGCTGGCCGACGCGCTGGGCCAGATCGAGCGCGCCGCCAAGGGCCTGCCCAATCACCAGGCCGACGCCAATCCCGCCACGGCGCACATGTTCATCATAAACCCGTTGCATGGCGGGCTATCGGGCCTGTTCTCTACTCATCCGCCGACGCAGGAGCGCATCGCGCGCCTGCGCGCCATGGATAATGGAACTGGGGCCAATGGCAGCGTCAGCGTGGATGTCGGCGCGCGGCCGGTGCCGCAAGTCGCCCGCGCCATCACCGCGGCGCGCGGGCCCTGGGGCTAGTCGCTCGCGCTCACCTGCGCTATGCGGTGTGAATGAGTGAAGGATTGCCTGCACGCAAAGCCGCGCTGGCGCTGGTTTCCAGCGTCCTGACGCGGCGCAAGCCGCTAGACACCGAACTGCCGCAGATGAAGGCGATGCCGCCGCGCGACGCCGCCTTCGCTCGCGCGATGGCCAGCCAGACGCTGCGCCATTACGGCGCGCTGGATGCGGTGTTGCGCAAATTCCTCAAGAAGCCACTGTCGCCGCACAAGTCCGGCGCGGCGATGGAAATACTTCTGCTGGGGGCCTGCGAATTGCTGGTGCTGAAGACGCCGGCGCATGCGGCGGTGGATGCGGGCAACCGGCTGGCGGCGGCCGATCCCAAGGCGGTGCATTTCAAGCCGCTGATCAATGCCGTGCTGCGCAAGTTGGCGGATGACGGCGCGGCGATTTTTTCCAACCTGGACCGCGAGCGGCTGTGCGCCCCCGACTGGCTGTGGCAGCGCTGGAGCACGCAGTTTGATCCGCAGACCGCGCGGCAGATCGCGCGCGCCCATCAGTCGGAAGCGCCGCTGGACATCATGCTGCGGAGTGCCGATGCCGTGCAGCCCCAAAGCAATGCCTTGTTCGGCCTGGCGCGCCGCGTGACGGACGAAGCGCGCGTCGAAGAGCTGCCCGGTTTTGCCCAAGGCGGATGGTGGGTGCAGGACGCCGCCGCCACCTTGCCCGCGACGCTTCTGGGCGATGTGCGTGGAAAAACAGTGATCGACCTCTGCGCCGCGCCGGGTGGCAAGACGCTTCAGCTTGCGGCGGCGGGCGCAACCGTCACTGCGGTCGATCTCGATGCCGTGCGTCTTTCGCGGGTCGAAGCCAATCTCAAGCGCACCGGACTTGAGGCGACGCTGGCCGTCAGCGACGCGCTGGATTTCGACGGCAAGGCCGATGGCGTGCTGGTCGATGCGCCGTGCAGCGCCACCGGCACCATCCGCCGCCATCCCGACCTGCCCTGGATCAAGGAAGCTGGCGATGCGCTGAACATGGCCGTGAAGGCGCTGGAAATCCTGGAAGCGGGCGCTTGCATGGTGAACCCGGGCGGCCTGCTGGTCTTCGCCGTCTGTTCGCTGGACAAGGAGGAGGGCGAAGAGCAGGTGCGCCTGTTCCTGGATCGCAATCCGGAATTCGCGCGCGCGCCTATTTCCGCCGACGAGGTTTTCGGTCGCGCCGAATGGCTGACGGAAGACGGCGATCTGCGCACGCTGCCGTTCCAGCTGGACGGCGGCATGGACGGCTTCTTCGCCGCGCGATTTAAAAAGGTCTTAGAGGCGCCCTAAAGCGTAGGCAATCGCCAGATAGACCTTGCCGGTATCCGCCGAGAGCAGGGCCGAGGTCAGCAGGCCCCCAGAATTATTGGCGTCATCGCCTTCGCGCGCCTTATCAGTAGCGTCTCGAACTCACCCAGATAGGCGTCGGCCGCATTGTGAAAACGCTGGTCGTCGCGATAGAGCGCTGTGATGTGGTCCACCGCCTTCTCGTCAATGGTGTCGGCCAGCCGGCGCGCGAAGATGGCGCGGTCGCCCGAGAGATAAGAGCGCCATTCGCTGTTGGTCGGTTCGTTGGCGTTCAGCGCCGACAGATCCAGCGCCATGTCGGCCAGCGCCATTTCCAGCGCCGCCACCCTGGCGGACAGGCTGCAGACGGCTGCCGCAACCTTCTGCACCGCCGCGCCCGCCTATGATGTCCGCTACCTGGGCGCGCCCACCTTCGCCATCGGCGCAGCCACGGCCTGCATCCGCCAAGTGAAACGCGACGCGCTGTTCCAGATCAGCGCCGTCGGGGACACACCACAGCAACTGGCTCTGAAATAGCCGAGAGAACGCGGGCGTTCGTCTGCCAGCAGCGGACGCCCACGCTTCCTACTTGCTATCGAATTTCTGGAATTCGTGCTGGATCGATCGTTCGATGAGAACGCGCCACACGGCTTCGGCAATCGCGGGCGACAGGCCCGCCAGCTTGGCTTCCGCCAGCACCTTGCTCACCACATCCTCGATCCGGGCTTCGTCGCGCACAGTGGCGCGATCCTGCTTCAGCACTGCCGCGCGCTCGATATAGCCTTGGCGCTTCGCCAGCAGCCGCACCAGCTTTGCGTCCATCGCATCGATGGCATCGCGCAGTTCCGCCATGTCGGCACAGGATTCCGGGCACTTCAGAGGGGCGTCATTTTGCATCGCAGCGCTGTTTATAGCAGGGGTTGTTGGGCTGGCTATTTTTACATATAAGGAAGACGGTTTTTCCAGCCATTACACGAGCTTAGGTGTGTAAGTAATTTTCTCGCCACCCTGAGGATCAGACGCGACCATGACTGCCGCCCACGAGACAGACGTTGTGATCATCGGCGCAGGCCCCATCGGCCTGTTCGCCGTTTTCGAGCTGGGGCTGCTCGATCTCAAGTGCTATCTGGTCGACATCCTGGATCGCCCGGGCGGGCAGTGCACCGAACTTTATCCGGAAAAGCCGATATACGACATTCCCGGCCTGCCCATCGTCACCGGCCAGGAGCTGACCAACCGCCTGCTGGACCAGATCAAGCCGTTCAACGCGCAATTCCACTTCTCCGAAATGGCGACGAGCCTGGAGAAGCAGGAAGACGGCCGCTGGAAGCTGAAGACCGATGCCGGCACCGAGATCATCGCCCATGTCGTCGTCGTAGCGGCGGGCGCGGGTAGCTTCCAGCCCAAGCGCCCTCCGGTGCCGGGCATCGAGCATCACGAAAATGCCGGCGACGGCATTGGCGTGCATTACGCCGTGCGCAAGATGGAGAGCTTCCGCGGCAAGAACATACTTATTGCTGGTGGTGGTGACTCCGCGCTGGACTGGACGATCAATCTCGCGCCGCTGGCCAAGAGCCTTACGCTCATCCATCACCGCGACGGCTTCCGCGCCGCCGCGCACAGCGTCAACCAGATGCGCGAGCTGGAAGCCTCGGGCAAAGTGAAATTCCATGTCGCTTCGGTGAAGGCCTTGCATGGCGAGCCGGGCAAGCTGTCGGGCGTGACCCTGGCGGGCGCCGACAAGGCAGAGTGGCATCATGACACCGATGTGTTCCTGCCCTTCTTCGGCCTGACCATCAAGCTCGGCCCGATTGCCGAGTTCGGCATCAACCTGCATGAGAATTTGATTCCGGTGGATACGGCGCGCTTCGAAAGCCAGACGCCGGGCATCTTCGCCATCGGCGACATCAACACCTATACTGGCAAGCTGAAGCTGATCCTGTCGGGCTTCCACGAAGCGGCGCTGATGGCCCAGGCCGCCTTCGCCATCGCGCGGCCCAATGAGAAGCTGCGCTTCCAGTACACGACGTCTTCTTCCAGTCTGCAGAAGAAGCTTGGAGTTTAAGCGATGAAGATCATCGGCACCGATCGTCAGGGCAATACGCGCGAAGTCGAAGGCCGTGATGGCTGGAGCGTGATGGAAATCCTGCGCGACGCCGGCTTCGACGTCGCCGCCGAATGCGGCGGCGCCTGCGCCTGCGCCACCTGCCATGTCTATGTGACCGATGGCTGGTACGGCAAACTACCGGAGCCCTCGGAAGCCGAGATCGACATGCTGGACATGGCGCTGGCGGTGGAGCCGGGCTCCTCGCGCCTGTCGTGCCAGATCATCTGCTCGGCCGATGCCGACGGCATCAAGGTCACCGTGGCGCCTGATTAAGGCGCCCCCCGCCCCTTCACCCAGACGGAATAGCGCAGCTAGGCTCCGGCCCGACTGTGTTGTGTGCGCCTGCCTTCACCCGCTTTCGCCGCAGACAGCGCGGACTTCGCCGCCGCCTCGCTGGCCGAGGCCATGAACCGGCTCATCGCCGATTATCAGAAGCAAGGTGAAAAATCCGTCGTCGTTTCGCTATTGGCCTCCTCGGTGCTGGCAAAGCAGATCGAGGCTTCTAGCGGTGCCGATGTCTTCGTCAGCGCCGACGCAGAATGGATGGATTATTTCGACCAGAAAAATCTGCTGTGGCCGGCTGGTGCTGATCGCGGCGCCAGACGGTCCCGCCTTCACAATGGCCCGGGGCTTCGGCTGGAAAGGCGCGCAGAAGGGTTACCGCTGGGCCATCGCCGATCCCGCCACCAGTCCAAGCCGGCAAGTATGGCGGGCAGACACTGACCGCCCCATCCGCCTGGGACGGGGCGGCGCTGGCCCCGGCCGAGAATGGGCGCGCCCACCTTGGCCTACGTCACGCGGGGAGAAGCGCCCCTGGGGGTGGTCTATGAAACCGATTCCCGGGCAGAACCCACGGGGCGAGTTGCGGCGGTCTTTCCCGAAAACAGCCATACCCCGATCCGGCCACCCAGTCGCCCTGGCCGGGAACGCTAGGGGCTTTCTGGGCGATATGTGTTCGCCAGCGGCGTGGGCGGTCTTCACCGCAGCTGATTTCACGTTGCTTTCGCGCCAAGAATGATTGACTTGGCGCAGGGCCGGAACAATCCTGAAACCGCCGCTTTCGCGGCCAACGATAAAGACGCGAAACACCCTTGAGGAAACGTCCATGACAGCCTTCACCAAATATGGCACAAAGTTTGGCCTGCCAGCACTCGCCGTCCTGGCCGGCGTGGCCCTCGTTGTGCCCGGCGCCATGGCGCAGTACACGGGCCCCAACGCCTATATCGCCACGGTCAATGATCCGGTGGGTCCGGTGCCTGACCCCGGGCATGTTCCGTTCACCCTGCCCAAGGACATCAAATGGACCGGCACACCCGGCCGGCAGGAGACAGCAATCCTGTGGGGCGATCCGGCCAAGGCCGGCCCCTATGGCATCCTGATCAAATGGTATCCGGGCAATTTCTCGCGGCCGCACAAACATGATGGCAACCGCTGGGTCTATGTCATCTCGGGCACATGGTGGGTGAGCTCCAGCAGTATCTTTGACACCAAGCTGACCTATCCCGTCCCTGCCGGTACCCGCACCGAAGATGTCCCTGGCACGGTGCATTTCGACGGCACACGGGTCGGCGAAAAAGAACCCAGCGTCATCCTGCTGTCGGGTATCGGCCCGGTCATCAGCACCCAGGTGGACGAACAGGGCCGGCCGCTGCCGGCCGCCGCTGGGCGGGGCGCGGCCCCTGCGGGGCGCGGCAACTAGCATCGACGCCTGCGCTGTCCGTCTCAGGGCAGCGCAGATTTCCAGGTCAGTCAACTTGTGAGAGGCGCGCGGTGGGCCGGCGCTCCCTACGTGCGTGCGAGGGATTGCGCGATTGACATTACATCACCGCCCCCGGAGCATTCCCGCGGCGCCGCGGTCGCGGTAACAATAATTTCCGGGAGACGCTTCCTATGAAGAGCATCATCAAGATCGGGCTGCCCGCGCTTGCCGTCATGGCAGGCGCGGCCATCGCGTTCTCACCCCAGGGCTTCGCCCAGACGCAGTATCAGAACAACCCGCCCCACGGTCCGCATGAGTTCATGGGCGCGACCGTCAGCGACCCCCACGGACCGACGCCAGATCCCACGCGAATTACCTATCTGCTGCCCAACCAGATCAAATGGACGGGCAACAAGTCCCTGCTCTATGGCGATCCCACCAAGCCGGGCGAGCCCTATGGCGTGCTGGTGAGACTGGCGCCGGGACAGTTTTCCCAGCCGCGCTCGCTCTCCAGAGACCGCTGGGTTTACGTCGCGTCCGGCACCTTGTGGGTCAGCGACAGCACAGCGGCTGCCAGCCATCCGGTCAAGGCCGACAATTTCGTCACCAATGTCGCCAACAGCACGTTCGTGGACGGCAACCGCGCCGGCGCGACGGAGCACGCCATGCTGATCATCAGCGGCCTGGGATCGGCGGATAATCGCATCATGAGCGACTATGCCCAGACTACCACCGTCCGGGTCAGCGATGCAGCGGGCGCGGCGCCCGACGCAGCGAAAATCTCGATCGCGCCCGTCTCGACCACCGGCAACCAGAACCTTTATGGCGGCGGCCAGGATGCCCAGACCCCGGGCGCGCCCTATGGCGTCGTCCAGACCTGGGCGGCCGGACGTTATTCTTCGCCGCATTACCACCCTCATCCCCGTTACATTTATGTCCTTTCGGGGACCTGGTGGACCAGCTCTAGCACCTATCGCGACACAAGGCTGACCTATCCGATGGTCGCGGGCAGCTTCGTCACCGATCTGCCCAAGGGCATCCATTGGGACGGCAACCGCATCGGCGATCCCAACCTGACGCGGCTGTACATCACTGGCGTCGCGCCCGCGACCAACCAGGCCGTGGATGAAGACGGCAAGGAACGCGCACCCGCAGGCCGCGGCGCCGCCGCCCCGGCCGCTGGCCGCGGCAACTAACAGTCTCAAGCATGCACCATGCGCCGCCCGAAAGTATTTCGGGCGGCGCATTTTTTGTGCGAGAAAGCATGCCGCACGCCGGACACAAGGCGTCACGGATGAGGGGACTGAGATGGACGACAAGCCAACACGCAGGGGATTCCACCCCGTCTATCTGCTGCTGCTGGTGCCCTATGTGGCGCTGCTCTGGGTGCCGTTCTACAACCGCATCGATCCAAGGCTGTTAGGCATCCCGTTCTTCTACTGGTTCCAGATGCTCTGGATCGTGGGCGGCGTCGCCTGTCTCTACCCCGTCTATCGCCATGAAGAGCGTAAAAAATGAGCATGGAACCGAACGCCGTCACCCTGACGGTCTTTCTGGGATTGTTCGCGCTGGTCACCGGCCTGGGCTTTGTGGCGTCGCGCTGGCGCGCGGGCGATCTGTCCAGCCTGGATGAATGGGGCCTGGGTGGCCGCCGCTTCGGCACCTGGGTAACCTGGTTCCTACTGGGCGGCGACCTCTACACCGCCTACACCTTCATCGCAGTGCCCGCTCTGGTGTTCGGCGCGGGCGCGCCCGGCTTCTTCGCCGTGCCCTACACCATCCTGATGTTCCCGCTGCTATTCCTGGCCTTCCCACGCCTGTGGTCGGTGTCGCATCGCCATGGCTATGTCACCGCCGCCGATTTTGTGCGCGGCCGTTTCGGCAGCCGCAGCCTGTCGCTGGCGGTGGCCGCCACCGGCATCGTCGCCACCATGCCTTACATCGCGCTGCAGCTCGTCGGCATGCAGGTGGTGCTGGCGGCGATGGGCGCCAATTTCACCTGGAATATACCGGGCTTTGGCGCGGTGGACGCGCCACTGCTGATCGCCTTCACCGTGTTGGCCTTCTACACCTACTCGTCGGGCCTGCGTGCACCGGCGCTGATCGCGGTGGTGAAGGATCTGCTGGTCTACATCACCGTCTTCGCCGCCATCATCTACATCCCGGCCAAGCTGGGCGGCTATGGTGCCATCTTCGACGCCGCGCCGCCGCAGAACCTGACGCTGGCGCCGGCGACGCCTACCAGCCTAGGGCCGCAATTCGGCTATGCCACGCTTGCGCTGGGCTCGCTGCTGGCGCTGTTCATCTATCCGCATGCGGTGACAGGCATCCTCTCTTCGTCCAGCCGCAACGTGATCCGGCGCAATGCGATGATCCTGCCCGGCTACTCGCTGGCGCTCGCGCTGATCGCGATGCTCGGTTACATGGCGATTGCGGCAGGCGTGCGCACCGATCCCGCCTATGCCGAAGGCTTCGCCGCCTTCGGCAACAATTTTGCCGTCCCCGCCCTGTTCCTGAAGATGTTCCCCGACTGGTTCGTGGGCGTGGCATTCGCCGCCATCGCCATCGGCGCGCTAGTGCCCGCCGCGATCATGTCAATCGCCTGCGCCAACCTCTTCACCCGCAACATCTACAAGGATTGGATGAAGCCGGACTGCACCCCGCAGCAGGAAGCCAGCGTGGCCAAGATCGTCTCCATCGTGGTGAAGTTCGGGGCGCTGCTGTTTGTGCTGGAACTGAAGAGCACCTACGCCATCCAGCTGCAATTGCTGGGCGGCATCTGGATGATCCAGACTCTGCCCGCCGTCATAATCGCCCTCTACACACGCTGGTTCAGCCCTATTGGGCTTTTGGCGGGCTGGGCAGCGGGCATGATCGCCGGCACGGTGATGGTGTGGCAGCTTGCCTTGCGCACCAGCACCTATCCGCTGGAAATCGGCGGGCTGACCTTCCCCACCTATGCGGCCTTGCTGGCGCTGGCGGTCAACATCGCCGTGGCGGCCCTGGTGACGCTGCTGCTGAAGGAAAAGACCAAGGTGGATGAAACGGTGCCGGGCGATTACACCTGATCTGCCCATCGCCAAAGAAAAAAGGCCGCTCCCACGAGCGGCCTTTTTGCTTTTCTGCCTCTCGCCACCTGAGCGTGGCGGATTTTGGCCGCTGGCCAGGAACGAGGAGCGGTGGCCGTGACGCCCATGAGCGCCGAGTAACGCCACCAGAGGGCAGGGGCCGCACGCTCAGCCGAAGCGGCCCGTGATGTACTGCTCAGTCCGCCTGTTCTCGGGCGAAGTGAAAATCTTTTCCGTCAAGCCATATTCGATCAACTCGCCCAGATACATGAAGGCGGTGTAGTCGCTGGCGCGGCTGGCTTGTTGCATGTTATGGGTGACGATCACGATCGTATAGTCTTTCGACAATTCCTCGATCAACTCCTCGACCTTGGCGGTCGAGATCGGGTCCAGCGCAGAGCAGGGCTCGTCGAGCAGGATCACTTCCGGGCGCGTCGCCACCGAGCGGGCGATGCAGAGGCGCTGCTGCTGGCCGCCCGAGAGCGACAATCCGCTCGCATTGAGCTTGTCCTTGACCTCGCCCCACAGGGCGGCGCGGGTCAGCGCGTCCTCGATGCGCCCATCCATCTCGGACTTGGGCAGGCGCTCATATAGCTTAATGCCGAAGGCGATGTTGTCGTAGATCGACATCGGAAACGGCGTCGGCTTCTGGAATACCATGCCGATGCGGGCGCGCAGCAGATTGAGATCCTTGCTCTTCAGCAGGTTATCGCCATCCATCAGAATTTCGCCCTCGGCGCGCTGGCCGGGATAAAGCTCGAAGATGCGGTTGATGGCGCGCAGCAGAGTGGACTTGCCGCAGCCCGATGGCCCGATGAAGGCGGTGACCTTCCGCTCCATCAGCGGCAGGGAGATGTTCTTCAGCGCCTTGGAGTCGCCGTAGAAGAAGCTCACATCCTTGATCTCGACCTTCGGCTTGTCGCCGTTGGTGGAGGCGTGGTAGCCGGGCGCCAGATGCAGATCGGTGGTCATGGTCTAGTTCCGCTGCTTCTTTTCGAGGAGGCGGGCGATGATCGAAAGCGTCAGCACCGTGGCGGTGACCAGCAGCGCACCGGCCCAGGCCAGATCGTGCCAGTCTTCATAGGGCGACAGCGCGAACTGGAAGATCACGGCGGGCAGCGACGCCATCGGGCCGGTGATGTCGGTTGACATGGTGGTGTTGCCCAGCGCGGTGAAAAGCAGCGGCGCGGTCTCGCCAGAAATGCGGGCCACCGCCAGAAGCACACCGGTGATCATGCCGGCCTGGGCGGCCTTCCAGGTCACGGTCTGGATGACGGCGCTTTGCGGCGCGCCCAGGGCGCTGGCCGCCTCGCGCAGGCTGTTCGGCACCAGCAACAGCATGTTCTCGGTGGTGCGCACCACCACCGGGATCACGATCACCGACAGCGCCAGGGTGCCGGCGATGGCCGAGAAATGCTGCATCGGCCGCACCGCCAGTTCGTAGATGAACAGGCCCAGCACGATGGATGGCGCCGACAGCAGGATGTCGTTGACGAAGCGGACGACGAAGGACAGGCGTCCATAGCGCGCATATTCCGCCAGATAGGTTCCGGCGAAGATGCCGATGGGCGTGCCGATGATCACGGCGCCGCTGGTCATGATTAGGCTGCCGACAATAGCGTTGGCCAATCCACCTTTCTCGCCCGGAGGCGGCGTCGATTCCGTGAAGAGGTGCGGGCCCAGGGCGGAGACGCCGTTGACCAGAAGGTTTTCCAGGATGAAGGCCAGCCAGATCAGGCCGAAGATCGCCGCGCTCACCGAGAGGATGATGAAAATCATGTTGGTCAGCCGGCGGCGGAAATAAAGCCCGCGGTTGGCGACAGTCTTGGTTGCAGCCATGGTTACTTGCCCGCCGATTTTTCCATGCTGCGCAGCATCAGCTGGGCGCAGGTCAGGACGATGAAAGTGATGACGAAAAGGATCAGGCCCAGCGCAATCAGCGACGAGGTGTAGAGCGGCGTCGTCGCTTCGGTGAACTCGTTGGCGATTGCCGCCGAGATCGAGGTGCCGGGCGCGAAGAGCGACGGCGCGATGCGGTGGGCATTGCCGATCACGAAAGTGACGGCCATGGTCTCGCCCAGGGCGCGGCCCAAGGCCAGCATGCCGCCGCCGACGATGCCGGTGCGGGCATAAGGAATGGCCACCTTCCAAATCACTTCCCATTGCGTGCTGCCCAAGCCGTAAGAGGCTTCCTTCAGCACACTGGGCACCGCCTCCAGCACGTCGCGCGTGACGGCGGAGATGAAGGGCAGGATCATGATCGAAAGAATGAGACCGGCGGTGAAGATGCCGATGCCATAGGCGGGATCGCCGAACAGCGTTCCCAGCACCGGGATACCCGCAGTGGCAGCGATCACCGGCTCCTGCACCCAGCTCTGGAACCAGGGCGCGAAGACGAACAGGCCCCAGATGCCGTAGATGATCGAGGGAACACCGGCCAGCAGCTCGATGGCGATGCCGATGGGGCGGCGCAGGAAGCGCGGGCAAATCTCGGTGAGGAAGATGGCGATGCCGATGCCCACCGGCACGGCGACCACGATGGCGATAGCTGAAGTGATCAGGGTGCCGTAGATCGGACCCAGGGCGCCGAAAATCTCGCGCGCCGGGCGCCAGGCTTCGGTGGTGATGAAGCCCAGGCCGAAAGCCCGGATGGCGGGCAGTGCGCCGCCGATCAGGGCGACGATCACGCCCGCGAAAATCAGCAGCACGGTCACGGCAGCCAGGAAGGCGATCAAGCGAAAACGGGCGTCGCCGACCCCCACCTTGCGGGCGGTCGCGGCGCGGACATTGAGGGCTGCGGGTTCGGTCAAGCTGATATCGGTCAAAGGAACGGCACCAATGGACGGGCCGAAAACAACAGGGTTAAAAGGTCACGAACATCACAGATCTGCAAAGCTTTGATGACATCGACAGCCCCGCCCCGCCCATCTGGTACTCAAAGTGTTGAAAATACTGAGAACTTCTGCTCGCAGGGCGGGGTTTTTACGCCCGGTCCCACCCGTTTCTGGGCGCGGCAAATGCCGGACATGCCGGGTTTTTAAGCGTTTCTGAACCCCGCCTCAGGCAAAGTTCCAACGGGAAGGGCTGGGGCTGACGAGGCCCCGGTGAGATTGAGCAACATCGCGCTTGTGACGCGCATCATCCGGTACGTGTTTGGCGGCCTTGCGGGCCTGATACTGTTCGCTGCCGCCACCGATATTTTGTTCGAAGGCCAGCTCACCATTCTGTCGCCGGTCAATTTCGGCGCGCTGCTGTCGGTGGAGTTGGCCTTCCTGGAGCAGAACATGCTGGTGGCGCGCGAGAAGAGCGAGATGCTCTCGGCCCAGGCGCAGCAGCTCAAGCAGTTCGCCGGCCGCCTCGAAGCCTCGCTCAAGAACGCCGCCGCCATCAATGCGCGTCTCAATCACAGCGGAGTGCGCTACAAGGGCCTGGTCGATTCGCAGGGCGACGCCATCTTCCGGCGCGACGCCTCCAGCCGCCTCAACTACGGCAATACCTCCTTTTTCAGGCTGTTCGGCGTCGAACCCAGCCGCGCCATCGGTTATCCCTTTGCGCCGGAGCCGCATCCCGAAAGCTGGGGCCCGCTGCTCGGCCTGTTCAGCACACCGGAAACCGGCCAGGGCCGCGCCCACTATGACCAGCATGTGCGCACCGCCCATGGCTAGCGCTGGATCGCCTGGGAAGAATTCGCCGTGCGCGACGCCCATGGCCGCCTAATCAAAGTGCAAAGCGTCGGGCGCGACATCAGCGAACGCAAGGCGCTGGAACAGGCGCTGACCGAAGTGAGCGACAGCGCCGAAGCGGGGAAGCCACGCTAAATCGGGCTTCCTCGCCACTATGAGCCATGAGATCCGCACGCCCATGAACGGCGTGTTGGGCATGGCGCGGCTGCAGCAGGAAACCGGACTGTCGGCGGAGCAGCGCACCTATACCAGCGCCATCAACGAATACGGCGAAGCGCTGCTGGCGCTGATTGGCGACATTCTGGATTTCTCCAAGATCGAATCCGGCATGCTGACGCTGGACGAGGACGAAGTCGATCTGCGCCAGATGATCGGCACGGTGAGCGAGTTGCTGGCCACCCGCGCGCGCAGCAAGAGCATCGAACTTATCAGGGCCGGGGGCGGCGACGTTCCCAAGGCGATCCGCGCCGATCAGATGCAGCTGCGCCAGATCGTCAACAACTCGGTGGGCAACGCCGTCAAGTTCACCGAGCGCGGCGGCGTCGCCATCGCCGTCACCCAGGTGATGGGCGAGGCCCGCCATTTCATCCGTTTCGAAGTGCGCGACACCGGCGTGGGCGTGGCGCTCGAAAAGCGCAAGGCGATCTTCGAGGAATTCGTCCAGGCCGATTCTAGCCATGCCCGCAAGTTCGGCGGCGCCGGCCTTGGTCTGGCCATTTCGCGCCGCCTGGTGGAAACCATGGGCGGCAAGATCGGCGTCGATGAGGCGCTGGGCGGTGGTTCCTGTTTCTGGTTCACCGTGCCGTCGATGGTGGTGTAAGCCGCACCGCCCGACCATGCGCTGCTGATCGATGGCGGCACCGGTAGCGAACCGAATCCCGTGGTGATGCCGGAAGGGCCCTTTCCTGCCTATCTGCTGGTGGCGTCGCAGGCGCACGGCAAGCTGGAAACGCTGGGCGAGCAGGGCTTCGCCGGCTATCTACTAAAGCCGGTGCGCCAGAGCGCGCCGATCGAGCTGCTGCTGGAAGGGGTCCACCACGAGACGGCGGATCACCTGCCGCACGACGCCGACGAGCCGTTCTACCCGGACGAACCGATCCCTGATCTGAAAAATGCCATCGCCACGGCGACTGCACCCGAGTTGCCGCCCTTCGTGGCCGCAGCCGCCGCCCCGGCGGCCGCGGCTGTAACGGCGCCCGCGCCTACCGCGAAATCCCAAAGCGGCCTCACCATCCTTTTGGCCGAAGACAATCCCATCAACATGATGCTGATCCGCGAGCTGCTGAAGCAGCGCGGCCACAGCGTGGTGGAAGTCACCAACGGCAATGACGCGGTGACGGCGATGGGCCAGCAGCGCTTCGGCCTGCTCCTGACCGAAATCCATATGCCGGGCATGGATGGCATCGACGCCGCCCGCGCCATCCGCCGCCAGGAAGGGAGCACAGGCACAGCGCGCGTGCCCATCGTTGCGCTGACCGCCGATGCGCTGGAGACGGGAAAGCGCGCCTGCCAGGAAGCGGGCATGGACGGCTTCCTCACCAAGCCGGTGGATCCCGCAGAGCTGGAAGAGATGTTCCTGATGCTCTTCCCCGCCGAGGATGATCTGATCGTCGCGGCTTGATGCCCGGGGACTAGGAAAGCCACGCGAAATCTGTAGCTTCTGCGCCAAGGACTGGCGGGGATTGCGGCATGAGCGAGGCGCACAAGGGCTGGCTGGACGGCTTGAAGCCGTATGTCGAGAAAGCCTCCATCGCGGCCTTCATGCTGGGCGTCTCGTCCGGCTTTCCCTATGCGATGATTGCCGCCACGCTGACGACGCGCTTGGCGCAGGACGGAATCTCCAAGCGCACCGTCACCACCTTCGCGCTGGCCTTCCTGGTCTACAATTTCAAATTCCTCTGGGCCTGGGTCGTGGACGGCGTGCGCATTCCGGTGCTGCACCGGCTGGGCCAGCGCGTCTCCTGGATGATCGTGTCGGGACTGCTGGTGATTGCCGCCGTCTTCAACCTGGCGCTGGCCGAGCCCACGACAAGCATCCTCTACACCGCCTATGCCGCCATCGCGGTGGCGTTCGCGGGCGCCACCTTCGACATCGTGATCGACGCCTACCGCATCGAGATCGCGCGCCCCGACCAGCTGGGCGTATCCTCCGGCATGACCCAGTATGGCTGGCGTATCGGCTCCACCGCTTCGGCCTCGCTGGCGTTGTTGCTGTCGGCGCGGACGGGCTGGGAAATCGCCTACATGGCGTGCGCCGCGCTGGCCCTGCCTGCCGTCATCACCGCCCTGGTACTGGGCGAACCGGAGCGCCACCGCGAAGCCGCTAAGCGTGTCAGCGGCCTCGCCGCCAGCCTGCAGGCGATCTATGCGCCCTTTGTGGAGTTCTTTTCGCGCCAGGGCGCATTCCTGGTGCTGCTCTTCATCCTGCTGCACAAGATCGGCGACACGCTGAGCCAGCTGACTGTGCGGCTGCTGCTCAATGACCATGGCTACAGCAATGACGAGATCGCTCTTTATGACGTCGGCATCGGCTTCTGGGCCCTGCTGATCGGCATTTTCATCGGCGGCGCGATGTACGCCAAGCTGGGCATGAAACGATCCGTGCTGATCAGTCTGGTGCTGATGTGCATCACCAATTTCAACTTCGCCCTTCTGGCGCAGGCCGGCCACACCAACATCGGTCTGGCGGGCGCGATGCTGTTCGAGAACATCGCAAGCGGCATCGGCGGCGTCACCGTCGTGGCCTATTTCTCGGCCCTGTGCGATCTGCGTTTCACCGCCGCGCAATATGCCCTGATCTCGGCGGCGTCCTCGATCGTGGGCCGCATTCTTACCGGCACCACGGCGGGGGCGGTAGTCGAGAGCCTGGGCTATGTGAACTATTATCTATTCACCACCCTGGCCGCCATTCCCGGTATCGTCCTGTTCTGGTTGATGATGCGGGCCGGACTGATCGATGCTTCCATCGGAACGGCGGGCCGGGGCCGGCGCTGACCAGCGCGGCAACCTTCGTTCGCATCAGCGCTTGCGGGAATAATCGCGGCCCGGCCTAGGCGGGAACTCTGACGTCGGATAGGATTGCATAAGTGTCGCAGTTCTAGCGTAGGGACTTTAGCGAGGCGCACATCGCGCAACCCAGGTGGACCGTGGTCAACATCTACGAAGCCGGATCGTTCGAAGGCCGCGCCCTGCAATGGCCGGTGCTGGCCGATAGTGGCGCGCTGGAAGTGCGGCTAGCCGAAACCGATCACGAAGTGATGCTGGCGCAGCGGCTGCGCTATGAAGTCTTCTACGAGGAAATGAGCGCCGTCCCGTCGGACGCGATGCGCGCCGTCCGCCGCGACTTCGACAAATTCGACGATGTCTGCGACCACCTGCTGGTGGTGGACCGCGACGTGCATGACGCAGATGGCCAGCCGCTGGTGGTGGGCACCTATCGCCTGACCCGCGAGAAGGCCGCCGAGAAGGTCAGTGGTTTCTACACTGCGGCGGAATTCGATCTGGGCCGCATGATCAGCGGCATGCCCAAGGGCACCAAATATCTCGAACTGGGCCGCTCCTGCGTCCAAAAGAATTACCGTGCCCGTCCCGGCACCATGCAGATGCTGTGGAAGGGCCTGATGGCCTATGTGGCGCGCTTCGACATCGACCTGATGTTCGGCTGCGCCAGCTTTCCGGGTGTCGATCCCAAGACGATGGCGCTGCCGCTGTCCTACCTGCACCATTTCTACGCCATGCCCGAGGCGCTGCGCGTCACGGCGCGGCCCGAACTGTATGTGCCGATGAATCTGATGCCGGCCGACGCCATCGACGCGCGCGAAGGCGTCCGCAGCCTGCCCGCCATGCTGAAGGGCTATGTCCGCGCCGGCTGCTGCATCGGCGACGGCGCCGTGATCGACGAGCAGTTCGACACCACCGACGTCTTCATCTTCTTTCCGCTGTCGGGCATCGATGCGCGCTACAAGTCGCGCTTCGGGCTGGTGAAGTAACGCGCCTTAGCGCTTCTTCTTCTCGATCGCATCCCACGCCAGCGACGCGATATCCGCGCCGCCGAAGCGCCGCACCTCATGGATTCCGGTAGGTGAGGTGACGTTGATCTCGGTCATATAGTCACCGATCACGTCGATGCCGGTGAAGAGAAAGCCGCGCCGCTTGAGTTCGGGCCCGATGGCGGCGCAGATCGCCTTCTCGCGCGCCGTCAGTTCCGTCGCCTCAGGACGCCCGCCGACATGCATGTTGGAGCGGGCCTCGCCTTCAGCCGGGACGCGATTGATCGCCCCGGCGAATTCGCCACCCACCAGAATGATACGCTTGTCGCCCTTGCGGACCTCGGGAATGTAGCGCTGCACGATCACCGGCTCGCGGTAGAAGGCGGTGAACATCTCCAGCAGCGAACCCAGATTTTCGTCGCCGTCGCGGACGCGGAAGACGCCCGCGCCGCCATTGCCGTAAAGCGGCTTCAGGATGATGTCCTTGTGTTCGGCGCGGAAGGCGCGGATGGCGCGCGGGTCCGATGAAATCAGCGTGGGTGGAATGAACTCCGCAAAGGTGGTGACGAACAGCTTTTCCGGCGCGTTGCGCACTTCCGCCGGATCGTTGACCACCAGCGTCTTGGGGTGGATGCGCTCCAGCATGTGGGTGGCGCTGATATAGGACATGTCGAAAGGCGGGTCCTGGCGCATCAGCACCACATCCAGGGCCGAGAGGTCCTGCACCGCGCCTTCGCCCAGCGCGAAATGATCGCCCTTGACGTTCTTCACCGCCAGCGGCCGGATGAAGGCGCTGACCGCGCCATCGCGCCAGCTCATGTCGTGCGGGCCGTAATAGAACAGCGTATGGCCGCGCTGCTGCGCTTCCAGCGCCAGGGCAAAGGTGGAATCGCCGTTGATGTCGATCTTTTCGATCGGGTCCATCTGGATCGCGACGGTGAGCGTCATTCCCCTGCCCCCTTATAAATCGTCGGCCCGCCAGGCATCGGCATGATGCTGCGGCCAGCAGCGCGGCGCGATGGCGATGATGTCGAACTGTGCCCCGCGCGCCATCAAGTCGGGGCGGCTTCCGAGATATAGGTTGGCGGCCCGGGCAATGCGAGTCCGCTGCTGCGGCGAAACTGATAGCGCCGCCGCGCCCGCATCGGCGCGGTCCTTGACATCAATAAAGCAAACCGGCCCGAACAGGGGCGGCGCCACCATGTCGATTTCGCCCAGGGGCGTCTTCAGGCGGCGGCTCAGGATGCGATAGCCCTTCAGCCGCAGCGCCCAAGCCGCCAACGTCTCGCTGCGGCGGCCACGCCCCTCGGCAAGCGCGCGCCTATTCATCCTTCAATTCCAGCGCACGGTCATAGACCGACTTGCGCGATGCGCCCGTCAGGCCCGCGATCATCTCCGCCGCCGACTTCACCGGCATGAAGGGCAAGGCAGCCTTCAGCGCCGCGTCGATGGCGGCAGTGTCCGGTTCGACTTCGGCGGGCGGGCCGATCACCAGGGTGATCTCACCCTTGGGCGTCGCCACCTTTTCATAATGCGCCGCCAGTTCCGACAGCAGCCCGCGCCGCACTTCTTCATGCAGCTTGGTCAGCTCACGCGCCACCGCGGCGTCGCGCGGGCCCAGCACTGCCGCCATCGCCGCCAGCGACTCTGCCAGGCGCGGTCCCGATTCAAAGAAGATCAGGCTGGCGCGTACGCTCTTGAGTTCTTCCAGCGCGCGGGCCCGCTCTCCTGCCTTGGACGAAAGAAAGCCCACAAAAAGAAAGCGGTCGGTGGGCAGGCCCGCCAATGCCAGCGCCGTCAGCGCGGCGGACGGCCCCGGCACCGCATGCACCGGCAGCCCTTCGGCCAGCACCGCCTGCACCAGCTTGAAACCGGGATCGGAGACCAGCGGCGTACCCGCATCGCTCACCAGCACGATGCGGCCCCCCTGGCGCAACTTGTCCAGGATCGCGGGCCGGGCCTGCGCCGCATTGTGGTCGTTATAGGGTGACAGGCTTTTCTGGATGCCGTGGATCGACAGCAGCTTGGAGGTGACGCGCGTATCCTCGGCCAGGATCAGGTCGCAGGCGGCGAGCGTTTCCAGCGCCCGCAGTGAAATGTCCCGCGCATGGCCGATGGGGGTGGCGACGATGTGCAGCCCCGCCATGAGGGAACCCGGCGGCGGTTTACCCGGAGCAGCGGGAGGCTTAGATTTCGCCCTATCTGAAGGATGATTTGATGCGTTTTTCATTGCCCCGTTCTTTTGCCATTGCCGCGCTGATGGGGATAGCCGTCCTGGCCGGCTGCGCCCGCCCCGCGCCCCCGCCCGCCCCCGAAGTGGTGGCCGAGGCCCCGACCCCCATTCCGGAAGACCCGCCCGCGCCCAATCCGCTGGACCGCGACCTGCCCGCCTATCTGCGCCTGCCCAACCTGGCCGAAGGCGCCACCCCCGTGCGGGTGGGGATCATCCTGCCGCTGACCTCCACCAACGCGGGCACCCGGGCCCTGGCCCAGTCGATGCTGAAGGCCGCCCAGCTGGCAATGTTCGACGCCCGCAACCCCAACATGATCCTGATGGTGGAAGATGAAGGCAATGGCGGCGCACCCGCCGCCTCCGCGGCCCGCCGTCTGCTGGCGCAAGGCTCGGAAGTCATTGTCGGCCCGCTGTTCGGCACATCCGCCGCCGCCGTCGCGCCCGTGACGCGCGAGCGCGGCGTTCCGGTGCTGGCCTTCTCCACCGAGAAGTCGGTGGCGGGGCGAGGCGTCTATCTTATCAGCTTCCTGCCGGGCAACGAAGTTGCCCGCGTGGTGGGCTTCGCCGCGCAGCACGGCAACAAGCGCTTCGCCGCGCTGGTGCCCAACAACGCCTATGGCGAACTCACCGCCGAGGCGTTGCGCGAGGCCGTCGCCACCGCCAAGGGTGAAACCGTGACGGTGACCAAGTTCACGCCCACCCCCAGCGCCGCCATGACCCCGGCGCGTGAGATCGGCGCCGCCAATCCCGATGCGGTGATGATCGCCCAGGGCGGGCCGGTGCTGCGCGCCATGGCGCCTTTGGTGCCCAATCGCGACAAGACCAAGCTGCTGGGCACCGGCCTGTGGGACGACGAGACGCTGGGCCGCGAAGCGGCGCTGGAAGGCGGCTGGTACGCCGCGCCGGAGCCCAACGCCGATGTCGATTTCGTCGCAAAATATCGTGCCAGCTTCGGCGCGGCCCCGGCGACGCTGGCCAGCCTCGCCTATGACGGCGTGGCGCTGGTGGCGTTGCTGGCGCAGGGTCAGCCCTACAAGCGGTTCACCAAGCCGAACCTGATGGACCCCAACGGTTTCGCGGGCGTCACCGGCACGTTCCGCTTCCGGCCCGACGGTACCTCTGAACGTGGGCTGGCGGTGCTGGAAATGACCCGCGAAGGCCCCAAGGTGATCGGCCCCGCGCCCAAGACCTTCCAGCGCCCGGGTTCGTAAAGGGTGCGGCTGTTGGTGCGGACAGGAAAAGTGTGTAGCGGTTTTCCGTCCGGAACCGCGATTAAAAAAAGTGGGCTCTCCTTGCATTGATCTTTGCACTGTTCGCGGCGATGGCGCCCGCGCGCGCCGCCGTCACCATCGATTTCTACGGCCATGAATTCAATCTGTTCGGGCAGGGCCTCAATACCTATTTCCCGCACGGCTTCGTCATCCTGCGCGGCACGACGCAAGACGGCACAGCTGTCAGCGGAAATTACGGTTTCACCGCCAGGAACATCTTCATCAACGTGCCGTGGGAAAAGGTAATGGGCGAGATGGATCCCTCGCCACTGCCGCCCGACTATCTAGAAGGCGCGGACCATCGCCTTTCCCTGGTGGTGTCGGATGAGCAGTATCGCGCCGTGCTGGCGACAGTGGATCGCTGGCGCAACTGGCCGCAGCCTTCCTATGACATCGACGCGCGCAACTGCGTCATCTTCGTCAAGGAAATGGCGCAGACGTAGGGGCTTCAGATCAGTGACGACAAGAAGTTCGTCCGTGCGCCGATCGAATTCCCGATCGATGTGGCGCAGCGCTGCGCCGCTTTCCTTGCGATACAGGGGCCGCAACCGGCGCTGGCGCAGCCGGTGCCCGTCAGCACAGGCGGCAACGCCCAGACACTGGAACAGCGCGTGCGCGAGCTGGAAGCGCAAAGAAGTCGTTGATTTACCCCCTTCCGTCGCAAGTCGGATTTGCGAAGACGCAAACACCTCTTTGCGACGCCCCCCTTTGGATGCGCTTCGTGCATAAGGGGGAAGGAAGTTCGTCGATGCTGCGGGTCGCCCGGCGGAATGCCGGGCTCGCGTTTAATTGAGGATTTCCGCGATCAAAGCGTTTAGCACCAGCCGCCCCCGGGGCGTGGCGGTGAGGGTATCGCCGTCCAGCGCCAGCAAGCCGTGTGCGGCCATCGCCGTCAGCTTGTCCGGCGGCGGGCGCATGCCCCAGCGCAATTCATAGGCTGCCAGGTCGAGGCCTTCGCGCAGGCGCAGATTCATCAGCAGATGTTCGCGGGCGGCATCGCCGTCATGGATCGCCACTTGCTCGGCGAAGCCCTGGCCCTTGTTCGTCACCGCGTCGCGCCAGCGTTCCGGCAGCTTGATTGCGGCGGTGGCGATGCGGCCATCGCGGCCCCGCAACCGCCCATGCGCGCCGGGACCGACACCGGCATAATCGCCATAGCGCCAATAGATCAGATTGTGGCGGCTTTCCGCGCCGGGCTTTGCATGGTTGGAAATCTCGTAGGCGGGCAGTCCCGCGGCCTCGGTGACTTCCTGCGTCGTCTCGTACAATCCCGCGGCAAGATCATCGTCGGGAATGACCAGCTCGCCCTTCCGGTGCAGCAAGGCATAGGGCGTCTCCGGCTCGATGGTGAGCTGGTAGAGCGAGAGATGCTCGGTGCCGAAACCGATGGCTTCGCGCAGTTCGTCGCGCCACTGCGCCTCGGTCTGCTGCGGACGGGCATAGATCAGGTCGAGCGAGACGCGCGCGAAAGTCTTCTGCGCCAGGGCCAGCGCCGCCACCGCTTCCGCCTTGTCGTGCAGGCGGCCCAGTTTTTTCAAATCGGCATCGTTCAGCGCTTGGACGCCCAGAGAGGCGCGATTGATTCCGGCGGCGCGGTAATCGGCGAAGCGGGCGGCGTCGGTGCTGGCAGGATTGGCTTCCAGCGTGATCTCGGCATCATTGGCCATCGGCCACAGATCGGATATTTTCGCCAGCACGCGACCCGCCGATGCGCCGCTCATCAGCGACGGCGTGCCGCCGCCGAAGAAAATGGTTTCGACCACAGGGCGTTCTACTTGCTGTTGCGCCGTCCATTCCAGTTCGCGTTCGACGCCCGAGACCCAGGCTTCTTCATCCACCACGGTGCGTACATGGCTATTGAAGTCGCAATAGGGACACTTGGCGGCGCAAAAAGGAAAATGGACGTAGACGCCGAAGCTCACGGAGCGCGGCCAGGAAAAGTGTTCTTGCGGTTTTCCGTCCGGCCGCGCGACAAAATCATTAGAGACTCTCGATGAAGATGCCGCTATGCAGCAGCTTTTCGAAAGCGCGGGCGCGGTGGCTCATAGCGTGCTTGGCCGCCGGGTCCATCTCCGCGAAGGTCACATCCATGCCCTGCGCGATGAAGATAGGGTCATAGCCGAAGCCATTCTTGCCGCGCGGCGGGAAGGTCAGCGTGCCATGCACTTCGCCCGCAAAGCTCTGCATCTCGCCATGCGGGCTGCAGAGCGAAAGGGCGCAGGTAAAATGGGCCGCGTAATCCGTGGCGGCGGCCACCCGCAGTTCACGTTCTATCCGCGCCATGGCGATGGAGAAATCTTTCGCCACCCCAGCCCATCGCGCCGAATAGATGCCGGGCGCGCCATCTAAGGCTTTCACGCTCAAGCCTGAATCGTCCGCCAGCGCGAAATGTCCCGACGCCAGCGCGGCGGCGCGCGCCTTCAATTCGGCATTGCCCACGAACATGGTTTCGGTCTCGTCCGGCTCCGGCAGTCCCAGATCGCCCGCACTGATCGGCTCGATGCCATGCGGCCCCAGCAGCGCCTTGATCTCGCGCACCTTGCCCACATTGTGGCTGGCGACGACAAGCTGGGAGCCGCGCGGCAAGCGCATTACGCCAACGCCGCCCTCTGCAGCGCTACCAGTTCGTTGGCGCCCTTGCGCGCCAGCTTAAGCTGCACCAGGAATTCTTCTTCGCTGAAGGGCGCGCCTTCCGCGGTGCCTTGCAGCTCCACCAGTCCGCCGCTGCCCAGGATGACGAAATTCGCATCGGTTTCCGCCACGCTGTCCTCGTCATAGTCCAAATCCAGCACCGGCACGCCCTTGGAGATGCCGCACGACACCGCCGCGACGTGGTCCTTCAGGATGGGCGCACTCACCATGCCGATCTTCTTCATGAAGGCGGCGCACTGGGCCAGCGCGACATAGCCGCCCGTGATGGCCGCGGTGCGAGTGCCGCCATCGGCCTGCAGCACGTCGCAGTCGACGGTGATCTGGCGCTCGCCCAGCGCCACGGGATCGATCACCGCGCGCAGGCTGCGGCCGATCAGGCGCTGAATTTCCTGAGTGCGGCCCGACTGCTTGCCGCTGGCCGCCTCGCGGCGCATGCGGTCATGGGTGGAGCGGGGTAGCATGCCGTATTCCGCCGTCACCCAGCCCTTGCCGGTGCCCTTGAGGAAGGGAGGCGCCTTTTCTTCCAGGCTGGCGGTGACCAGCACATGGGTGTCGCCAAACTTCACCAGGCAGGAGCCTTCGGCATGACGGGCAAAGCCGGGGGTGAGGCTGACGGTCCGCATCTGGTCGGGGGCACGTTTTGAGGGGCGCATGGGCCGTCCTATAGTTGAAGTCGGAAAAGTCAGGCGTTACCTACCGGCGCGGGCGGATGGGCGCAACCAGCCACCCCGCCATTCGTTATATCATATATTATCAAGGGCTTGATTTTGGATTCGGTCTTTCCCCCCACTGCCCTCGGAGAGCGCCCGCGCGAGGTCTTCCGCCATCTGGTGGAAGCCTTCCTGGCATCCGGCGAGCCCGTGGGCAGCCGCACCCTGTCCCAGCGCCTGCCGCTGAGCCTGTCCCCCGCCTCGATCCGCAACGTCATGGCCGATCTGGAAGCGATGGGCCTGCTTTATGCCCCGCACACCAGCGCCGGGCGCGCCCCCACCGAGCGGGGGCTACGCCTGTTCGTGGACGGCATGCTGGAGGTCGGCGATCTGGGCACCGACGAGCGCCGCGAGATCGAAGCCCGCGTCATCGCCAGCGGCCGCGGCATGGAAGACACCCTGACACAGGCCACCCAGGCGCTGTCTGGCCTGTCGCGCTGCGCCGGTCTGGTCGTGACGGCGAAGCAGGATGCGTCGCTCAAGCATGTCGAATTCGTCGCCGTGGCGCCGGGCAAGGCGCTGGTGGTGATGGTGTTCGAGGATGGCCAGGTCGAGAACCGGGTGATCGATACCCCGCCGGGCCTGCCGGTTTCGGCCCTGTGGGAAGCCAGCAATTACCTGGGCGCGCGGCTGCGCGGCCGCACCCTGGACGATGCCCGCGCCGAAGTGCTGACCGAGCTGGAAAGCGAGCGCACGGCACTGGATGCGCTCACCGCCAAGATTGTGGCAGACGGCCTGGCCACCATTACTCAACCCTCCGGCGGCAGCGCCGAGGAAAAAACCCTGATCGTGCGAGGCACCGCCAACCTGCTGGAAAGCGTGGAAGCCCGCGCCGACATCGAGCGGGTGCGCCATCTGTTCGACGATATCGAGCGCAAGAACGACCTGATCCGGCTCTTGGAACTAGTGAAGGCCGGCGACGGGGTGCGGATCTTCATCGGCTCGGAGAACGGGCTGTTCTCCCTGTCCGGGTCTTCTATTGTCGCCGCCCCCTACGCCAATGCCGCCGGGCACATTGTGGGGGTGATCGGCGTCCTGGGTCCGACGCGGCTCAATTATGGCCGCATCATTCCCTTGGTCGACCATACCGCGAAAGTCATTGGACGATTGCTAGGTTAGGTAATAAAGAGGCCCCATGAACGATACGCACGACGAACCGACCCAACTCCCCGATACCGAGAACCCGCACGCGGCCGAATTCGCCGTGCTGGACGCCCTCAAGCTGGAAAATACCGAGCTCAAAGACCAGCGCCTGCGCGCCATGGCCGAGACCGAGAATGTCCGCCGCATCGCCGCCCGCGAGAAGGTCGAGGCCAGCCAGTATGCCGTGACCAGGTTCGCCCGCGACATGGTCGGCATCGCCGACAATTTCGCCCGCGCCCTGGCCGCCGTGCCGGAGCAGGCGCGCGCGGCAGCCGACCCCGCCATCGTCGCGGTGCTGGACGGCATCGAGGCTACCGACCGCCAGCTGATCTCCACCCTGGAAAGCCACGGCATCAAGCCGGTCGATACCGACGGCAAGTTCGACCCCAACCTGCACCAGGCCATCGCCGAAGTGCCGGGCAACGGCAAGCCGGCTGGCACCATCGTCGATGTGGTGCAGAGCGGCTACACCATCAGCGGGCGTCTGCTGCGTCCGGCCATGGTGACGGTGGCGAAGAAGGAAGAGGCGCCCGCGGGCGTGAAAACCAGCGCCTAGCGTTATTTTTTAATTTTCGCGCGGCCTACGGAAAACCGCTTCGCACTTTCCCAGGCCGTCGCTCCACAGGGGGCTTTCATGTCCGAAGTGAAACTTGTCGTTGCCGGCGCGTCTGGCCGCATGGGCCGAACCCTGATCCGCGAGATCGCCCAGGGCTCCGGCATCACCCTGTGCGGCGCGCTGGAAGCGGAAGGCCATCCTAATCTGGGCATGGATTCCGGCACCCTGTCGGGCATGCAGCCCAATGGCATCAAACTCACCGCCGATCCGCTGCCGGTGCTGGCCCAAGCGCAGGGCATTGTCGATTTCACCGCCCCGATGGTGTCGATGATGCTGGCCGACCTGGCGGCGCAGGCGCGCATCGTCCATGTCATCGGCACCACCGGCTTTGACGCTAAAGGTGAGGATCGCCTCAGGGCCGCCGCCCGCCACGCCGTGATCGTCAAGTCGGGCAATATGAGCATGGGCGTGAATCTGCTGGCGGCGCTGGTGGAGCGCGCGGCCCGTTCGCTGCCCGAATACGACATCGAGGTGCTGGAAATGCACCATCGCAACAAGGTCGATGCCCCGTCCGGTACAGCGCTGCTGCTGGGCGATTCCGCCGCCAAGGGCCGCGACACCTCGCTCGACAAGCATTGGGTCAAGTCGCGCGACGGCCATACCGGCGCGCGCGAGGGCGGCACCATCGGGTTCGCCACCCTGCGCGGCGGCACGGTGGTCGGCGAGCATTCGGTGATCTTCGCCGGGATGGGCGAGCGCATCACCCTGTCGCACACGGCTGAAGACCGCACCATCTTCGCCCATGGCGCCTTGAGCGCCGCCAAGTGGGGCCATGGCAAGAAGCCAGGCATGTACGCCATGACGGACGTTCTTGGACTTTAGCCGCCGGGAGCGCGCAGAATTTTTGGTCACTGGCCAGGAGCCAGGAGCGAGGAGGGATGTGGACATGACGTCCATGAGCGACGAGCGGCGCCGCCAGGGACCAAAAGGCAAGCGCCTGTCACCGGCTGAGGCGGAAGAGTTCTTCGCACGCCTGAAGAAGCAGAATCCCGAACCGAAAACCGAACTGGAACACAGTAACGCCTACACCTTGCTAGTGGCAGTGGCGCTGTCGGCGCAGGCCACGGACAAGGGCGTGAACAAGGCGACCAAGGCGCTTTTCGCAAAGGTCAGCACACCGGAAGCGGTGCTGGCACTGGGCGAAGAGGCGCTGATCGAGCACATCAAGACCATCGGGCTGTATCGCGGCAAGGCGAAGAACGTCATGGCGGCGGCGAAGCTGCTGGTCGAGAAACACAATGGCGTCGTGCCGCGCGACCGCGACGCCTTGCAGGAACTGCCCGGCGTTGGGCGCAAGACCGCCAATGTGGTGCTGAACACCGCCTTCGGCGAAAAGACCATGGCGGTGGACACGCACATTTTTCGCGTCTCCAACCGCACCGGCCTAGCCCCGGGCAAGGGTGTTCTGGCGGTGGAATTGGCGCTGGAGAAAATCGTGCCGGACGCCTATGCGCTGCATGCGCATCACTGGTTGATCCTGCACGGGCGCTACACCTGCATTGCGCGCAAGCCGCTGTGTCCGGTTTGCGTGGTGCGCAATCTCTGCCGCTTCAAGGACAAAACCAAGGAAGCTCTGTTGGAGAAAGCCCGGAGCGTCGGCGCGAGCCGGGGCGAGAAAAAAATTAAATTGCCGGTTTCGCGGCCCGCAGGAGCGGGGGCCCGGAAAAGTGCGGAGCGGTTTTCCGCAGGGCGCGCGACCAAAAACTAACTTGCGGGCCGCGAGGCCCGCAAATCGTTGAGGCAGAGCGGATCGGCGGCGCTGGCGCTACCCGCCGGTAGCGTTTCGACATGGCGCACAGTCTGGCTGCCGACGGGTCCCTGGAAAAAGAAAAACGCTCGGCATGACGCGCCGTCATAACGCCAGATCTCGGTGCCGCCATCCTGGCGTACAAAGGCGGGCTGGCCCAGAAGACTGCGCAGATTGGCGGGCGGCAGGTTGACGAAGTCGCGCGGTTCGCCCGCGGGCGGGATCGGCACGGCGGGCGCAGGCATTGCGGGCCGGGGCGGCGTGCCGGATGCAGACGCAGGCGCGCGACCCTGTTGCGCACAGCCCGCCAGCGCGAGCAAAATTCCCGAAATAGCCAGGCGGCGGATCATGGCGCTATCCTGCATATCCTGGGCTGCGGGGGCAACCTTGCACAGGCCGCGCGGCTCGCTTATGGCTCCGCCCCAGCCATCCGCTGGGGAATTTCCATGCCGCACAAGTATCATGTCGCCGGTCTCGGAAACGCCATCGTCGACATCTTCGCCAGCGTCGATGACGCCTTCCTGCTCGAGCACAAGATCGCCAAGGGCGCGATGACCCTGACCGACGAATTCCGCGCCTTCGAACTCAATAAAGCGCTCGAAACGGCGGGCAAGGGCCATGAAGCCGCCGGTGGCAGCCTCGCCAACAGCATGGCGGGCTTGGCCTCGCTGGGCGCCAAGGGCGTCTATGTCGGCAAGGTGCATGCCGACCGGCTGGGCGCGGTGTTCTCGTCCAGCATGAAGTCGCTGGGCATCGATTATTCCACGCCGCTGGGCAACAAGGGCTCGGCCACGGCTAGCAGCCTGATCGCGGTGACGCCGGACGGCCAGCGCAGCATGAACACCTATCTGGGCGCCTGCCGCGAACTGACACCGGAAGATGTTTTCCCGCACGAGATCGCCGCCGCCGAAATCACCTATGTCGAAGGCTATCTCTGGGACGAGCCCGCCGCCAAGGACGCCTCGCGCAAGGCGATGAAGATCGCGCACGAAGCCGGCAACAAGATCGCCCTGACGCTGTCGGACAGCTTTTGCGTCGGCCGCTTCCGCGATGAATTCCTACATCTGTTCCAAAACGAAGTGGACATTCTCTTCGCCAATGAGGACGAGGCCCACGCCCTGTTCCAGGTGAACAGCTTCGACCAGGTGGTGGAGCGCATGAAGGCCTGGGGCGGCGTCGCCGCGCTGACGCGCTCGGAAAAAGGCTGCGTCATCGTCCATGGCAACGGCGTGCACGAAGTGCCAGCGGCCCCGGCGTCGAAGCTGATGGACACCACCGGCGCGGGCGACCAGTTCGCGGCCGGCGTGCTTTATGGCCTGACCCACGGCAAGTCGCTCGCCGATTGCGGCAAGTTGGGCTGCCTGGCGGCGGCGGAAGTGATCTCGCATTACGGCGCGCGGCCGGAAGTTTCCTTGCGCGAACTGGCCGAGAAAAACAGCCTGATCTAGTCGCCGACGATATGCAGCAGCACTTCGCGTCCATGCGGCGCGGTGCGATGCTCGAACAAGTAAAGCCCCTGCCAGGTGCCCAGCACCATCTGGCCGCCGCGCACCGGCACGCCGATGGAAACCTGCGTCAGCGCGCTCTTGATGTGCGAGGGCATGTCGTCCGGCCCCTCGTCATCATGGACATAGTCGAAATCCTGCGGCACGAGGCGGTCAAAGGCGTCGATCAGATCGCGCTGTACATTGGGATCGGCATTCTCCTGGATCAGCAGCGAGGCCGAAGTGTGGCGGATGAAGCAGGTCAGCAGCCCGTCCGCGATGCCGCTGGCCCGCACAAAGGTTTCAGCATCGCGCGTGAACTCGTAAAGGCGCGCGCCGCGCGTCTGCAACGCGACCGTGTGGAATTGCTGTCTCATCGGCTCTTCCGCAAATAAACGTACAGCGCGCCGCCGCCGCCATGGCGGATATGGGCGGGCTGCACCCGGGCGATCCATTGCGCCGCCCCCGGTTCGGCCAGCCAGCGCGGTACCATATCCTTCAGCACGCCGTGCGGACTTTGCGTCCAGGCCGCCGCGTCGGCGGCGCGCGGATTGCCCTTGCCCGTCACCACGACGATCAGGCGGTTGCCGCGCTCACGCGCCCCGCGCAGATAATTCTGTAAGGCGCGATGCGCCGCGTTCTGGGTCATGCCATGCAGATCAAGCGTGGCGTCGGGCGCGATCAGGCCACGATCGAGCCGGTCCTGGGCGTTGCCATCCAATTTTTCTTTTTGCGCCGCATTCGCGGCGCAGGGGGCGCCACTGCGGCCGGACGCCTTCTCGGCGCGCTTAGCCACCTTCGGCTTGATCGGACGGTTGAGGCGGAAATCCTCTTCGAACTCCTTGCGCTCAAATTCCGTTGGGCGCCTGTCGGCGCCGGGGCGGGTGGTGTTGCGCTTCATAGGGGATAGTCGCGCGCGGCTCCGATTTTGGCCGCGATCTCGTTGGGCAACAGGACATAGAGCCGTCCCGGCGCATTCATCATCCCCGCCCGGCTTTCTGCCTCATCGCCGAAGCCGAAAAAGATATCGCCGCGCACCGCGCCCCTTATCGCGCCGCCGGTGTCCTGCCCCATCATCAGGCCGCGCACCGGATCGCGGCCGTCGGCCACCACAAAGAAGGGTGCGCCCAGCGCATTCAACCGCGAGTCGATGGCCAGGCTGGCACGCGGCGTCAGCGGTACGCCCAGCGTGCCATTGGGGCCGGACACACCGGCGGCCAGTTCCTCCCGCGCGAAGAAGACGTAAGATTCGTTGGTTTCCATCACCCGCCGTGCCTGCGCCGGATTGGCCTTCAGCCAGGCGCGGATGGTTTGCAGCGAGACCGTCTTGCGCGTCAGCTGGCCTTCATTGATCAGCGTGCGGCCGATGGCGGTATAGGCGCGGCCATTGCCGCCGGCATAGGCCAGCCGCAGCATGCGTCCATCGGGCAGCCGGGCGCGGCCCGAGCCCTGAATCTCGAGAAAGAACGCCGCCACCGGATCGGCGGCCCATAACAGTATCTGCGCCTGCGGTGGCCTGGCGTTGATTTCGGCGCGATTGGCATAGGGCACCAGCCGCCCATTCTCGACCCGGCCGGAGATGCGCTCGCCAGCATATTTGCTGTTGAAGGCGCTGAGGTTGGCCTGCACCAGGTCAGTGGGAAGCCCATAGACGGGAGTCTGATAGATGCCGCCGCGCGTCAGGGACGCTTCCAGCAGCGGCTCGTAATAGCCGGTGAAAAGCCCGCCCGCTTCCGCGCCCGCGCTGATGGCATAGGGCGTGAAGCGCGTTTCAAAGAATGGGCGGCTGGCAGTGCCAGTGTCGTTGCAGACGGTAGTCCAGTCGCCCGCATTGCCCGCATGGCCTGTGCCGCTGAGGGCGCTGTCGGCGCTGCGCCGCGTCAGCGCTGCGCAACCCCGGCGAAAGGAGGCGCGGGCGTCGTCGAAGTTGCTGGTGCTCCAGTCCGGCAGATCAGTAAAGACGGCGCGCGTCAGACGGAAGGGGGGGGGCGGTGCGGGCTGCGCAACAACGGGTGCCGCAGGCGGCGCAGGCACAGCTGCAGCAACGGGCGGTGGTAGAGGAGCCGGTGCCGGTACAGGCGGCCGGACGGCGCAACCCGCCAGCAACGGCGCCAGCAGGACCGCGCCGAAGAGATGCCTCATTGCTCCTCGCCCGCGGTGGCCACCAGCGTCCAGTTGGGGTCAGCGGCGCCCACGCTGCGCTGGAAGATCCAGCGGTCGGTCACTTCATGCGGCGCGCCCACGCCTTCGGTAGTCTCGAAGGCCGCCGTGAAGGCGACGGTAATTTCCATCAAGCCGTCATGCACCGACGCCGAGGTAAGGCGCGCCTCGCGCACCGAGGCAAAGTTGAAGCGCGCGGGCGCGGTACCGCGCGCTGTGATGGCGGTGGAAAAACCTTCCAGCACTTCGGGCGAGACCAGCGGCTTCAGCGCGTCGCGGTCGCCCTTCTCGAAGGCGGTGACGATCATGCCGTAGGCGGCGCGTGCGCCGTCCAGGAACTTGCCTGCATCGAAATCCTTGTCCGCCATCTGGATCTCGAACAGGCCGGGCGTGTCTGGAAGCTGGGCCGGGGCCGGAACGGGCCGGGCCGGTTCAGTGCTGGCAGGTTCCGCCTGGCCACCCCCCACCCATCCGGGCACGCGCGGCGGTGGTTCGACCTCGTTCCGGCGGCCCAGCACCATGAAAAGGCGTACAAACACGCCCACCGCGACGATGGCGGCGACGCCAAGGATGATCAACTGGGATTCCGACATAACGCGACCTAGGAAATTGGGGCGTGGATCCTAAACCGCCTGTTTCCCGCTGGAAAGCGCCGCTTTGAAAGTATCCCTTTTGGGCTTCTCCTTGTCAGCCCGGCGGAAACCATGGTAGCGCCCGGCCCGCATTTGCGTAAATGAAGGAAAGAACCATGAGCGAAGAAGGCAAGACGCCCGAGACCGGCGAAGCCCAGGCTGGGGTCGGCATCGTCGCCCAGTACATCAAGGACCTCTCCTTCGAGAACCCCGGCGCCCCGGCGCTGATGAACCAGGGCCCCCAGATCGATCTAGGCGTGGACCTGCAGGCCCGCCGCGGCGACGAGGAGCATTTCGAAGTCGAGCTCAAGCTGCGCGTCAGCGCCAAGCAGGGCGAGAAGACCGTGTTCCTGATGGAACTGGCCTATGCCGGCCTGTTCCGCATCGTCGGCATTCCGGACGACATGCTACAACCACTGCTGCTGATCCAGGCACCGCACATGCTGTTCCCCTTCGCCCGCCGCATCGTCGCCGATGTGGTGCGCGACGGCGGCATGCCACCCCTGATGATCGACCCGATCGACTTCGCCGCGCTCTACCAGAGCAAGCTGGCGGCGGGTGGCATCCAGGGTCCGGCCGTCGGGACAGCCTAATACATCAAGCGGATTTCAGCCATAACGGCTTGTCGCCAAGCTCCTTGGCGATGAAGGCGGCGTGGCGCGCCTGCTCCTCTTCGGTGAGCAGCGAGGGTAGCCGGACGGGGCGCTTGCGCGCCGGGCCGGGGCCTTGCGCGGCGGAGGCCGCGATCTCGGCGGGCGCGAGCGAGAAGCCTTTTTGCCGCCCGCCGATCAGCTCCAGATAGACCTGCGCCGTCAGCTGGCAGTCCAGCAGCGCGCCATGCTTGGTGCGGGCTGACAGGTCGATGGCGAAGCGCTTGCACAATTCGTCCAGCGAATAGCGCGCGCCCGGCAATTTGCGCTTGGCGATCTCGATGGTGTCGATGGCCCGGTGCAGCGGGATGGGTGGATGCCCACAGCGCGCCAGTTCGGCATTGATGAACTTGATGTCGAAGCTGGCATTGTGGATCACCAGCGGCGCGTCGCCGATAAAGGCGAGGATTTCATCCGCCACGGCGGCAAAGAGCGGTTTGTCGGCGAGGAAGCCGTTGGAGAGGCCGTGCACCCGCTGCGATTCGATCGGCACTTCCCGTTCAGGGTTCAGGTAGAAGCGCAGTTCGTTCCCGGTGGGGAAGTGATCCACCAGTTCGACCAGGCCGATTTCCACGATGCGGTGACCATCACTGGGTTCGAAGCCCGTGGTTTCGGTGTCGAAAACGATCTCACGCATGGGAAATTTTCTGTCGAATATCCGCGAGAATCATTTTGACCTGTTCGTGAGCGTCATCCAAGCCCTTGTCCGTCATCACCACATAATCCGCCTGTGCACGCTTTTGTGCGTCGCTGAGCTGGCGGGCCGAAAGGGCGGCGAATTTCGCTTCCGTCATGCCGGGCCGCGCCAGCACCCGCTGGCGCTGAACCTGTTCGGGGGCCGAGGCCACCACCACCGCATCGACCTTTGCGCCGGTCTCCAGCAGCAGGGGGGTGTCGAACAGCAGGATGGGCGCGGCCGCGTGATGCCCGACGAATTGCTCGCGCATCTGCAGCACCACGGGATGGATCAGGGCCTCCAGCCGCGCCAGCTTTTCCGGCGTCATCTGGGCGGCGACGCGGGTGCGACTGATGCTGCCCTCGATGACGCAGCCGGGAAACAGGGCTTCAAGATCGCGCTGCACTGATACCGGATTGGCGTAGATGTCGTGCGCGGCGCGGTCGGCGTCGAACACGGGAATGCCGCGCTCCGCAAACAGGCCGGCGGTAGCGCTCTTGCCCATGCCCATCGCACCGGTGAGGCCGATGATGAAGGGTCTAGCGCCCATTCAGCGCCTCGACTAACGCGGCGCGCAGGCCGGGCGTCACTTCGGGCCGCGCCCCGAAAAAGGCTTCAAAGGACGGCACCGCCTGGTGCATCAGCATCCCCAGCCCGTCGATGGTGAGCAGACCGCGTGCCACCGCGTCCTTTAGCAAAGGGGTTTCCAGCGGATTGTAGACGATGTCGCAAACCAGCGCGTCGGGTAGCAGCAGAGACAGATCAAGCGCCAGAGGCGGATTGCTGCCCATGCCGGCACTGGTGCTGTTGACCACCAAGGCGGCGTCGAAGGCGGCGTCGTTCCAGTCAGACAGCGCGCCCGGCGCCAATTCGGTGTCCGGCATTTGCGGCGCCAGCATCGCCGCCAGCGTTTCCGCCCGCGCGGGATCGCGGTTGAGAATATGAATGGTTTCCGCGCCCAGCATATCGAGAGCGAGCACAGCGCCGCGCGCGGCGCCGCCCGCGCCCAGCAGGATTACGGTCTTGCTGGTGAGCGCGCCGATATTCTCGCGCAGCGATTCCATCAGCCCGTAGAAATCAGTGTTGAAGCCTGTGATACCGTCTTCGCCGAACACCAGTAGGTTGGACGCACCCACCAGTTGCGCCGCCTCGTCATTGCTGTCGGCCAGCGCGAAGGCAGCTTCCTTGTGGGGCACGGTGACATTGACGCCGGCAAACCCGGCCTCGCGCACGCGCGCGATTTCGGCGGCGAAGTCCTCCGGCGTGGCAGGCAGGCGCACCATCTCGCCGTCGATGCCAAGCTCGCGCAACCAATAGCCATGCAGCGCCGGCGAGAGCGAATGGGCGACGGGCCAGCCGATAATGCCTGCGCGCTTCATGTCTTCAGGACGCCTTGCTCTCGCAATGCCGCCAGCACGGGAAGCAGCGGCAGGCCGAGGATGGAGAAATAATCGCCATCCACCTTATCGAAAAGCTGCGCCCCGCGCCCCTCCAGATGATAGCAGCCCACCGATGCAAGAATGGCCGGGCATTCGGCCTCCAGATAGGCGTCAAGGAAATCCGGGCTTAAACGCCGCATGGTCAGCCGCCCTTCGCCGACATGGGTCCAGACGATCTGCCTATCGCGCACCAGCGCCACGGCGGAAACAATACGGTGGGTCTTGCCCGACAGCCGCGCCAGCAGTGCCCGCGCCGCCGCTGCGTCCGGGCTTTTGCTGATCAGGTCACCGTCAAAATCCAGCACCGAGTCCCCACCCAGCACCAGCGCCCCGGGATGGCGGCGCGAGACGGCTTTCGCTTTTTCCTCGGCCAGCACACGGGCGACGATGTCCGCCGGTTCGCCCGGCTGCCCGCTCGGGCTGCTATAGCGGCCCTCCGTGGCGCTCGGGTTTTCTAAGCTCGCTTTGCTCGCTAAGAAAAGCCGGCGCATCAGCGCGGCTTCATCGATTTCGGCAGGGTCCTTGATCAGATCGACGCCCGCCTCGCGCAGCAGCGCCGACCGGCTGGCGCTGCCGGAGGCCAAGACAAGAGAAGTGGGCATCAGTGTCACGCGCGCTTCTCGGTCAGCAAATTCATCACCGCCGCCGCCTCCTCGATGGAGCGGCGGGGGACAT
>CANFDA010000001.1 GCA_947445215.1 Alphaproteobacteria bacterium | reverse complement strand
GTGAGCGCGGGCTAGATCACGGATCTCGCCAATCTCGCGTGGCCGCCCGCCGGGATTGCCGCTCACGCCCTTCTGGAACTGCCCTGCATTCTCGGCCATCGCCTGATCCGCCCTGATGTCTGGCGTAGTATATACACCTGAATGTGTGTATTTAATAGCCAGCAGGGTCGAGCCTAAAAATCCGGCCCATTTACATGGCGGGTCTATGTGGATGTTGACCCCACCCCGTCGAAGGCGAAGGGGGGTGGGGGTAGTCAACGAGACAGGCCCAGCGAATTTCTATTTGTTGGATGGATTGTGGGATTGCTTATCCGGCGTCATAAAAGAAACAATATTATCAATATGTTATACTTGTTATAGAGCGGACGTCCGATCCGGAACGCCCCCAGCCCCTTCGACAGCCCGCCTCGGGTGTCCGCTCAATCCTAAAAAGCCGCCCTTCGGGGGGCTTTTTCGTTTTAGACGATCCCCCTCCGTCACAACTCAGGTCAGCTCCGTCGACACTTCGTTGTGACAACTCCCCCTTCCACGGCGCTGCGCGCCGAAGGGGGGAAGCTAGCGGATGCTGCGGGTCGACGCGCGGAATGCGCGGCTAGGATTTCTTCAATTTAGAGAACTTTGCCGGTCAGCGATGGCTTGGGCGCGTGCAGAAGATAGCCCGCATAATTTCCCGACGCACCGAAATCCATCGGGCTACTGATCAACTGCGCCTTGCCTTCCATCAACTCCGGACGGGCGCGACGCTTCTCGGCGAAATAGACCACCTGCCCACCGAGTGGTCCGGTGTCCGGCGCCCAAAGATAGCGCTGCGGATCGATGACCTGGATGACGGTGAGATGCGGCTGATAATGCTTCAGCAAAGCGGTGGTCTGGTAGTCGCTGGTCACCACCGTGCCGGTGCTCTCAGCAAGGGCGCGCGCTGCTTCGGGAAAATCCCGCGCCAGCAGCCGCGCCGAAGGGTCATTCTTCAGCGGTACCCCGAACGCCACCTGGATATAGACCGCCGCCAGCAGCACTGCCGCCACGGGCGCCGCTGACACCGCCAGCCAGCGCCTGGTCTGGCTCGGCGCATCCGCCGCCAGGATCGCCAGGATGGGATAGAGGAAGCACGGCCAGTTGCCCTGCACCCGGTCGCGCAGCGCGTGGCTGAGGAAATAGAGCAGCGTCACCGCCAGCGGCACGAACAGCAGAAAGCGATCATCGCCAGGACGGCGCGCCTGCCAGAAACCCATCGCGCCCAGCACCAGTATCAAGGGCGTGGCGAGGCCGAGTTGCGATCCGATCAGTTCGATCAGATAGCGCACGGTGGGATTGCCGCCGCCGACGCGGCCGAACTGGAAGACGAACGTCATCCAGTCATGCTGCGCCTGCCAGAGAAGATGCGGCAGTAAGATGAGGAAGGCCAGCGCCCCGCCCGCCCAGGGCCAAATTGTTTTCAGCCAAGAGCGTCCTCGCGAATCCAGCAGCAACCAGACGAACACGCCCAGCCCGACAAACAGCCCGGAATATTTCGACAGCAGCGACAGGCCCGCCGCGACGCCTGCCGCTAGCCACCAGCGGCCATCCTGCGTCGCCTGCGCTTTCGCCGCCGCCCAGAGGAAGGCGGCAACGGTGACGATGGATGGCATGTCCGGCGTCGCCGCCATCATCTCCACCGCTGTCATCAGGGTGAGATTGAAAAAGACGGCCGCCAGCGCTGCCTTCTTCTCGTCTTTCAGGATCAGCGATGCCGTGTTCCAGACGAACGAGCTTGTGGGGATGGAGAGCATGATACCGGCGGCGCGCACACCCAGCGGAGTTTCGCCGAAGACAAACGTCCCGGCGCGGATCAGGAAGGCGATGGCAGGTGGATGGTCGTAATAGCCCGCCTGCAGATGCTGCGACCACAACAGGTAATAGGCTTCATCCGCCGACAGCGGCAGGATCGCGGCCATCACCGCGCGCAGCGCGATCAGGATAGCAATGCAAAGCACTGCCCCGCCTCCCCATCTTGTGCGAAGCACATCAGAGGGGGAGGTGGCCGCTAGCGGGCTTGCCCACGTGGCGGCCGGAGGGGGTGAAACCCAATTCATCTGGCACGCCACACAAAAAGCGTGGACATCGCGTAATTCCAGAAGGCGCTCATGATCGCGCCCGCCGCGCCCGCCGCCCACCAGAAGGTGCCGGTGGTGGGGCTGCCATAGAGCCATTCGGCGATATCGACATTGGCGATGGCGCCCGCCGAAGCAAAGAGCCCGAACAGGATCAAGCCCTTCACCGCCGCCGCGCCCTTGAGACGGTGGTCGCGATAGGTGATCTCGTTGTTGAGCAGAAAGTTGCCGGTCATGGCGACCAGGGTGGCGATGATCTGCGCGGTGAAGAAGGAAAGCCCCGCCGTCAGCGCGGTCCACAGCACAATCAGGTGCACCACAACGCCCAGGCTTCCCACCAGCGCGAAATAGACGACGCGCGGGTCCAGCATGTCGCCGGTGGCTTTCGCCGCTAGCAGGCCCAGGAATTCAAAGCCGATCTGGATGTTGAGCTTGGATTCACCGGAAAAGCGTTCGCCGAAGACATAGGGCTGTTCGGCGATGCGCAGTTTTTCCGAACCGGCGATGTCGAGCAGGATCTTGAAGCCCTGCGGCGACAGACGCGGCGCGATCTGGTCGAAGCGGTCGCGGCGCATCATGAAAAAGCCGGACATGGGGTCGGTCAGCGCCGTGCCGGTCAGACCCCGCGTCAGCTGGGTGGCGAAGCACGACAGGGCGCTGCGGCGCTGCGAGAAGCTGGCGGCACTGCCGCCTTCGACATATCGGGTGCCCGCCACCAGATCAGCGCCGCCATCGCGCAACTTCGCCAGCATGGCGGGCAGCACCTTTTCGTCATGCTGCAGGTCAGCATCGATCACCGCCACATAGGGCGCGGCGGACGACATGATGCCTTCGATGCAGGCCCCCGCCAGGCCGCGCCGCCCTACCCGCTTCAGGCAGCGCACGCGCGGATCGCGGGCAGCGATCTCCTTCACCGCTTCGGCTGTGCCATCGGGGGAATTATCGTCGACATAGATCGCTTCCCAGGCCAACCCCACAAGGGCGGCGTCCAGACGGCGCACCAATTCGGCGACGTTGCCACGTTCCTTGTAGGTGGGAACGATGACGGAAAGTTCGATCATGAAAATTCCATGGCCGCGCCCCGCCCGTCAGTCAAGCCCGGCAGGAACAAAAGTCGAAAACGGGCGTTCGCGGTTCAGGACGCCCCCCCTCCCTTCCCATTCGGAGTTCCCCGCATGCGCAACGGCACGGAAATGGGCCCGCCCCCCGACCTGGGGACGGCGTCGCCGCGCATCCTGGTGGTGGAAGATGAAATGAACGCAGCCATGCTGATTGAGGGCATGGTCAACGAGCTGTCCTTCGAAATCGCGGCAGTGGTGCCCCGGCTTGAGGACGCCATGCGGCTGGTGGACATCGATGATTTCGATGTCGCCATGCTGGATGTTCATCTTAACGGCAAGACCGTCTTGCCCTTCGCCGCCGAACTGGACAAGCGGCATATCCCCTATCTGTTCGCCACCGCCTATGGTGGCCGTGGCATCACCGCCCAATTCCAGGACCATCTGGTGCTGGAAAAGTCGTTCGGGCCGCTGGAGCTCAGCCGCACCCTTCTGGCCCTTACGGGACGTGCATAAGCCCCTAGTTCGGGGTGCCCTGAAAGAAGCTGACATATATGAAGATGCCCGCGATCACCGCCAGCGTCAGGCTGATCGAAAGCACATAACGCATGACGCCCAGTTTCTTGCCCTGGCGCGCGTCCTGCTCAGAAATGTCGGTGGGCTGCTCAATATTCATCGCGTCTCTCAATCATTTCGCGGCGTGGTTGACGCCGCGGCCTTCCAATTCACGCAGCGCTGCCGTGACATCGGCGGCATGGGTGTCGTTCGCCGCCACCCATGCCGTCAGGATGGCGTGGCGCTCATCGTCGCCGAAGCGGCGATCACGCAGCACATCCGCCGGCATCCAGTAGAAACGGGCCGAATTGTTCACGATGTCGGCAAGCAGCTTTTTCTTTGCCATGGTCGCACCCGCGATGCCGGTCAGATTCGCCCGATCAGGGCCAGCACCAGAACGATCACCAGCACCAGGCCGAGCGTTCCGGACGGGTAGTAACCCCAGCTGCGGCTGTACGGCCAGGACGGCCAGGCACCCAGCAGCAGAAGCAGAAGGACGACAATCAGAATCGTGCCCATGTCAAAATCCTTCAGTTCTATAGGAAGAGAAACTCGGGGCCCGCTTCCGGGTTCCCGTTTCGCCGATTCCACAGGCGGGAACGGCGGCGGCGCTGCTGGCGCGCGCCGCCATTTAGCGGATCACTTCACCAGCAGCAGCGCCGCCAGCGCACCGGCGCTTGCGGCAGTAGCGGTCAGGACCGCGCCCCAGGCAATGTCGATCAGAGTCAGCTGCAAGGACCAGGCCTTCAGTGTCGCCATGTTGGTGAGGTCATAGGTGGCGTAGGCGAAGAAGCCGAACAGCGCGCCGTTCAAGGCCGCGGTACGCCAGTCGCCGGTGATCAGGGCCGGGCGTATCGCGAACCACAGGATGCCCAGCAGATAGATGAGATAGAAGGCGATGGCCGCCTTCATGTTGGGCTCGGGCGCCATGATCGGACCCAGCACCTTCTGGTAGAGCGGCCCCATCATTGTGGTAAGCCAGAAATAATCCAGGCCGCCCATCACCAGGGCAGCCGCAAGGTAAGCAGCCAGGTAGCGCATCATCGGTCCTCTCGGTATTTATACGCGCCGGAGGGCCAGATGGATTGATCCAGCCAGGCAACCCTCCCGTAACAGATTACAGGAAAAAATAGCGCCATGGCCAGGATTGCAGTCATCGGGACGGGAATTTCAGGGCTGGGCACGGCCTCGCTGCTCCATCCGCACCATCAGGTCACCGTCTATGAAAAGGCACCCCGCATCGGCGGCCACACCCGCACCGTAACAGTGGACTATGACGGCGTGAAAGTGCCGGTCGATACCGGCTTCATCGTCTTCAACCACAAGAACTATCCGCATCTCACTGCCATGTTCCGGCATCTGGATGTGCCGACGCATCACAGCGACATGACATTCTCCGCGACCATCCGGGGCGGCTGGCTGGAATGGGGCACCAAAGACACCAACGCCGTCTTCGGCCAGCGCCGGAATCTGCTGCGGCCCCGCTTCCTGGCGCTGCTGGGTGATGTCATACGCTTCAACCGCGAGGCGCAGGCCGCGTCGGAGCGCCATCCCGGCTTCTCGCTCGACGACCTAATCTCGCATCTGGGGCTGGGCGAGTGGTTCCGCTGCTATTACCTGCTGCCGATGGCGGGCGCGATCTGGAGCTGCCCGCCCGCCGAGATGCTGCGCTTCCCCGCCCACAGCCTGATCCGCTTTTTCGTCAACCATCACCTGCTGTCTGCTTCGGGCCAGCCGCAATGGGTCACCGTCACCGGCGGCTCACAGGAATATGTGCACCGCCTGACCGCGCCCTTCGCGGATCTCATCCGCACTAATTGCGGCGCCGTGGCGGTTATGCGCAGCGCCAATGGCGTGACGGTGCGCGACACGCAGGGCGGCTGCGAAACCTATGACGAAGTGGTGATGGCCGCCCATGGCGACGAGACCCTGAAGCTGCTTACGGACGCGGATAATGAAGAGCGGGCGGCCTTGTCCTGCTTCCACTATCAGAAGAATCGCGCTGTGCTGCACCGAGACGAAAGCTTAATGCCGCGGCGCAAGCGCTGCTGGGCGAGCTGGGTCTATCAATCTAATGGTGGCTTTCATCCCAAGATCACCGTCACCTACTGGATGAACCTGCTGCAGGGGATCGATCCGGCCCGGCCGCTGTTCGTCAGCCTCAATCCCCAGCGCGAGATCCCGCCGCACCTAGTGTTTGACGAGGCCGAGTTCGACCATCCCATCTTCGACGCCGCCGCTATCGCGGCCCAGCCGCAGGTGCGGGCGCTGCAGGGCAAGCGCCGCACCTGGTTCGCGGGCGCCCATCTGGGGCATGGCTTCCATGAGGATGGGCTGGCCAGCGCCGTGGCCATTACGAAGGGCATGGGGATTGAGACGCCCTGGCGGTAGCCTTCATCCAAAGAGAGGCCCGAGGAGGCCTTGCGAAAACTTGCCCGTGCGGACGCCTTGTCGCGGAGACCACTTGATCCCCCGGCTTGAGAGAACCCGTTGTCCCGCGCTAGACTTTTTCTTCTTTGCGTGGGGGCGACGTTGTCATTGATACCTGCATATTTTGTCGAGAAAAGCTGGCGCAAGGCGCTGGCCCGCATCGACAGCGGCACGATGGAATTCATCGCCCCCAATGGCGAGATCACTATCGCCCGGGGCCGCAACCCGGGGCCGAACGCCCGCTTCGCCATAACGAACTGGGATGTGCTGCGCCGGATCATGGCACGCGGCGATATCGGCCTGGGCGAGGAATATATCTCTGGCAGTTGGAGCACCGACAGCGTCGAAAATCTGGTGAGCCTGTTCCTGCTCAACCTAGATCATTTCGACAATTTCTCCGATGGCAACATCTTTAACCGCATCGGCTTCGTCATTCACAACGCCATTGTGCGGCGCAATTCCGTTGCGGGCTCGGCCCGCAACATCAAGGCGCATTACGACGTCGGCAACGATTTCTATTCACTGTGGCTCGACAAGAGCATGACCTATTCCTCGGCGCTCTACCGCGACACGGGCGACCTGTATCGCGCCCAGCAGAACAAGTATGAGCGCATCATCTCCAAATTCACCGAAGCCAAGACCGATGTTCTGGAGATCGGCTGCGGCTGGGGCGGCTTCGCCGAGCGCGCCTGCGCCGACGGCCACAAGGTGACGGGCCTCACCATCTCGCCCGCCCAGCATGGCTTCGCCACCGAGCGGCTGAAGAACAGCAACGCAGAAATTCGCCTCCAGGATTATCGCAAGTGCGGCGGCCGTTTCGACAATATTGTTTCGATCGAGATGTTCGAGGCGGTGGGCGAGCATTACTGGCCTGCCTATTTCCAGACCGTGGCGGAGCGCCTGAAGCGCGGCGGCCGCGCCGTGATCCAGACCATCACCATCCGCGACGAGCTGTTCGACGGTTACCGCACCGGCAGCGATTTCATTCGCCACTATGTCTTTCCCGGCGGCATGCTGCCCTCGCTGGATTGTTTCCGCGAGGAGGCCGACAAAGCGGGACTTAAATTCGCGGGCGCCTTCGGCTTCGGCAAGGATTATGCGCGGACGCTGCGCGAATGGCTGGTGGAGATTCGGCGTCAGGAAAGCGCCATCAAGGCGCTGGGCCATGATGAGAAATTCCTGCGCAACTGGGAGTACTATCTCGGCATCTGCGCCGCGGCGTTTGAGGTTTCCCGCACCGATGTGGTGCAGATCGAACTCGTCAACGCTTAGCTTTCCAGGCTCGAGCCCGGCATTCCGCCGGGCGACTCGCAACATCCACCAGCTTCCTTCCCACTTCGATGCCAAGCATCAGGAAGGGGGAAGGTGGCGCAAAGAGGTGTTTGCCTCTTGGCAAACCCGAGTTGCGACGGATGGGGGTTCAATTAAATTAAGACTTCCCGAGGATATCCGTGAATCTCAAACGGGCTTCGGCCAAACCTCTCACAACAAGCTGAATCCGCGTCGAGACGCCGAAGCGGCGCTTCGCATCCTCGATGTGCTTGTGCACGGTGGTTTCGCTGATCCCCAGCAGCTTGCCGATTTCCCAGTCGCTCTTTCCTTGTGCCGCCAGCACCATGCAGTTGCGCTGGCGCGGCGTCAGGCGCGCCAGCGCAGGCTGCACCCTGTCCACCCGGCGCACAGCGTCATGGGCGAGCGTGGCGATGTAATGCGCGGCGGCAAAGCTTTCCACCGGCAGCGCGCCGCCCTTGCGCATCAAGAAGGAGCAGCAAGCGGCGAAGCCGCTGGCTTCGGTGAGCCACGGCATGTGGAACGAGGCCGCATGAATCGGCACCGCCAGCCCGGGCGGGGCGCTTTCCAGCGCGCGGGTGTCGGCAGGCGCCAGCGTCATGAAACGAAGAATATCGGACCACAGGAACGGCGACAGCGAGCGCGACGCGGGAAAGAGGTAGAGCTGCGAAAGCCTCCCATTGCTGAATGGCGGCGTTTTGACGCATATCATCATTTGTTGCATCTGCGAAGGCGGGTGGGCGCGTTTCGTTGACGGCTGGGCGGTCAAAGCCTAGTTTTTGCGCCGCAAAATAAACACGGCAAGAGCCGGAACTGGGGAAACAGCAACGCCATGAAGGTCCTGGTGCCCGTAAAGCGGGTGATCGACTATAACGTGAAGGTGCGCGTGAAAGCGGACCAGAGCGGGGTGGACCTCGCCAATCTCAAAATGTCCATGAACCCCTTCGACGAGATCGCGGTCGAGGCGGCTGTGAAGATGAAGGAAAGCGGCAAGGCGACGGAAGTTGTCATCGTTTCCGTCGGTCCCGCCCAGGCGCTGGACACCATCCGTACCGCTCTGGCCATGGGCGGTGACCGCGGCATTCTGGTGAAGGTTGAAGGTCCCGTCGAACCGCTGGCGGTGGCCAAGCTGCTGAAGGCGATTTGCGACGAAGAAAAGCCCGGCCTGGTTCTCACCGGCAAACAGGCGATCGACAGCGACGCCAACCAGACCGGCCAGATGCTGGCCGCGCTGCTGGGCTGGGGCCAGGGCACCTTCGCCCACAGCCTCGAACTCTCCGATGGCACTATCAAAGTGGCGCGCGAGATCGATGGCGGCCTGCAGACCGTGTCGCTGAAGCTGCCCGCCGTGGTGACCACCGATCTGCGGCTGAACCAGCCGCGCTATGCCTCGCTGCCCAACATCATGAAGGCGAAGAAGAAGCCCGTCGCGGAAAAATCGCCCGGCGATCTGGGCGTGGACGTGACGCCGCGCTGCAAGGTGCTGAAGGTGGCCGAGCCCGCCAAGCGCGCCGGTGGCGTGAAGGTGAAGACGGTGGCCGAACTAGTCGACAAGCTGGTGGAAGCGGGGGTGGTGACATGACGGCACTCGTCATCGCAGAGCACGACAACAAGACGCTGAACGACGCAACCGCCAAGACGGTGACGGCGGCGGCTTTGGTTTCATCGCCCGTGCATATACTAGTCGCGGGCCAGGATTGCGCCGCCGTGGCGGACGCCGCCGCGAAGATCGCGGGCGTGGAAAAGGTGCTGCTGGCGGATGACGCGCTCTATGCGCGCATGCTGGCGGAGAATATGGAGACGCTGATCCTCGGGCACGCGGACACGTATGATGCGATCCTCGCGCCGGCCACCACCACCGGCAAGAATTACCTGCCGCGCGTGGCGGCCAAGCTGGATGTGCCACAGATTTCGGAAATCATCGCCGTGGTGTCGCCAGACACCTTCGAGCGTCCGATCTATGCCGGCAACGCTATCGAAACCGTGCAGGCGCCTCCGGGCAAGAAGATCATCACCGTGCGTACCACCGCCTTCAAGGCCGCCGCAACGGGCGGCAACGCCAGGGTGGAGATGATTTCCACTGCCACTGATCCCGGCCTTTCCCGCTTCGTGGACGAAAACCTTTCCAAGTCGGAGCGGCCGGATCTCACTTCGGCGAAGATCGTCATTTCCGGCGGGCGCGGCCTGGGCAGCGCCGAGAATTTCAAGCTACTGGACCAGATAGCCGACCGCCTGGGCGCAGCGGTGGGCGCGTCGCGCGCGGCGGTGGATGCGGGCTATCTCCCCAATGATTTCCAGGTCGGCCAGACTGGCAAGGCCGTGGCGCCCGATCTTTATCTGGCCATCGGCATTTCCGGCGCCATCCAGCATCTGGCGGGCATGAAGGATTCGCGGGTGATCGCCGCCATCAACAAGGACAGCGAAGCGCCTATCTTCCAGATCGCCGATTACGGCCTGGTGGCGGATCTGTTTCAGGCGATCCCCGAACTGAACGACGAAATTGCGAAGCGTGGCATCGGACAAAAGGCGTAACAGCACATGGCAGTGAAAAAAATCGGCGTCATCGGCGCTGGACAGATGGGCACCGGCATCGCGCATGTGCTGGCGCTGGCGGGTTATGCCGTCACGCTTGACGACATCAACAAGGATGCGCCGGGCAAGGCGCTGGAGCGCATCGAGAAGAACATGCGGCGCCAGGCCGCCAAGGGCGTCATTACAGAAGACCAGATCGCGCCCGCGCTGGCGCGCATCCGCACCACCCAGACACTGGACGATCTGCGCGACCATGACCTGGTGATCGAAGCCGCGACCGAGGATGAAAAGGTCAAGAAGGCGATCTTCAAAGACCTTTGCACCCGCGTTTCCGACCACACCATCCTCGCTACCAACACCTCATCGATCTCGGTGACGCGCCTGGCGTCAGCCACCGACCGGCCGGAGCGATTCATCGGCCTCCACTTCATGAATCCGGTGCCGCTGATGCAGCTGGTGGAAGTGATCCGCGGCATCGCCACTAATGGCGCCACCTTCCAGGCGGCGCTAGAGATCGTGAAGAAGGTGGGCAAGACCGCGGCTTACGCCGAAGACTTCCCGGCTTTTATCGTCAACCGAATTCTGCTGCCAATGATCAATGAAGCGATCTACACGCTGTATGAAGGAGTCGGCAACGTTGATGCCATTGACACCGCAATGCGATTGGGCGCCAACCATCCCATGGGACCGCTGCAACTGGCTGACTTTATCGGCCTCGATACCTGTCTCAGCGTAATGCAGGTGCTCTATGAGGGGCTGGCGGATTCAAAGTACCGACCCTGCCCGCTCCTGGTGAAGTATGTCGAAGCCGGCTGGCTGGGCCGCAAGACGGGTCGCGGCTTCTATGACTATCGCGGGGAACATCCCGTGCCGACGCGGTAACGATTATCTGTCATGCGCGCGCAAGCGGGCATCCAGGCCTCCCACCAAACGACGTCGCATGTGTCTCTGGATTCCCGCGTTCGCGGGAATGACAAGTTGGGATTTCTTATTTCAGACTCTTGAAATAATTCACAAACTGCGGCGACGCCCACTCCGCCGGGCCTTCAGCGCGGGCTACGACTTTGCCCTGCAGATCGATCAACACCGTGGTCGGCATCACTACCGCCAGGAAGCCGCGCATGAACATCCGCTCGGTATCGACATAGGCGCCCAGCGAAGCGGCCTTGTGCTCCCGCAGGAAGGCCAGCGACTTGGCCGGGGTCTGGGCCTTGCCGGTCAGGTCCACCGCCAAGACATGGATATTGGGCGCCGCCGCCTTGAGCCGGGCCAGGGCCGGAAGCTCCGCCACGCAGGGCGCGCACCAGGCCGCCCACAGATTCACCAGCACGTATTTGCCCTGGAATTCCTTCAAGGTGTGCTTGGCGCCCTTGCCATCGGTGAAGGTCACGGCAGGCGCGGCTTTTGCGGGTTTTTCGGCGGCCAGCTGCTTTGGCATGGCTGTTGCCGCGTGGACAGGCGCGGCCCCCGCGCCGTATAGAACAACCAGACTGAGCGCTAAGGCTTTGAGCTTGATCATGACAATTCCTGGACGCCCGAGACAGGCAAAAGAGTAATGAGCAGCAACAAGATGTGGGGCGGCCGGTTTGCCGCCGGACCTGCCGAGATCATGCGGGAGATTACCCCGTCCATCGATTTCGACAAGCGCATGGCCAAGGAAGACCTGGCCGGGTCGCGCGCCCATGTCCGCATGCTGGGGGCGGAAGGCATCATCCCGAAGGATGACGCCAGCGCCATCCTCAAAGGCCTGGACCAGATCGAAAAAGAAATCGCCAAGGGCGAGTTCGTCTTCAAGCGCGAGCTGGAGGACATCCATCTCAACATCGAAGCGCGGCTGACCGAAATCATCGGCCCCGGCGCCGGACGGCTGCACACGGCCCGCTCGCGCAACGACCAGGTGGTGACCGATTTCCGCCTGTGGGTGCGGGGCGCCTGCGAGCGCGCCGATGCCGGGCTGTTCGCATTGCAGAAGGCGCTGTTCGCCCAGGCCGAGAAGCACGCCGCTACCATCATGCCGGGCTTCACCCACATGCAGGTGGCGCAGCCGGTGACGTTCGGCCATCACATGCTGGCCTATGTCGAAGCCTTCAACCGCGACCGCGGCCGCTTCGATGATGCGCGCAAGCGCCTCAATGAATGTCCGCTGGGCGCTGCGGCGCTGGCGGGCACGCCCTATCCCATCGACCGCGATGCCACCGCGCTGGCGCTGGGCTTCACGCGGCCGATGCGCAATTCGATGGACGCGATCTCGGCGCGCGACTTCGCGCTAGAATATTTGGCGGCCTGCACTATCTGCGCCATCACCTTGTCGCGGCTGGCGGGCGAGCTGGTGCAATGGTCGACCCAGGCTTTCGGTTTCGTGAAGCTGTCGGACGCTTTCACCACCGGCTCCTCGATCATGCCGCAGAAGCGCAACCCGGATGCCGCCGAACTCATTCGCGGCAAATCGGGCCGTGTGCTGGGCGACTTCGTGGCGCTGGCCACAGTGGTGAAGGGCCTGGTGCTGAGCTATGGCACCGACCTCCAGGAAGACAAAGAGCGCGTCTTCGACGCCGCCGACACGCTGGAATTGTCGCTGGCCGCGATGGCGGCGATGATCGCCGACTTGACGGCGCAGCCGGAACGGATGCGCGCCGCATGCGAGGCCGGCTATTCCACCGCCACCGATCTAGCCGACTGGGTGGTGAAGGCGCTGAAGAAGCCGTTCCGCGAAGCGCATCACATTTCGGGCAGCATCGTGAAGCTGGCGGAAGACAAAGGCGTGCGGCTGGAGCAGCTTTCGCTGGCCGACATGCAAAGCGTCGATCCCGCCATCACCGAGGATGTTTTCAAGGTTCTGTCGCTGGAATCTTCGGTCAATTCGCGCATGAGCCTGGGCGGCACCGCGCCGGTGCGCGTCGCCGAGCAGCTCTTCCAGTGGCGGGAGAAACTCCGTTGAGGAAGATCATTCTGCTCGCGTTGATTGCGTCACTGGCGGCTTGCGGCCTGAAGAACAACCTGGCCAAGCCCAACGGCCAGCCCAACGCCATGACCGAGCGCGACCCCTCGCTGCCGCCGAACCAGACAGGTCGCTAGCGTCGTGGTTTCGAAGTTCGCCTATCTTCGATATCGGGAACCAAGAGAAATTCGAAACCGAAACGACGCTAGAATTATTAAATTTCTCGTGTCCTTTCGATTCCGAAATTCGAAAGTGCCAGATATAAAAAATTGAATTTCGGAAACGGGATACGAGATGAATCATTTCGGCTATAAGAACGGCACGCTCCATGCTGAGGATGTGAGTCTGACCGCGTTGGCGGATTGGGTCGGCACGCCTTTCTATTGCTATTCCCGTGCCACGCTGGAGCGGCACTACAAGGTCTTCTCCGGCGCGTTGCCCAAGGATTCGCTGGTGGCCTTTTCGGTCAAGGCCAATGGCAATCTTGGCGTGTTGAAGACGCTGGCGCTGCTGGGCGCGGGCGCCGACGTCGTTTCCGGCGGCGAAATGGCCAAGGCATTGGCGGCGGGCATACCCGCGTCGAAGATCGTCTTCTCCGGCGTCGGCAAGACCAAGGAAGAAATGCACCAGGCGCTCACCGCCGGCATCTACCAGTTCAATGTCGAGAGCGAGCCGGAATTGCTGGCGCTGGACGAAGTGGCGCGCGAACTGAACAAGATCGCGCCCATCACGCTGCGCATCAATCCCGATGTCGACGCCAAGACCCACGCCAAGATCACCACCGGTAAGGCGGAAACCAAGTTCGGCATCCCCTTCAAGCATGCCCGCGCCGCTTACGCTCAAGCCGCAGCGCTGCACAATGTCGAGATCGTAGGGATCGATGTGCATATCGGCAGCCAGCTCACCGAGCTGGAGCCGTTCGAGGCCGCCTTCACCAAGGTGGCCGAACTGGCCAAGACACTGCGCGCCGACGGCCACAGCATCACCCGCCTCGATCTGGGCGGTGGGCTGGGTGTGCCGTATCAGAATAACAACATGCCGCCGCCCGATCCGATCGCCTATGGCAAGATGGTGGCGCGCGTCACCGGCGATCTCGAATGCCGCCTCATCTTTGAACCGGGCCGCCTGATCGCCGCCAATGCTGGCGTGCTGGTCTCCAAGGTGCTGTATTTGAAGAAGGGCGATGCCAAGACCTTCTTGATCCTAGATGCGGGGATGAATGATCTGATCCGCCCCGCCATGTACGACGCCCATCACGAGATCGTGGCGGTAGAGGAACCCGGACCGGGCTCGGAACGAGTGCCCTATGATGTGGTGGGACCGGTCTGCGAAACCTCCGATCTTTTCGCCGCCGGGCGGGATTTGCCGGAACTGAATTCGGGCGATTTGGTGGCGATCCTTTCGGCCGGCGCGTATGGCGCCACCATGGCCAGCACCTACAATGCCCGTCCGCCCGCGCCGGAAGTGTTGGTCTCGGGCACGGAATGGGCCATTGTACGACCCAGGCTCCGCCATGACGATCTTATCGCGCAGGATAAAATTCCCGACTGGTTGGCCGGCTGATCCTCTGGACCGCCGCATCGCCCAGAATATTATCTGGGCGCGCGCCAGCGTCGCGTTTGAACGCCTGCTGCCCGAGCTGTGGCCCGCCATCGGTTTCGCCGGGCTCTATCTCGCCGCCGCTTTGTTTGGCCTGTTCTGTTACATCCCATGGGAAGCGCAATCGCTGCTGCTGGCGGGCGCGGTCACCGCTGTCGCCCTGGCGCTGGTTCGCGGCTTCGAAGCCTTCGCCTGGCCCGGCGCCTTCGAAGGCGCGCGCAGGCTGGAGCGCGACAGTAAACTTGCGCATCGTCCCATTTCCGAACGCGACGATGTCTTGCCGCAAAGCGGTGATCCCATCACCGCACAGCTTTGGGCCGCGCACCGCGCCCGCATGGCAAAGCTGGGAAGTTTGCGGCTGACGGTGCCGCTGGCCGATATGGCGGCCAAGGACCCCAAGGCCCTGCGCTGGTATCTGGTGATCCTGCTGGCGGTGAGCGTCGTGGTGGCCCGCAATGATTTCGCGGATCGCCTGACCTCCGCCTTTGTTAGCCAGAGCGAAGCGGGCATCGACGCCTGGATCGATCCGCCCGCCTACACGGGTCTTGCCCTGACGCCGGTGACGCCGGGCGATGGCAGCGTCGCCATTCCGGTGGGCTCTGTGCTCAATTTGCGCGTCCATGGCGCGCCGCAGGCGCCGGGCTTCACCGTGGGCAGCAACCGCGCCAATCGCTTCGCCGGCAGCGACGGCGATTATGCCGCCACCGCGGTCATCCGCCATGACGGGCGCGTGCGGGTGCGGGTGGCGGGCCATGTCCTGGCCGACTGGCGCGTGAACGTCATTCCCGACGCCGCGCCGCAGATCGCCTTCGTGGGCGCGCCCAAGCGGACAGAGCAGCTGGCGATGGCCTTCACCTACAAGGCGTCGGACGATTATGGCGTGACGCAGGTGGCGGTGATCATGGCGCCAAAGAACCGGCCCGGCGCGCCGTCCATCCGCGTGCCTCTGGAAGGCAGCGCCGGCAAGGCGTTCGAAGTAACCAGCTATGCCGATCTCACCGGCAACGCCTATGCCGGCATGCCGGTCGACGCCTGGATGGAAGCACGCGATGGCGCCGGCCAGCGCACGCTCAGCGCGCCGATCAGCTTCACCCTGCCTGCGCGCGTCTTCACCGATCCGCTGGCCCGCGCGCTGGTGGAGCAGCGCCAGAACCTCGCCGCCGCGCCGAACGCCGCCGCCCGCCGCGCCGTGGCCGAAATGCTGGTGGCCTTCACCATCGCGGCCGAGAAATTCTTCGACAGCAAGCGCCCCGCCTATCTGGCCATCCGCACCGCGCGCACCGGCATCCTGGGCGCCAAGGTTCAGGGCGACCTCAACCGTGCCTCCGAACTTCTGTGGGACACTGCCATCGCGCTGGAGCGCGGTGGGCTGCTCAATGCCGCCGAGGAGCTGCGACGCCTGCAGGTGCTGCTCAACCAGGCGATGGCCAATGGCGCGCCGCAGGACCAGATCGAACAGCTGCTGCAACGCTACAACCAGGCCATGCAGCGCTACATGGAGGCGCTGGCCGCCAATCCCTCGCCGCCGGGCGAGCAGCAGCAGAACGAGAATGCCGTCAGCGTGGGTCAGGACGACATCCAGAAGATGATGGACATGATCAAGCAGCTCTCGGAAGCCGGCCAGCGCGAGCAGGCGGCTCAGATGCTTGCGATGCTGCAGAACATGCTGGAGAATATGCGCATGACCCAGGGCCAGAACGGCCAGAGTCAGGGCCAGCAGGGCAACAAGGCGCTGGGCGACGCCATGAACAAGCTGGGTGAGACCATGGGCCAGCAGCGTGGCTTGCTGGACAAGACCTTCCGCCAGGGCCAGGGCCAAGGCGATCCCAAGGATGGCGGCACGCAGGGCCTGGCGCAGCAGCAGCAGCGCTTGCAGCAGCAACTGGGCGAAGCGGGCAAGGGCGTCGATCCCAAGCTGACTGGCAAGATGGGCGACGCCGCCCGCGCCATGCAGCAGTCGCGCAATGCTTTGCAGAAGGGCGATCTGGATGGCGCGCGCCAGGTGCAGCAGCAGGCGCTTCAGGCGATGAGCCAGGCGCAGCAGCAATTGGCGGAACAGGCGCGGCGCGAAAGCGGCCAACCTTCGGCGGACCGCAGCGACCCCCTTGGCCGGGGCACCAACAGCAGCAACCAGGTGAAGATACCCGACGCCTCGGCGCTGGCGCGAGCCCGCGCAATTCTCGAAGAGCTGCGCCGCAGAGCTGGCGAGATGGGCCGGCCGCAGGAAGAGCGGGATTATATCGACCGGCTGTTGAAGAACTTCTAGATCGTCACTTTGCCGATATAGGGCAGCGCGCGATACTTACCCGCGTCATCCATGCCATAGCCCACGATGAAATCCTTCACTCCGGTGTAGAGCGCGTAATCGGCCTTGGCGACGGCGTCGCTGTGCAGCTTGTCGATTGCCACCACCGTCTTTACCGAAGCCGCGCCCGCATCCATCAGTAGCTTGGTGGCGCGCACCACGGTGTGACCCTTGTCCAGCACACCATCGATCAGCAGAACATGCTTGCCCTTCACATGGTTGGACGGCGCCGCCAGCACCGACATGGCGCTGCCGGTGCGTTCGTTGCCATAGGAGCGCAGCCAGATCATCTCAGTTTCCAGATGCACGCCCTCGCGCGCCATGGCGCGCACCACATCGGCGGCGAAGACGAAGGCGCCCACCAGCACCGGGGCTGCGACCTGCGGCCGGTCGGGCAGCGCCGCCAGGGTCTGCACCAGCTGCGCCACCTTCTGCGAGATGTCGTCGGCCGAATAAAGAACAGCGGGCAGGTCGCTCATGGTCAGTCCTTGGCGAAAGTCACCACCGCGAAGCGCGCGGCGGCGGGCGGGCTGAAGAGTCGCGTGCGGAAGGGCAGTTCGGCGCCCGGCTTCAGCACGGTGGCGTCGGGCTTGAAGGTCCAGTGATAGAGTTCGCGATTGTTGGTCTCGTTGAGGCCGACGCGCACGATCTGCGACACCGGCATTTCGCGCTGGGCGGTGTTGACGATGCGGCCCGTTACCACCAGTATCGACTGTCCATCCTCCGCCTCGCGGCGATAGGCAACGTCGCGGAAATCGATGCCGCTGGCGTTCACCGGCAGGCCTAGGCCGGAATAGACGCCAGCCGATTGCGGCCAGATGCTGGCGATATCCTGGCGATTGCGCATCGCCGAATAGCCGATCAGCAGCACCACCGCGATCAGGCTGATCCAGCCAGCCGCCACCGCCGCGGTCTGCAAACCCTGGCCGCGGGGCGGCCTTTCCTGCGGCACCTGCGCCGCCGGCGCATAGGCGCGGGTGCCGGTGGCGGGCGCGAATTTCTCGTCCGGCTGCGTCACCGGCGCAGGTGCGACGGGAATGGAGGCTTCCGGCGCGTCGAACGCCGTCACGGACTCCGGCTCCATCTCTGCCTCGGGGCCCGGCTGGTGCCAGCTATGGCCGCATTTGGCGCAACGCACGGTGCGGCCGGCGGCGGGAAATTTCGCCGGGTCGACCGTATAGCGGGTGCTGCAGGAGGGGCAGGTCAGAATCATCGGGGCGCCGCAGGAAACGGGCTCGAAAATAGGGGCGAAAGCCCCATGACCGCAAGGCGAGCAAAGGCTAAGTTCGGATATGGTCCGGTTCGAAAATGTGGGTATGCGCTACGGCGCGGGCCCAGAAGTGTTGCGCGATGTCAGCTTTGAGTTGAAACAGGGCTCCTTTACCTTTCTCACCGGCCTGTCCGGCGCGGGCAAGACCACGCTGCTGAAGCTGATCTGCCTGGCGGAACCGCCATCCCGGGGCCTCATCACCCTGTTCGGCGAAGATCTGGCGACGGCGCGCCGCCGCGACCTGCCCGCGCTGCGCCGCCGTATCGGCGTTGTCTTTCAGGACTTCCGCCTGCTCTCGCATCTTTCGGCCTATGACAATGTCGCCCTGCCGCTGCGGCTGGCGGGCAAGCGCGAGGCCGATTACCACCGTGATGTGCTCGAACTGATGTCCTGGGTGGGATTGGGCGACCGCATGACCGCTAAGCCCGCGACTCTGTCGGGCGGCGAGCAGCAGCGTGTCGCCATCGCCCGCGCCGTGGTGGCGCGGCCCGATCTGCTGATCGCCGACGAACCCACCGGCAATGTCGATCCCGAAATGGGCGCCAAGCTGATCCGTCTTTTCGCCGAACTGAACCGCCAGGGCACCACGGTGCTGATCGCCACCCATGACCACATGCTGGTGGAAGCGACGCGTGGCCTCGAGATCAGGCTGGTCGAAGGCCGGGCGATGGAAATCCGCAACCTGGCGCGCACGGTATGAGCGAGCGCGGCCAGAAGTTCTCCAACATCGCCGCCAGCCACATAATGCCGCGCGACAAGGGTGCGGCGCCGCTGGATTTCGTCATCGCGGTGATGGCGCTGCTGGCGGCATTGGCGCTGGGCTCTTCGATGATCGCGGCCCGCGCTGCCGAAGGCTGGAGCGCGGGCCTGTCGGACCGACTCACCATCCAGGTGCCGCCGCCGGACAGCGGCGATGTGCAGGCGGGCCTGGATGCCGAAGTGCGCGCCGCGCTGGCGGTGCTACAGGCGACACAAGGCATCGCGCAGGTGCGCGTTCTCTCCGATGGCGAGATCGCGGCGCTGGTGGAGCCCTGGATCGGCAATTCCGGCGTCGTGGCGGGTATTCCCCTGCCCCGCCTGATCGACGCCACCGTGGCGCCGGGCGCCAGCATGGATATGCCCGCATTGCAGGAGCGGCTGAAGCTCGCGGCGCCGCATGCGGTGGTGGATGATCACAGCCGCTGGCTGACAAGGCTGGCGGGATTGGCGGGCACGGTGCGCTGTGCGGCCTATGGCATTTTGCTTTTGATCGCGGGCGCAACGGCCGCGGTGGTCATGCTGGCGACACGCGCTGGCCTGGACGCGCATCACGAGATGGTGGCGCTGCTGCACCAGATGGGCGCGAAGGCAGGCTTCATCGCGCGCAGCATCGAATGGCACTATTTCATTTCCGCGCTGCTGGCGTCGCTGGGGGGTAGCGCCGCCGCGGCGCTACTGTTCGCCGGGCTGGGTAGTCTCGATATCTTCGGCGTCGAAGCAGTGCCGTTCCTGCCGCCGCTGGCGCTGGGCCTGGCGGAACTGGCATGGCTGGCCGCAGTGCCCGCCGTGATCGCGGCCATTGCCTGGGCCACGGCGCGCCTGTCGGTGCTTTCGGTGGTGCGGGCGATTTACTAGCTTTCCACTGCGCTTGAGCATAGCGGAGCCCGGCTGCTATCCTGTGCCATGCGCATTTTCTTCGGCGTCATATTCGGAGTCCTCCTCGTCTATCTGGCAGGCTTCCTGATTTTCCTGGCTCGGATGCCCGCCGTGCCAGCTGCGCCACCACATGCCGACGCCATCGTGGCGCTGACCGGCGGCGATGCGCGGCTCGACGCCGCCGTGGCGCTGCTGGAAAAAGGCGCGGGCCAGCGCCTGCTGATCAGCGGCGTGGGTATGGAAACGGAAAAGGAAACGCTGGGCCGCATGGCCGGCGGCGCTGCCCGCTTCGCCTGTTGCGCCGATGTCGGCTATGCAGCGTATGACACCCATGGCAATGCCGAGGAAGCCGCCGACTGGGCGCGGCAACACCGCTTCCGCAGCCTGATCATCGTCACGGCGCGCTATCACATGCCGCGCGCCCTGCGCGAGTTTTCCGATGTGATGCCGGAGATGACCGTCACGGCCTATCCGGTGGAGAATGGCAGCGTCGACATGGCCAGCTGGTGGCTTCACCGCGATACTGCCTTGCTGCTGCAACGCGAATACATCAAGTATCTCGGCGCCATGGCGATGACCGCGATCAGCTGATGCTCTTCCTGCGCTCGGCTCTTTTCACCATCTGGTTTGCCGCCATCACGCTCGTCATGGGGGTGCTGGCACTGCCGCTGCTGCTGGGGCCGCGCTGGCTGGCGGTGTGCTTCTCGGCCTTCTGGGCGCGCACAGCGCTGTGGGGCCTGAAGGTCTTTGCACGCATCGACATGCGTATCACGGGCGCTGTGCCGAAAGGTCCGTTCCTGGTGGCGTCGAAACACATGAGCACCTGGGACACGCTGGCGATCTATGTCGTACTGGTCGATCCCGGCATCGTGCTGAAGCGCTCGCTGCTGCTGATCCCGTTCTTCGGCTGGTTTGTCGGCAAGACCACCGCCATCCCGATCGATCGCGCCGCCGGGGCCTCGGCCCTGCGATCCATGACCAAGGCAGCGCAGGATGTGCTGTCCGAAAACCGCCCGGTGGTGATCTTTCCCGAAGGCACCCGGCAGAAGCCCGGCGCGCCGCCCGCCTACAAGCCGGGCGTGGCGGGGCTTTATGGCCAGCTGGGCGTGGCCTGCGTGCCCGTGGCCCACAATTCGGGGGCCCATTGGCGGGGTTTCTGGAAGCATCCCGGCACCATCACCCTGGCCTTCCTGGAACCCATCCCGCCAGGCCTGAAACGGGCGCAATTCATGCCCATCTTGGAAGAGCGGATCGAGACGGCCACCCGGGCGCTTTTGGCCTAGGAGCATCGGCCCGGAAAAGTGCGAAGCGGTTTTCCGCAGGCCATGCGACTATACAAAAGGCCTGCTGGAACGTTAACGGAACATATGGCCGGTTGTGGAACCATGACCGCCTTTGTGATGGGCACCTCTATGACCCCTATTTCCCGCCAGATCTGGGATATGAAATACCGCTTCAAGCAGGCGCGCGGCACACCTGTGGATGACGACGCCGCCGCCAGCTGGGCCCGCGTGGCGCTGGCTCTGGCGCAGGCCGAAAAGCCGGAAGCGCGGAATGCGCAGGCGCAGGAATTCGGCGCCGCCCTGGCCGGGCACAAATTCCTGCCTGCCGGGCGCATCCTGGCCGGGGCCGGCACCGGTCGCAGCGTGACGCTGTTCAACTGCTTCGTCATGGGCACCATCGAGGATTCGATGGACGGCATCTTTTCCGCCCTGCGTGAAGCGGCGCTTACGCTGCAGCAGGGCGGCGGCATTGGCTACGACTTCTCCACGCTCAGGCCCAAAGGCGCCGGGGTGAAGGGCGTCGGCGCGGATGCCTCCGGTCCCGTCTCCTTCATGGAAGTGTGGGATTCGATGTGCCGCACCATCATGAGCGCCGGTTCGCGCCGCGGCGCGATGATGGCGACGCTGCGGGTCGATCATCCTGACATCGAGGATTTCATTGACGCCAAGCGCACGCCGGGCCGCCTTTCCAATTTCAACCTGTCGGTGCTGATGAGCGACGCCTTCATGGCGGCGGTGAAGGCGGATGGCGAGTGGCACTTGCAGTTCGGTGGCAAGATCGCCCGCACCGTGAAGGCGCGGGACCTGTGGGCGCGCATCATGCGCTCGACCTACGACTATGCCGAACCCGGCGTCATCTTCATCGACCGCATCAATGCGCTCAACAATCTGAATTACGCCGAGACCATCGCCGCTACCAATCCCTGCGGCGAGCAGCCTTTGCCGCCCTATGGCGCCTGCCTGCTGGGCTCGATCAACCTGGCCAAGCTGGTGAAGAACCCGTTCGAGGACGGCGCCCATCTCGATCTGGAAGAACTGGAGAAGCTCACCGCTACCGCCGTATGCATACTGGACAATGCCATCGACGTCTCCCGCTTTCCGCTGGAAGCGCAGGCACGCGAGGCCGCTGCCAAGCGCCGCATTGGTCTGGGCGTCACCGGCCTGGCCGACGCGCTGATCTTCTGCAAAGTGAAGTATGGCTCGCTGGACAGCCTGATCCTGATCAAGACCTGGCTGGCGACGCTGTCCAATGCCGCTTATCGCGCCAGCGCCCTGCTGGCGAAGGAAAAAGGCGCCTTCCCGCTTTATGACGCGAATGCCTATCTGGCGCGGCCGCATATCCAGGCGCTGCCCCCCGACATTTTCAACGCCGTCGCGGCCCATGGCATCCGCAACGCGCTGCTGACTTCGATCGCGCCCACCGGCACGATCTCACTCTTCGCCGACAATGTCTCTAGCGGCGTCGAGCCGGTCTTCGCCTTCGATTACACCCGCAAGGTGTTGCAATCCGATGGCAGGCGCACGGAGGAGAAGGTCGAGGATTATGCCGCGCGCGCTTTCCGCGCTAAGTTCGGCGAAGCCGCTGCCCTGCCCGAATATTTCGTCAACGCCCAGACCATCAGCCCCGCCGATCACCTGGCGGTGCAGGCGGCGGCGCAGCCCTTCATCGACAGCGCCATCTCCAAGACCATCAACGTGCGGCGCGGCATCGGCTTTGAAGATTTCGCGGAAGTCTACATGTCGGCTTACGACCAGGGCTGCAAGGGCTGCACCACCTACCGGCCCAACGACGTCACCGGCGCGGTGCTGTACTTTGAAGAACCCAAGGACGCCATCTCCGCCGAAACGGTGATCGCGCGCGACGCCAAGGAAAAGGCGGGCGAGCCAGAACTGCCGCTGCTCGAGCTCGCACCGCGCAACAGCGTCGTCTACATGGCGCGGCCGCTGGACCGGCCGGAGGAACTGATCGGTCGCACCTACAAGATCAAATGGGGCGAGAGCGACCACGCCTTCTACATCACCATCAACGGCATCGAGCGCGATGGGCGGCGGCGGCCCTTCGAGGTCATCATCAATTCCAAGAACATGGAGGCCTATGCCTGGGCCCCGGCGCTGACGCGGATGATTTCGGCCGTGTTCCAGCGCGGTGGCGATGTTTCCTTCGTGGTCGAGGAGCTGAAGTCGATTTTCGACCCGCGAGGCGGCCAGTTGATGGGCGGGCGCTACATTCCCTCGCTGCTGGCGGCAATTGGCGAGGTGATCGAGTGGCACATGATCGAGATCGGTTTCATGGGCCAGCGCAACCGCAGCTTGTCCGGTATCCAGCCGCTCGCGCACAGCCTGCCGCAAGAAGGTGCGCGCGCCCGCTTCTGCCCGCGCTGCGGCGACGCGACACTCATCGCGCTGGAAGGCTGCGATTCCTGTTTGTCCTACGACCACTCGAAGTGTAAATAGACTTCATGTTGGTCGCGCGGCCAACGGAAAACCGCTGCACACTTTTCCTGGCCGGCACTCCTCATGAACTACTCAAGCCGCTTCTTCCTCTACGCGCCCATCGCACTGTTCCTGGCCCTGGCGCTGGGCGTCACCCTGTTCTGGTGGCATGCCACCAGCGCCTTTGAAGGCAAGCTGGCGGCGATCAAGGGCCGCGAGGCTGTGCCGGGCGTGACGCTGGACTGGTCGAAGGTCGGGATAGCGGGCTTTCCCTTCCGCGTCGATGCCGTGTTCACCGATTTCATCGCCAGCGGCCAGGGTCCGCATGGCGCCTTTCGCTGGCAGAGTCCGAACGTCGCCCTGCACCGCCTGACGTACATGGCCAATCGCATCGTGTTCGAAGCGGCAGGACGTCAGACGCTGGCCTGGACCGACGCGGCGAGCCGTCCGCGCAATGTCAGCTTCCAGCCCGGCACGCTGCATGCCAGCGCGATGCTCGACGACGCTGGCCTGTCGCGCTTTGATGTCGATATCGCGCAGCTTGTCGCGCCCGCCTTCACCGCTGCGCGGGTTCAGTTCCATCTACGCCGGGGCGAGAACGACACCATCGACATGGTGGCCGCTGCCGAAGGCGCCAAGGGTGATATCGGCCTGATGTTTGAAAAACAGGTCAAGCAATTGCGGGTCTACAACACGCTGGTGCGAGCCAAGCCCTATGCCGCTGTGCTGCGGGGCGAAACCGCCATCGCCGACGCGCACAAGGCCTGGCATGACGGCGGCGGCGCGGCCAACGTCACGCGCTCCGAACTGAACGGGCAGGAAAATGCCATGCGCCCGGAACAGGGCGGCGCCATCGTCAGCCTGATGGAAGCGCTGTATTAGGACTGCATAAAGTCGCGCAGCGCCGCCGCCGCCAGGCGGTTGGCCTCTTCGGTGCCCACAGTCAGGCGCAGGCAATCCGGCAGGCCATAAGCGCCGACGCCACGCAGAATAATTCCGCGCGCCAACAGAAAAGCATCCGCCGCCTTGGCGTCTTTCGGACCCGGCGCGAAATGGATCAGCACGAAATTGGCGGCGCTGCCATCGACGCGCAGGCCCACCGCGCGGATCTCGTCGGTCAGCCATGTGCGCCACTTCGCATTGTGCGCCGCTGCCTTCGCCACATGTGCGGTGTCCGCGATGGCCGCCGCGCCCGCCTGCTGCTGCAACGGCGAGGTGGAAAATGGCCCACGGATACGGTTCAGCACATCCGACACCGCATGCGGAACATAGGCCCAGCCCAGACGCAACGCCGCCAGGCCGTGAATCTTGGAGAAGGTGCGGGTCATCACGACATTGCCGTGCTGCTGCGCCAGTTCCAGCCCGATATCGTAATCGGCGGCATCGACGAACTCGCCATAAGCGGCGTCGATCACCAGCAGCACATGTGGCGGCAGCCCGGCATGCAGCTTCCGCATCTCGTCGCGCGTCAGATACGAGCCGGTGGGATTGTTGGGATTGGCGATATAGACCAGCTTGGTCTGCGCCGTCACCGCCGTCAGCATGGCATCGACATCGATCCGGATGCCGCTGTTGGTGGTCTTCTCTTCCACGATCACCGGCCGGGCGCTGTTGGCGCGGGTGGCGATTTCGTAGATCAGAAAGGCGTGGCGGCTTAAGATTACCTCGTCGCCCGGCTGGAGATAGGCGTTGGCGATCAGGGTGAGCAGCGGACCCGAACCTTCGCCCCCCGCCACGATGCGGGCGGCATCAAGGCCATAGGTCTTGGCGATGGCCTCTCGCAACAGCAGCGAAGAGCCGTCCGGATAAAGCTGAAGGTTCTGCGCGGCGGCTGTCAGCGCCGCCACCGCAGCCGGTGACGGGCCCAGCGGGCTTTCGTTGGAGGAGAGCTTGTAGACTTTCTCGACGCCCGGCACGGCGGAGCGGCCACCGACATAGAGTTCGATGTCCAGAATGCCGGGCTTGGGCGTGGGCTGAGTCATAGGCTCGTCACAGGTCGCAAAAGGTCGTTATTGATAATGGCAGCCCCCTTCAAAAGCAAAGCAGGGCTGCTCTTCGTTGACAGGGGGGCAAGGGGGTCTAAGCTAGCATCCACCATGGTGGAACAGCCGCGTTTTACGCGCTCGGTCACGGCGCATGAAGCTGACAAGGGCCAGGCGATCACCTTCGCCGAGCCGCTACCGCTGGATTGCGGCCGCAGCCTGTCGCCCGTCACCGTCGCCTATATCACCCATGGCACGCTCAATGCCAAGAAGAGCAACGCAATACTGATCTGCCATGCCCTGACCGGCGATCAGTTCGTCGCTTCGGCGAACCCCATCACCGGCAAGCCTGGCTGGTGGATATCGCTGGTCGGCCCCGGCAAGCCGATCGACACCGACCGTTTCTTCGTGATCTGCACCAACGTCATAGGCGGCTGCATGGGCTCGACCGGACCGGCCGACATCGATCCCGCCACCGGCAAGCCCTTCGGGCTGACGTTCCCGCTCATCACCATCCGCGACATGGTGCGGGCGCAGAAGATGCTGGTGGACGCGCTGAGCATCGAAAAGCTCTTCGCCGTGGTCGGCGGCTCCATGGGCGGCATGCAGGTTCTGCAATGGGCCGCAAGCTATCCCGAGAGCGTGCGCGCCTGCATTCCCATCGCCTGTGCCGCGCGCCATTCGGCCCAGAACATCGCCCTTCACGAAGTCGGACGCCAGGCGATCATGGCCGATCCGGAATGGAAGAATGGCGAATACGCAATTGCCGGCACCTTCCCATCAAAGGGCCTGGCCGTGGCGCGCATGGCGGCACATATCACCTACCTGTCGGAGGCGGCGCTGCAGCGCAAGTTCGGCCGTAACCTGCAGAACCGCTCCAGCCTGTCTTTCCAGTTCACGCCAGACTTCCAGATCGAAAGCTATCTGCACTATCAGGGCGCGGCCTTTGTCGACCGCTTCGACGCCAACTCCTATCTCTATATCACCCGCGCCATGGATTATTTCGACATGGCCGAGGAACATGGAGGCAAGCTGGCGGACGTGTTCCGCAATTCGCCCACCCGCTTCTGCATCATCGCCTTCACCAGCGACTGGCTGTTCCCGCCCGCCGAGAACAAGCATGTGGCGCATGCGCTGAATGCCGTAGCGGGTAACGTCTCCTTCGTGGTGATCGACAGCGACAAGGGCCATGACGCCTTCCTGCTGGACGAGCCGGAGATGTACGCCGCCGTGGACGGCTTCATTGATTCAGTGGCGCGCGAGGTCGTCATCACATGAGCCTGCGCCCCGAACTGGCCGCCATCGCCGACATGATCCGCCCCGGCACGCGGGTGCTGGATGTCGGCTGCGGCGACGGCGAATTGCTGGATCACCTCGTGCGCGCCAAGGGCGTGGACGGGCGCGGCATCGAGATCTCGCAGCAGAACGTCAATGCCTGTGTGGCGCGCGGCCTGTCGGTGGTGCAGGGCGACGCCGATACCGACCTGGCGGAATATCCCGGCGGCGTCTTCGACGCGGTGATCCTGTCCCAGACCATTCAGGCGACGGAAAAGCCCGCCAAGGTGCTGACCGACATGCTGCGCATCGGCCGCCGCGTGGCGATCTCGCTGCCCAATTTCGGCTATTGGAAGGTGCGCGCCTCGCTGCTAGCCTTCGGCAAAATGCCGCGCACCCGCACGCTTGATTACAACTGGTACGACACGCCCAATATCCATCTGTGCAGCCTGGCAGATTTCGTGGACCTGACGCAGAAAGTCGGCGCCACCATCGTCGAAGCGCATGCGCTGGATGTGAACGGCAATACGCGCCGCATGAAGCCGGACGCCGTCAATCGTGGCTATCTCGGCCCCAATCTGTGGGCGCCCGGCGCTATCTTCTTGCTGAAGAAGAACTAGACAAATCTGGCTGCAGCAGAGGCGTGGCGACGGTGTTTTCCGTCTGAAGCGGCGTCATCGCATAGATCGACTTGCTCGCCTCCACCAGATGCACCCCGCCCAGCGCGGGAAAGAGCAGCGCGCCCGTCTTTTCACAGCCCAGACCGTTGCGAGCGAGGAAGCGCGGCGCCAGCGGCGGCGTATAGAGCGCGCGTTCCCAGCGTTCGCGTTCGAACAGAGCCTCGCGCAGGATGCGGTCCAGTTCGGTGCGCGAGAAGGGATGGCCCTGGCCGAAGAGTGTGCGGTCAATCTGCGCCCACAGGCTGGCGCGATTGGGCGCCACCACCAGCAGCCGTCCTTCCGGCGCCAGCACCCGCCAGAGTAGGCGCAGAAGCGGCCTCAGGCTTTCGGCATGCTCCAGGGCATGCACCAGCAGCACGCGGTCGAATAGGTAATCCGCGAAAGGCAGCGCGCCTTCCTCGCAGACCAGCTGGGTGCCGGCGCCGATGGCGGCGGGACCGGCGGCGATGGCCCGCTCGGCCCCGAAGGCGGCGAGATAAGGTGTGGCGAAACCAAAACCCAACAGCAGGTAGCCAAAAAGGCCGGGCCACATCTTCTTCAGCCGAGCGAGGATGATGCGCCGCGCGATCAGCCAGGCACGGGTGCCGTAGAAATCGGCGATCCCGGGGGTATCGGATTCAGGAACGCGGCGCTCCAACACGGGATTTTCTCTGCTAGGATACGGCCATGCGCATTATTACCGTGCCCTGCCTGAAGGACAATTACGCCTATCTGATCGCGGCGGGTGATTCCTGCGCCGTGGTGGACCCTTCGGAACCCGGCCCTGTGGTGGCGGCCTTGGACCGCGAGGGCCTGAAACTCACCCATATCCTCAACACCCATCATCATAACGACCATACCGGCGGCAATATGGCGCTTAAGGAACGCTATGGCGCGCTGGTAGTGGGAGCGGAGTATGACCGCCACCGCATTCCCGGGCTGCATATCGGCGTCAGCGAAAAGACCGGCTGGGACTTCGCCGGTCATGCGGTGCAGGTGCTGGAGGTTCCGGCCCATACGCGCGGCGCCATAACCTTCGTGATCGACGGCAACGCCTTCACTGGCGACACGCTGTTCGTGATGGGCTGCGGCCGCCTGTTCGAAGGCGATGCCGCGATGATGGCGGCCAGCCTGGCCAAGCTGAAGGCGCTGCCGGACGAGACCAAGATCTGGTGCGGCCATGAATATGCCGCCAGCAATGGCCGCTTCGCGCTCACGCTGGAGCCTGGCAATGCGGCGCTTCAGGCCCGAATGAAGAATTTTCGGACACCCAGCGTGCCCGCGACATTAGCGGAGGAGAAGGCGACCAACCCCTTCCTGCGCGCGGATTCACGCGAGATTCGCAAGACGCTGGGCATGGAGAATGCGGACACGGTCAGCGTCTTCGCTGAAATCCGTTCACGCAAAGATGTTTTTTGATTACTTCTTGTCGTCGTCCGACGAGCAGGCGACGGTGCAGATGGCGCCAACGGCGACACTGACGCCGGTGCTGACCACAGTGGTGGCCGCGCCCACGGCGGTGGAGGCGACGTCATAGGCGATGCAGCCCGACAGGGTGAAGGCGGCGGCGGCGATAACGGCGGCAGCGGTGAGGCGCATGGGCAAGAACTTTTGAAAGCACGCACATCTTCCCATGCAAATGGTCAAATAACCACTAACTTCTGTGTCAGACCCGAATCGGAAAATCCCCGGAAATGGCCGCTTTTGACCCGCTTTTCGCCACCCCGCTGCTGCGTTCCAACCTGGGAACACGGCTCAATCCAGAACTGGAAGCCGCCAGCCTGATGATCGCGGCGGAGGATCGGGCGGGCCAGCGCTGGGCCAAGGAACATGGCTATAAGGGCTACACCTCCTACGCCTCGCTGGACGATCTGCCGCTGCGCGCCTCGGTCTTTGCCGACCTGGTGAAGCGGTGCGATCGCGAAGTGAAGCTGTTCGCCGCCAAGGCGCAATTCGACCTTGGCCGCCGCAAGCTCAAGTTGGATTCGCTCTGGGTGAACGTGATGGAGAAGGATGCCGTTCACGCGCCGCACATCCATCCCCATGCCGTGATCAGCGGCAGCTATTACGTCACGGTGCCACCGGGCAGCGGCGCGATCCGCTTCGAGGATCCGCGCCTGGGTTTGATGATGGCCGCGCCGCCACGCAAAGCCACCGCGCGGCTGGAGAATCGCAGCTTCGTCGATGTGCCGCCCAAACCCGGCCTGCTGCTGTTGTGGGAAAGCTGGCTGCGCCATGGCGTGCAGCCCAACAAAGGCCGCGGACGGCGCGTGAGCATCAGCTTCAACTATCGTCTGGACTGAGGGGCCGCCTAGAAAGCCTGGCCGGCGGCGGATGATCGCGTCCAGACGGTCGTTCAGGCGCGGTAAATGAAATTCGCGGTCCCAGGCGGTACGTGCTTCGGCTAGGATGCGGGTCCGCACCTCTTCCGGCAGCGCGGCCCAGGCGGCACACCAGGCACTCCTCTTCGGCGGGGTATTTGAAAGCGCGGTCTTCCGCGATGGCCATGCGGCTATTTCTTGAATCGAGGTGTCAGCCTCAAACAACGGCACACGTAGAATCGGAATATATTATGATTCTGGAAAGCTGGGGTTCATTCTCAAAGTTGGAGACACGTCGCACATCAGAAAAGAACGGGCTGAACCCATTGACGATTTCAAACGCGCCGCTAAAGAAAATTATGACCTAAACTTGGAATGATTGGCGCGCAGGATTTTGGTCATCCGAGCAGGAGGCCGCGCGGAGCTTACCTAGCGTACGTGAGCACGGCCGACGCACTCGGGGGCCACCTCGCCTTCGCCTTCCGCCGGGCGGGAGGCGAGAAGAGGGGCCAGCTTTTCTGGCACGCAGGCGCGCCTAGAAAAGCTAGGCGAAAGCCCAGCGCCCCTCCGGCTTAAACTCGATGATTTAGCGCTTCTTCTTGCCGCGCTCTTTTCGGGCGGCGTAGCGAGCATCACGCGCCGCCTTCTGCTCGGACTCGCGGGCCATGTGATCAAGCAGGTCCTGCTCTTTCTTGCGTTCGGCTTCGACCCTGGCCTCTTCCTCAGCCTTGATACGGGCTTCCTCGGCGGCCTTGGCGTCGGCGATGGCGCGTTCGGCAGCCAGGCGCTTTTCCTCGGCCTTCTGCTTCTGGCGTTCGTCGCGGGCGGCGGCGATGGCGGCGCGTTCGGGCGCGCCGGCTTCCAGCTTCTTGCGGGCTTCCTCGGCGCTGGCCTTGGCCTTTTCCAGCATGGCCGCACGCGCCTTCTGGGCGTCTTCGAGGCGGTTGGAGTATTTGGAATCGTCGCGCTGCGCCATCGTCTAACTCTTCAGCCTTTCAGAACTTGCAGATTGGACGCCTGGGGACGGTTCTCGCCGTCCACCAGCACCTTTTTGGGGGTAAAACTCTTCGCTTCGGCCTCGTCCATGCGGGCATAGGCGATAATGATGACCAGGTCGCCCGTCTGGGCCAGGCGCGCGGCGGCGCCATTGATGCTGATCAGGCCGCCATTGGCGGGGGCCGCAATCGCATAGGTCGTAAAGCGCGCGCCGGTGGTGATGTTGAGCACATCCACCTGTTCATGGGGCAGGATTCCGGCGCGCTCCAGAAGCGTGCTGTCAACGCTGATCGAACCCTCATAGTGCAGATCGCACTGGGTGACCGTGGCGCGGTGAATCTTGCCCTTGAGCAGGGTGAGCTGCATCAGTTGTCCAAGAACGAGCGCAGCTTGCGGCTGCGGCTGGGGTGCTTGAGCTTGCGCAGCGCCTTGGCTTCGATCTGGCGGATACGCTCGCGGGTCACGCTAAACTGCTGGCCGACTTCTTCCAGCGTGTGATCGGTGTTCATGCCGATGCCGAAGCGCATGCGCAGCACGCGCTCTTCGCGCGGCGTCAGCGTCGCCAGCACGCGGGTCGTCGTCTCGCGCAGATTAGCCTGGATGGCGGCGTCGATCGGCAGCACCACATTGGGGTCCTGGATGAAGTCGCCCAGATGGCTGTCTTCCTCGTCGCCAATGGGCGTCTCAAGGCTGATTGGCTCCTTGGCGATCTTCAGGACCTTGCGCACCTTCTCCAGCGGCATGGCCAAGCGTTCGGCCAGCTCTTCCGCGGTCGGCTCGCGGCCGATCTCGTGCAGCATCTGGCGCGAGGTGCGCACCAGCTTGTTGATGGTCTCGATCATGTGCACCGGGATACGGATGGTGCGAGCCTGGTCTGCGATCGAGCGGGTGATGGCCTGGCGAATCCACCAGGTGGCGTAGGTCGAGAATTTGTAGCCACGGCGGTATTCGAACTTGTCGACCGCCTTCATCAAACCAATGTTGCCTTCCTGAATCAGGTCGAGGAACTGCAAACCGCGGTTGGTGTATTTCTTGGCGATGGAGATGACGAGGCGCAGATTGGCCTCGATCATTTCCTTTTTCGCCACGCCGCTTTCGCGCTCGCCCTTCTGGACGGTCTGGACGTTGCGGCGGAATTCGGAGACCGACTGGCGGGTTTCCGAGGCCATGGCCTGTATGTCGTCGCGCAGGAACTTGATCTTGTCGCGTTCGTCGGTGACGAAATCGTGCCAGCCAATGCCCGACAGGCGGCCGACGCGGCGGGCCCAGTTGGGGTCCAGCTCGTTGCCGAAATACTGCTTGAGGAATTCGGCACGGTCCACACCATGGGCTTCGGCCAGGCGCAGCAGCTTGCCTTCCAGCGAGACCAGACGCTTGTTGATGCCGTACATCTGGTCGACAAGCGCTTCGATGCGGTTGTTGTTCAGCTTGAGCGACTTGACCAGATCCATGGTCTCGTTGCGAAGCTTCTTGAAGCGGCGTTCCTGGCCGGTCGAGAGTTCGTCCGACGCCAGCGCGGCTTCCACCGAGGCGTCCTGCAGCTTGCCCAGCTTCTTGTAGAGACCGGCGATGCTGTCCAGCGCCGCCAGCACTTGCGGCTTCAGCGCGGCTTCCATCGCCGAAAGCGGCAGATTGCCTTCGTCTTCGTCGAAATCGTCATTGGCAGGCGGCGCGGCGCCTTCCGTCGTTTCGCCTTCCTCCCCTTCCGCCTTGGGAGCAGACGGGGGCTTGGGATTTTTGGGGGCCGGTTCCGGCTTCTTGAATTCGACGGGCTTGAAGGTGACCGGAGCGGGGGGCGCGCCTTCGGAATCCTCGGCGCCTTCGGCGGGCTGGGTCACGGCCGCATCGGGGCCGCCGCCATACATGGCTTCCAGATCGATGATGTCGCGCAGGAGGACCTTGCCCTCGTTGAGCTCGTCGCGCCACACGGTGAGCGCTTCAAACGTCAGCGGGCTTTCGCAAAGCGCGCCGATCATTAGCTCGCGGCCGGCCTCGATGCGCTTAGCGATGGCGATTTCGCCTTCGCGGCTGAGCAGCTCGACGCTGCCCATCTCGCGCAGATACATCCGCACCGGATCGTCGGTACGGTCATATTGCTCGCCCGCCTTCTGGGCGGTGGCCAGCGCCTTGCTGCCGCTGTCGGCGACCAGGGCGCCGCCCTCTTCGCCTTCCTCGGCCTCTTCGCTTTCGATGACGTTGATACCCATCTCGTTGAGCATCGCCATCGTGTCTTCGATCTGCTCCGACGAGGTCTTATCGGACGGCAGCACCTTGTTCAGTTCGTCATAGGTGACGTAGCCGCGCGCCTTGGCCTTGGCGATCATCTTGCGGACGCCGACATCCGACATGTCCAGCAGCGGGCTGTCGGCATCGCCGGGCGTTTCGCCTTCGCCCGGCTTCTTGGGCGCAGGCTTCACGGTGCCGGGCTTGACGGCCTTGGTGGGCGCAGGCTTCACGGTGCCGGGCTTGACGGCCTTGGTGGGCGCAGGCGCGACGGGGGCAGCGGCGGCACCCTTCTTAGTCTTTTCCGGCGTGGGCGAGGCTTTCGCCGCCTTCGGGTCGGGCTTTACCGCCTTGGCGGCTTTCGGATCGGGCTTGGCGGGCTTGGCGGCCTTCTTGGCCGCTTCCAGCTTGGCCTTTTCGGCGGCCTTCTTGGCGGCTTCGGCTTTCGCCTTTTCTGCGGCCTTGAACTTTTCCAGCTTGGACGGTTCGACTTTCTTGGCCTTCACCGGCGCGGCGGCCTTCTTCGCGGGCGCGGTCTTCGCGGCAGGCTTCTTCGCACCCAGAGCCTTGGCAGTGGGACGTTTCAACGAGGTCGCCGCTTTCGCTACGACCTTGGAAGATTTCACGGGCTTCTTGGAAGGCTTGGTGACCACTACTCAAATCCCAGGGAGCCGGAAAAGAGGCTCTATATTTACGTTCAACGCCGAAGGCCGCCGTTATGGCACGCCGCGAGGCTGCCGAGCGGGCGACTGATCGAATGTGCCATCGGCCAGTTTGCGCAACTCTTGAGCGGTACGCAGGAATCGGGCTTCAGGCTCATCTTCTGGCGTACCAGCCTCTTGCGCTCCACTGTCTGAATGTAAGATCCGAGGCGCAAAACGCGCCACCAGTTCGGCCAATCCCAGACGAGCGAAATGGGTATGAACCCCAGGTTTTTCAAGGCTGGAGCCAGAGGCGGCGAGGTTTAGAAGTTCGGCGCGCAGCCTGTCAAGCGATGGGTCGGCCACGGGCAGTTCTGCCAGCAATTCGGCGTGATTCAGCGCGATTTTGGGGTCTTCCCACAACAATCCGGCCAGTTCCGCCTCCTTGATCTGGCGGGGCGCCGCTTCACCGGCCTGGACCAGGCGGGAGCGGTGCACGCCTGCGGACAGGGCTTCCGGGGTTCCCGGCAGGGCACGGGGGTGAGGGTATCCTGGACGGCCATAGCTGCCCCGCTTGGGCCCCCCCCGGGGCGCGCGGCCCGGCACTGGGGCGGCCCGGCGCTTGTAGGTGGTGAAGACCTTCTCCTTGAAGGCGTCGCGGTAGTAACCGGCGATCTGGGTGTCGGTGATATGGCCCGCGATCTCGCGCAGCGCATGCTCCAGACCGGCTAGGCGTTCGGGGGTGGAGAAATCCTTGCCCTCGGTTTCGGCACGCCAGAGCAGATCGGACAGCGGCATCGCCATGTCGATCAGCCCCGCCATCGCACCCGCGCCCTGTGCAGCAATCAAGGTGTCGGGGTCTTCGCCTTGCGGCAGGAAGGCGAAGCGCAAACTGTGCCCGGCCTTGAGATGCGGCAGCGCCATGTGCGCCGCCCGCAGCGCCGCCTTGCGGCCCGCGCCGTCACCGTCAAAGGCCAGCACCGGCTCGGGCGCACTGCGCCACAGCATCTGCAACTGGTCTTCGGTGAAGGCGGTGCCCAAGGGCGCGACGGCATGCGCGAAGCCCGCGCGCACCAGCGCGATCACATCCATATAGCCTTCGGCCAGGATGATGGTGCCCGCCTTGATGGCAGCGGCGCGCGCCGTCTGGAAATTGTAGAGCTGCAAACCCTTGGAAAATAGGGGCGTTTCGCCCGTGTTGATGTATTTCGGTTTCGCATCCGGGGCCATGCCGCGCCCACCGAACGCAATGGTGCGGCCACGCCCATCGGTGATGGGAAACATGATGCGGTCGAAGAAGAAGTCGCGCATCTGACGGCCATCTTGTGCCGGGCGCGCCAGGCCCGCTTCGATCATGTCGTCCTGGGTGATGTTGTGCGCGGTGAGATGATCGATCAGCGCATTGTTGCCGCTGGGCGCGTAACCCAGGCGAAACTGCTTCGCCGCCGCAGCGTCGAGGCCGCGGCCTTTCAGGTAATCGCGCGCGGCGCGGCCGCCATCGGCGAACAAATGGTCGTGATAGAACGACGCCGCCAGTTCGAGGATGTCATAGAGCGACTTCTTGCGGGTCTCGCGCGCTTCGTCTTCCAGCGACCATTTCGGCAGTTCGACGCCCGCTTCGGCAGCCAGCTTTTCCACTGCCTCCGGAAAGCTCATGCCTTCGGTTTCCATCAGCCATTTGAAGCAGTCGCCGCCCTGGCCGCAGCCGAAGCATTTGTAGAGGCGGCGCTCATTCTCCACCTTGAAGCTGGCCGATTTTTCCGGATGGAAGGGGCAGCAGCCCCACATCACCCTTCCCTTGCGCGCCAGCTTGACGCGGCGGCCCACCAGCGCGACCAGATCGGTCCGCCGCCGGACTTCTTCCAGCAATCCTTCGCCATAGCGCATGGGGCCGAGCCTATTATAGAATGGGCCTCGAAGGGCCGGATTCTCGCCTTTCCCCTGTGCATGAAGCCTGAAATTCCTGGAATATCAGCCCTGTAGTGCCACCATGACGCTGTTCGACGAACCATACAATCCCCGCTTGAAGCTGCTGAAAGTGGCATCAGAACGGCTGGACATGGCCCCCAACCGCGTCGCCGTCATCGAGGTAGCGCGCTCCACCGCCCGTTCGGTGCTGGATGCAGACGGCGTCACCTTCATCCTGCGTGACGGCGACCTGTGCCACTATGTCGAGGAAGGCGCGATCAGCCCGCTATGGAAGGGCTGCGCTTTCCCATGAGCGCCTGCATCTCCGGCTGGTCGATGCTCAACGCCGAGACGGCGGCGATCGAGGACATCTACAAGGACGCCCGCATCCCGCACGACGCTTATCGGCCCACCTTCGTCAAAAGCCTGATCATGCCGCCGATCGCGACGCCGCCGGTGGCGGCCATCGGAGCCTATTGGCGCGACCGCCACAGCTTCACCGACAGGGAGATTCTGGCAACCAGGACACTCTCTGCTACCGTCGGCAGAGCGTTGGCCGATTATCTCTAGGTCTCCCCTAAACGGGGGATGCGCCGGGAACTCCGACTCTCCGTAAGAAGGAAACGCTTCTTAAAACCGTGCGCAGCCATGCTGGCAGCGCATCCGGAGGATGGTTTGATGTCCCAGCATGCCTTCGTTGCCGATCCCGCCTAGGTCGAACTGGCCCGCCAGCGTCTGGGCCATCCGCTGCTGCAGGACGACATCATCGCCATCATCCGCGCTTCGGCGCGCGGCTCGCTGGGCGCGGACGGCGTCACCTTCATCCTGCAGGACGGCGACCTCTGCCATTACGTCGAGGAGGACGTGATCAGCCCGCTGTGGAAGGGCAAGAAATTCCCGATGGAGACCTGCATCTCCGGCTGGGCGATGCTGAACAACCAGACCGCGGCGATCTCCAACATCTACATGGAGAAGCGGATTCCGCACGACGCCTATCGCCCCACCTTCGTGCAATCGCTCATCATGGCGCCGGTGCGCGCCAGCGGCCCGGTGGCGGCGCTCGGCGCCTACTGGAAGGAACGGCGCTCCTTCACGCCCGAAGACATTCAGGCTGTCAAGATGATGGCCGATTTTGTCGGCAACGCGCTCAGGCGGATACGCTCTGCCTAGTTAAAGGCTCGGTTCTTTTGCGTCGCGGGTTCGTCGGCCGTACTCACGTAGGCTGGGTACGCTCCGTGCGGCCTCCTGCCCACGCTGCAAAATTCCTCGCGCCTACATTGGTGCAGAGCTATTTCGGCGTCAGCGCGTCCTTGACCTGGCCGGACGCCTTGCCGAAATCCATCTGACCGGAGAAGCGCTCCTTGAGCGCGCCCATCACCTTGCCCATGTCCTTGACGCTAGTCGCGCCCAGCTCGGCGATAACGGCGGCAATGGTCGCCTTGGCTTCGGCCTCGTCCATCTGCTTGGGCATGAAGGAGCGGATGATGGCGATTTCGTCCTGCTCATTCTGTGCCAGCTCGGGGCGGCCACCCTGGACATAGACGGCGGCGGATTCCTCGCGCTGCTTCACCATCTTGGCCAGCAGGGTGAGGATGTCGTCATCGCCGATGAGATCGCGGCTGGTTTCGCTGCGGGCTGCGATGTCGCGGTCCTTCAGCGCCGCCAGCATCATGCGGACGGTGGCCAGGCGCTTGGCATCCTTGGCCTTCATCGCGTCCTTCATGGCGTCGGTCAGGGTTTGGCGCAGCGACATGGGGTTTTCCGTCTCAAATCAGCGGCGCGAAACTACCGGGAATCGGTGGATAAAACCAACTGCCTGATTTCATTGAATTTGTTGTGGTTGACGCGCAAGAGCCCGCTCCCTATTTTCGCGCAAATTCGAGGCCCCCCATGACCGACAAATCTCCCGCCCCCTCCGCCGTCGCGGAGATCGCTTTTTCGCGCGGCGGCTTGATGCTGGCGGATGGCAGTTTCTTCGAAGGCACCGGCTTCGGCGCCGAAGGCGTCGCGGTGGGCGAGGTCTGCTTCAACACCGCCATGACCGGCTATCAGGAGATTCTCAGCGATCCGTCCTATGCCGGGCAGATCGTCGCCTTCACCTTCCCGCATATCGGCATCGTCGGCACCAATGACGAGGATATCGAGACCATCACCCCGGTGGTGCGCGGGCTGATTGTCCGGGCGGATGCGGAGCATCCCTCGAATTACCGGGCGCTGCAGACGCTGGACCGCTGGCTGAAGAAGCACAACATCCCCGCCATCGCCGGTGTCGATACCCGCGCGCTCACCAGCCTGATCCGCGAGAAGGGCATGCCGCATGGCGCCATCGTCAATGGCGCGCCGGACAATGACGCGCTACTGAAAGCGGCCAAGGGCTTTCCGGGGCTGGAAGGCCTCGACCTCGCCAAGGAAGTCACATCCCGCCAGAGCTACAAGTGGAGCGAGACCGAGTGGGCCTGGAATGCGGGCTATGGCAACGAAGACAAGCCGAGCTGGAAGGCCGTGGTGATCGATTACGGCGTCAAGCGTAACATTCTGCGCATTCTTGCCAACATGGGCGCCGACATCACCGTGGTGCCCGCCAGCTCTTCGACCGAAGAAGTCATGCGGCACAAACCCGATGGCGTGCTGCTGTCGAACGGTCCGGGCGATCCCGCCGCGACGGGCGCTTACGCCATTCCCACCATTCAGGGCGTGATCGCCACCGGCACGCCGGTGTTCGGCATCTGCCTGGGCCACCAGATGCTGGGCCTGGCGCTGGGCGGAAAGACCAAGAAGATGGCGCAGGGCCATCACGGCGCGAACCATCCGGTGAAGGACGTCACCACCGGCAAGGTGGAGATCGTCTCGATGAACCACGGCTTCACCGTCGATCCCGACACGCTGCCCGCCGGGGTGACGCAGACTCATGTCTCGCTGTTCGACGGCACCAATTGCGGCATCGCGCTGGACGGCAAGGATGTGTTTTCCGTGCAGTACCATCCCGAAGCCTCGCCCGGCCCGATGGATTCGCACTATCTGTTCGAGCGTTTCGCGGCGGCGGCTAAGAAGAAGCGGGCCTGATCAAGCCATAATAAAAAAGCCCGCGTCACAAGACGCGGGCTTCTTGCTGTTCCGGGTTTCAGCCTAGATTAGCGTGCGAACTCAATGAAGTCATAGTGGATTCTTTCACCGGGCCGGGAATTTCCAGCCGAAGCCAGTTGTTGCCGATGCCGGTGAGCAGCCCGATCTGGTCGTCCGGTGTCGCGGGCGCGCCGACCGACGGCGTACGGCCGGAATAGCGGCCTAGACGCTCGCCCTTGGCCGAGAAAGACCCGAGATAGACCCAGGCGCCATTCTCCGGATAGAGCCAGCCCAGCGTGCGCAGCGTGCCGGTATGCTTGGTCAGCAGCAGCTCGCCATTCACGGCGCGGATGGAGCAGTCGAACCACTCATAGACGATATAGGCGTTCTTGCCGCCCATCTTCATGTTGCGGCAGCGCCGGTTGCCGACCAGCGCCTGGCCTGGAGCGGAGCGGCCCTGCGGCTCCAGCGCGGCGCGCAGGGCGTTAAAGTCGCCGGTGCCGTCGCGGTAATTCTGGGCTTCCCAGATCGCCTTGTCGCGCCACTGTTCCAGCAGCGACAGGCGGTGAATGTCGAAATCGGATGCCTCGTTGCGCCAGTTGGCCAAGGCCATGGACGGAATGAGGATGGCGGCGCCGAGCAACGCTGCGGCGGCGATCTTAACCTCGCGGGGAGCTACCATTGTTTTGCTCCTGATCCTTCTCCGGCGGGGTCCAGCCCTTCAGATCCGCGGTGGGCGGCATGCCCACCACGTTGAAGCCGGCATCGACGAAATGGATTTCGCCGGTGACACCGCCCGATAGGTCAGAAAGCAAATACAGTGCCGCGCCGCCGACATGGTTAAGTTCGACGGAGCGCTTGAGGGGAGAGTTGTGTTTGGCCCACTTGAATACAACGCGGGCGTCGGTGACGCCGCTGCCCGCCAGGGTGCGCATCGGACCCGCCGAGATGGCGTTGACGCGGATGCCGTCCTTGCCGAGATCGACTGCGAGATAGCGGACCGAAGCTTCCAGCGCCGCCTTGGCAACGCCCATCACGTTATAGTTGGGCATCACCTTCTGGGCGCCGAGATAAGACAGCGTTACCAGGGCGCCGCCATCCTTCATCAACCGTGCCGCGCGCTGGGCTACGGCGGTAAAGGAAAAGCAGGAAATATCGAGGCTTTTGAGGAAATTGGTGCGGCTGGTATCGACATAGCGGCCCGACAATTCCTTGGCATCGGAGAAGGCGAGCGAATGCGCCAGGAAGTCCAGGCTGCCCCATTCCTTTTCCAGATGATCGAAGACCGCATCGAGTTGCTCGTCGCTTTCGACATCGGCGGGTAGCACGATCTTGGAGCCGATGCTGTCAGCCAACCGCCCCAGACGCTTCTTCTGAGCGTCGCCCTGATAGGTAAACGCGATCTCGGCACCCTGGCTCGCCAGCATCTGGGCGATGCCCCAGGCGATGGAATGGTCGTTGGCCACGCCCATGACCAGGCCGCGCTTGCCCGCCATCAATCCCATCCTGGGCTGACTAGCGATGTCGGCGAGGGGGGGCTTCTGTTTCATATTGATACGCCTAAAAGGTATAGCGCTGGAAGACCAGCGAGGCGTTGGTGCCGCCAAATCCGAAGCTGTTGGACAAAGCCGTGTTGATCGCCGCGTTGTCGATCCGCTTGCGCACGATGTTGGCGTCAGCCAGGACGGGGTCGATCTCCATGATGTTGGCGCTTTCGCAGATGAAGCAGGATTGCATCATCAGCAGGGTGTAGATCGCTTCATGCACGCCCGCTGCGCCCTGGCTGTGGCCGGTGAGCGACTTGGTGGCGCTGATCGGCGGCATCTTCTCCCCAAAGATTTCGCGGATGGCGTTGATCTCGGGAATGTCGCCCACCGGCGTCGAAGTGGCGTGCGGGTTGATATAGTCCACTGGCGCCTTCACATTTTCCAGCGCCAGCTTCATGCAGCGCACCGCGCCTTCGCCCGAGGGGGCGACCATGTCGGCGCCATCGGCGCTAGCGCCATAGCCCGTCAGCTCGGCGTAGATTTTCGCGCCGCGCGCCTTGGCATGTTCGAGTTCTTCCAGAACCAGGATGCCGCCGCCGCCGGAAATCACGAAGCCGTCACGGTCCTTGTCATAGGCGCGCGAGGCGTTTTCGGGCGAGGCGTTGTACTTGGATGACATCGCGCCCATGGCGTCGAACAGTTCGGACAGCGTCCAATCCAGTTCCTCGCCGCCACCGGCGAACATGATGTCCTGCTTGCCCCACTGGATCAGCTCGAAGGCGTTGCCGATGCAGTTGGCCGAGGTCGAGCAGGCCGACGAGATGGAATAATTGTAGCCCTTAGTCTTGAACCAGGTCGAAAGATTGGCGCTGACGGTGGACGACATTGCCTTGGGCACCGCGAAGGGCCCAATGCGCTTGGGGCTGTTGTTCTGGCGCGTCACATCGGCGGCCTGCACGATGGCCTTGGTTGACGGGCCGCCCGACCCGACGATCAGCCCGGTGCGCGGATTGGAAACGTCGCTTTCCTCCAGCCCGCTATCGGCGATGGCCTGGGTCATCGCCACCCAGCAATAGCCGGCGCCGTCGCCCTGGAAGCGGCGGGCGCGGCGGTCCACCACCTCGTCGAGATTGATCTTGAGCGAGCCATGAATCTGGCTTCGAAAGCCCAGGCGAATGTAATCCTCCGCCGCGACGATGCCGGAGCGGGCATCGTGCAGGCTGGCGACCACCTCCTGGGCATTGTTGCCGATGGAGGAGACAATGCCGATGCCGGTTACAACCACGCGTCTCATGACGTGTGCGGATCCTTCAGATTGCCGTCAGGCGATATGGCGCGGATGGGGGCGCGTCAAGCCGTGGCGGTCTTGGGCGAAAGCGCGGCCGCGGCTTCCTCGATGAACAGGCCCACCTTGAGGTCCTTGGCTTCATAGATGACCTTGCCATCGACCTTCATGATGCCGTCGGCCACGCCGATGATCAGCTTGCGCATGATGACGCGCTTCAGGTTGATGACATAGGTGATCTTCTTGGCGGTGGGGAGCACCATGCCGGTGAATTTTACTTCGCCCACGCCCAGCGCGCGGCCCTTGCCCTTGCCGCCCATCCACCCCAGGAAAAAGCCGACCAGCTGCCACAGCGCGTCCAGCCCCAGGCAGCCCGGCATGACCGGATCACCCTGGAAATGGCACTTGAAGAACCAGAGGTCGGGGTTGATGTCGAACTCGGCGATGATCTCGCCCTTGTCGTCGCTGCCCCCAACATCGGAAATCTGGGTGATGCGGTCGAACATCAGCATTGGCGGCATCGGAAGTTGCGCATTGCCTGGGCCGAACATGCCTCCGCGGGCGCAAGCCAGAAGCTCTTCAAGGGTGAAACTGGACTGGGGTACGGGCTTGGTCACGTGTCTGTCCTGCGCAAAGGCCGTTTCCCGGCCTGAATTCCCTGAAAGATCACTTCTTGCTTAGAAAGATTCTAAGTAGTAAGCTCTTCGAACTCTAGCAGTATTGCCTGCTCCCTTAACAGGGATTCTGGCAGGGATAAGGCCGCAGAAGGTGTGACAGTTCGATGGCGAACATGGCGTACGACACCCCGGAAATGGATGCTGGCGCCCGCCTGAAGGCGGCGAGGCTTCGGCCCACGCGCCAGCGCCTTGAGCTGGCCCGGCTGCTGTTTCGCGAGCATGACCGCCACGTCACCGCCGAAAGCCTGGCCGAGGAAGGCGCCCGCATGGGCGTGAAGGTCAGCCTAGCCACGGTCTACAACACCCTGCACCAGTTCAAGGCTGCGGGCCTGCTGCGTCAGGTGGTGGTAGATGCCAGCCGCACCTATTTCGACACAAATGTGGGCGATCATCAGCATTTCTTCGTGGAAAATGAAGGGCTTCTGATTGACATCCCGGGCGAGGAAATCTCGGTTTCCGGCGTCCCCAACCCACCTCAGGGCCTGACCATAGACAGCGTGGATGTGGTCGTGCGGGTAAAGCGCAACTAAGCCGCATTTGCGACTTATTCTCATAGATTAGAATTGTTCCAATTTGCGTTGACAGGCGCGCGCCTGCGCGGTCAACCTTGCGCCGTGATTTAACTCGCCGGAGGCACGCATGCCCGCACTGAATAAGACCAAGACCTGGGAAAACCTGAAAGAGGCCTTTGCCGGCGAGAGCCAGGCGAACCGCCGTTACCTCTATTTCGCACAGAAGGCCGACGTCGAAGGCCATAACGATGTCGCCGCCGTTTTCCGCTCTACCGCCGAGGGCGAAACCGGCCATGCCCATGGCCACCTGGAATATCTGGAAGAAGTGGGCGACCCGGCCACGGGCGAGCCGATCGGCGCCACCGACGCCAACCTCAAGGCGTCCATCGCGGGCGAGACCCACGAGTACACCGACATGTATCCGGGCATGGCCAAGACCGCGCGCGACGAAGGCTTTGACGAAATCGCCGACTGGTTTGAGACCCTGGCCAAGGCCGAGAAGAGCCATGCGGGCCGTTTCCAGAAGGCTCTCGATAGCCTGGGTTCGTAACATCGCGCTTCAAGACGACACGGCCGTGCGAAACCGGAATGCTTCGCGCGGCCGTTTGCTTTCCAAGGACGCAGCATGAGCAGTGGCGAAGGCAGTCTTCAGGCCCCCACCCGCCAGGCCATTGACTGGAAAAATCCCGACTTCGCCGATCCGGTGAAGCTGGACGAGGAGATGCGCCGCGTCTTCGACATCTGCCATGGCTGCCGCCGCTGCTTCAACCTGTGCGACAGCTTCCCGCGCCTGTTCGATTTGATCGACGGCGGCGCGAACGAGGATGTCGAAAGCCTGGCATCCGAGGATTTCAAGCCGGTCGTCGAAGCCTGCACGCTTTGCGACATGTGCTTCATGACCAAGTGCCCCTATGTGCCGCCGCATCCCTTCATGCTGGACTTCCCGCATCTGATGCTGCGCCACCGCTTTGTCGAAGCCAAGAACGGGCACAGCGATTTCACGCAAAACCAGCTGGCGCAGATGGATCGCAACGGCGCCCTGTCGCGCGCCACCGCCCCGGTGATCAACTGGGCCGGGCAGAACAAGCCGATGCGCACGGTGCTGGACAAAACCGTGGGCATTGATGCCAAGGCCACGCTACCGAAATTCGCCGGGCGCACCTTCGTGCTGGCCGACAAACAGGAACCGAACCAGCCCAACGTGGCTGGCCCCGCCTTCGGCAAGCGCAAGGCGGCGCTCTATGCCACCTGCTTCGTCAACTACAACAAGCCGGTCACCGGCATGGCGGCGCGCGACGTGCTGAACCATCTGGGCGTGGAAACCACCGTCACCTATCCCGGCTGCTGCGGCATGCCGTTTTTGGAACAGGCCAAGCTGGAAAAGGTTGCCGACAGCGCCACGAAAGTGGCGAAGGAGCTGATGGCGCTGATTGACCAGGGCTTCGACATCGTGGCGCTGACCGCCTCGTGCGGGCTGATGCTGAAGTTTGAATGGGCGCTGGTCTGTCCCGACAATGAGGATGTGCAGAAACTGGCCAGGCACACCTATGACATTGATGAATATGTCGTGGACGTGATGAAGAAGAACGGCACCATGCCGATGACGCCCCTGCCCGAAGGCGTGACCGTGCATCTGGCCTGCCATGCCCGCGCCCAGAATATGGGCCCCAAGGCGGCGCAGATGCTGAAGCTGATTCCCGATACGCCCGTGGACGTGATCGAGCGTTGCAGCGGTCATGGCGGCACCTTTGGCGTGGTGAAGCCGACGCATGATCTGGCGGTGAAGGTGGGACGACCCGTTTTCCGTGCGGCGAACTCCCAGAAGCGCGGCCATATCGTTTCGGACTGCCCGCTGGCGGCGCAGCACATTGTTGCCAACACCGATACCGGCGTGACGGAGCCGGAACATCCGGTGCAGATCATGGCGCGCGCCTTTGGGCTGACGGAGAAATAGATGCCCGAAACTGCCCGCACCATCACCGCCGCTGATTTGCTGCCGCTGAAGGAATATGAGCAGCAGCGCAAGACGCTGAAGGCGAACCTGATCCCGATGAAGAAGCTGCGCCGGGTCGAGGTCGGACCCTTCGCCACTTTCTACTTCGAAAATTACGCCACCATGTGGCTGCAGGTGATGGAGATGCTGCGCATTGAAAAGGGCGGCGACGAACAGGTTCCCGGGGAACTGGCCGCCTACAATCCGCTGATCCCGCAAGGGTCAGAGCTGATCGCCACCATGATGCTGGAGATCGCAGATGGCACGCGCCGCACCAGCGCGCTGCTGACCCTAGGCGGCATCGAAGAGACGGTGTTACTCGAAATCGGCGGCGAAACGATCAAGGCGACGCCCACCGAGTATGACGACCGCACAACCGTCGATGGCAAGACCTCATCGGTGCACTGGCTGCGCTTTGCGCTGACCAAGCAACAGGTTGCGCGTTTCAAGACCGAGAAAGTGGTGATCGGCCTGTCGCATCGCAATTACGGCCACATGGCAGTGTTGAGCGACGACACCAAGACCGCGCTAGCAGTAGATTTTTCCTGAGCCAATCCTGTCATACCCGCGAAAGCGGGCATCCAAATTTTGGCTTTGTGAATGATCGAAGTTTGATTCCCGCATGCGTGGGAATGACAAAAAAATCAAAGCTTTACCCGCCCCTTGACGATATCCGCATGGCGCTCCGGCGTCAGGCGTTCATACACACCGGTATCGGGATTGAGCCAGAAAACCGGGTCGGCGATTCCTGACGGATCAAATCCTTCGCGCACCAGGTCCAGCTTGCGCTGCTTAAATGTGCCGGTGACCTCGATGCGGGGCGACAGGCGCAGGAAGATGGGCCGCGCATAGGATGGCAGGCGCGATTTTAGGGCGTCGGCCAGCGTAGCGATGGCGAAACCTGCATCCACCACCAGAGACGCCATGCCCGCGCGGCCATCGGCGCCCGGAACCACCACGCCATAGACGGATGCCTCGCGGATGCCGCGTTGGCGGCCCAGCACGGCGCTGACCTCGCTGGTGGCGACATTCTCGCCCTTCCAGCGGAAGGTGTCGCCGATGCGGTCCACGAAATAGAAATAGCCATATTCGTCGCGGCGCATCAAATCGCCGGTGCGGAACCAGACATCGCCTTTTTTAAACACATCGCGCAGCATCTTCTTTTCGCTGTCAGCTCGGTTGGTATAGCCCTCGAACTCGCGGCCGGCGCGGCGCGACATGCCGCCGATGGCCTCGCCCACCTTGGACAGGCCACATTCGATGCAAAGGCCATCTGCATCCCGCACCGGCATCTCGGTCTCGACATCGAAGCGGATGACGCGGGCGGGCAGCAGCTTTTCAGAATATTTCGGCACTCGGCCGACCGCGCCCACGGTGCCGTCATAGTTCAGCATCGAGACATTGCTCTCGGTCGCGCCATAGAATTCGACGATGCGCGCAATGCCGAACCGGGCCTGGAACTCGGGCCATATCGCAGCCGCGAGCCCATTACCGGTGATAGCGCGGATGGCATGGCCCCGGTCCAGTGAGGATGGCGGCGCATTCAGCAGATAGCGGCACAGTTCGCCGACATACTGGAACATGGTGGCCTTGTTGCGATGCACGTCATCCCAGAATTCGTGCACCGAAAACTTCCGCTTGATGATCAGCGCACCGCCCGAAAGAAAGGCTAGCCCCACGGCACATACGCCGCCGGTGGAGTGATAGAGCGGTAGGGGATCATAGATGCGGTCATGCGCCGTGGGCCGCAGCGCCCCGACAAAGCCCGTCATCATGAACAGCATGCGCATATGGCTGAAATTCGCCGCCTTGGGCAGGCCGGTGGTGCCGGAGGTATAAATGAAGAAGGCGCGATCTTTCAGGATCAGGCCACCGCGTAGCTGCGGCCCCGGATCGCTGCTGGGCATCGCCGCCAGCGCGCTGTCGAGATCGCCCTGCTCCTGTTCGGTCGCACCTTGCAGCCACAGGCGTGGCACAGATTCCAGATACGGCACCGCACTTTCAAAAACCGCGCGCATCTCGTCACCGACAATGGCGTGCTTTGGCCTGGCGATGGCGATGGAATGGGCCAGCGCCTGCCCCGTCAGGTTGGTGTTGATCAGCGCCACCGATGCCCCGGCCTTGAACATACCGAGCCACGCAGCGATGAAGTCAGGCCGGTTTTCCATCAGCAGCGCCACGGCATCGCCATGGCGAACTCCCTGCCGCATGGCCCAATGGGCATAGGCGTTGGCGCGCGCATCCAGCACAGCATAGCTCCACGCGCCATCGGAATGGATGATGGCCGGGGCGTCAGGTGTTTTCCTGGCTTGGGCCGCCACGATGTCGGCGATGGTGCGGGTGGATTGCGGCTTGACCAGTCGCAGCAGCCACAGCGTGCGCAGGATACTGGAGACATAGATGTATTCGCGCCGGATGGCGGCGACCAGTCCCATTAGTTTTTCTGGCCCATCAGATTCCCAGATGCAGGCGGTTCTTGTGACCTGCTTATCGTTCCCTCAGGCGAGATTGAGCCGCGTCGCCGCATGACGCAAGATGGCGCAGATGGAAGAGGAACCGCTTGACCTGCGCAGGTTGAAATGCCCGCTGCCCGCGCTGCTGGCATCGAAGGCGCTGGCCAAGGCCATGCCCGGCGCGCTTCTCATCGTGCTGGCGGATGATCCGCTGGCGGTGGTGGACATTCCCCACATGTGCTTTCGCGAAGGTCACGCCGTGGAAGACGTCACCGCCGCAAGCGGTCACACCGTGTTTCGCCTTAGACGGGCGGAGGCGGCGGTGGGGGCCGCAGATTAGCCGCCACGGCGCGCGCATCCACGGCGCGGGCTTCCTGCGCTTCCTGTCCCGGCTTGAGGATCACGATCTCGGCAAAGGCCTGGTAGCGCGTGGTGCTCGAAATCATCATGGGCGGCCCGAACGGGTCATAGCCCCAGCGCGGACGAAAGCCCCAATAACCGCCCCAGAAGCCGCCGCCATAACCACCATAGCCGAAGCCGCGGGGCCCCAGCGGATCAGCAAAGATCCGGGTCTGGGCGCGGGTATCGCGGTTGTTGAAGATGAAGTGGGTGCCACCATTGGCCAGGGTCACCTCGGCGGCGCGCAGCAGCAGGAAGTCCTCGACCTGCTCGCGCGGGGTGACGGAATTGCCAGTGAAGGTGACGCGCCAGCGGCCGGGGGCCAGCTCGCGGTCGGTATAGCCGGTGGATTGGCCCTGCTGGCGCGGAACATAGGGGGTGGGCTGGGCACAGCCAGCCAGGACGATGGCCAACCCGGCGCAGAGCGCGGCTTTTTTCAGGTGGGACACAATCATGACGTTAATCCTCTTTTTTCCCCGCCCTAGATACGAAATCCCGGCCAGACCAGTTCCCCGCCCATTCACTCTATGTTCGGACGGTATGGCACGCCAGATCGGGCATCTGCCCCCTTGCCAATCCTCTCGCGCCGCAGCAAGTTCGCCCCTTTCCGGGACGCCGGGCTTGGGTTCCCGCCGTGGACCCCAAATACCGGTCCTGATACAAGGCTTTAGGTCCGGTTTCAGGCAACATACGGGCCGGTGAGGGGGACGATTGATTACGCTCGGTTACGTCCTGTCCTTAGTCCTGGCCCTTATCCTGATCGCCGTCAGCTTCCTTTCCGTCCAGCTCATCATGCTCGCCTGGGTGCGCCTGACCCGGCCCGCGCCCAAGCTGGCGATGGCGCATATGAACGATTCCGACCTGCCGCATGTGCTGGTGCAGCTTCCCGTCTGCAATGAAGGCGATCTGGCGCTGCGCGTCGCCGCCGCCGCCAGCGCCCTGGACTGGCCGCAGGGCCGCCTCACCATTCAATTGCTCGATGACGGCACGGAAGAAAACCATGCCGTGCTGGCGGCGCGCCTGCCGCAGATCGTTCCGCAGGGCGTGAACCTGCAATTGCTTCGCCGCGGCGACCGCAAGGGTTTCAAGGCGGGCAACCTCGCCTTCGGTCTTTCCCATTGCGATGCGCCCTTCATCGCCATCTTCGACGCCGACTTCGTGCCCGCCATCGATTTCCTGCGCCGCACCGTCCCGGCGCTGCTGGCCGATAGCGGCCTCTGCTTCGTGCAGGCGCGCTGGGGACACAACAACCGCAACGCCAACTGGCTGACGCGGGTGCAGGGCGTGCTGCTGGATTCGCATTTCGCGGTGGAACAGGAAGCGCGCTTCCGCGCCGCGCTGCCCATGTCGTTCAACGGCACCGCGGGCGTGTGGAACCGCCAGGCCATCGAACAATCCGGTGGCTGGACCGGCGACACGCTGACCGAGGATCTCGATCTGTCCATGCGCTGCGTGCTGCAAGGCTGGCGCAGTGCCTTGTTGCACGACATCGAAGTGCCGGGCGAATTGCCGCCCAACGCTGCTGCATGGAGATCGCAGCAAGCCCGTTGGACAAAAGGCCATGCACAATGCGCCTGCAAGCTGGTGCCGCAAATCTGGGCCAGCAAGCTGTCGCTGACCTTCAAAGTCGCGATGACGGCACAGATGTGCCAGTTCGCCTTCTACACCTTGGCCTTCACCAGCGCCGCGATCTCGCTTTTCATGCTGTCGGTCGGCCTGCCGCCCTATCCGGCTGTCGCCGCGCTGGGCCTGATCGTCACCTTCCTCGGCCTATCCTGTTCCATCGGCTATCTCTGGCTGGGCCAGCGCATGCTGGGCCGCGAGCGGGCCGAGAAGCTCTATCGCACCTTGATTCTGGCGGTGGTGTTCCCCTCCGGCCTGATCCTGGCCAACACCCGCGCCACGCTGGAAGCCTTCTTCTCCACCCGTATGGATTTCATCCGCACCATCCGGGCGGGCGAAGTGCAGTCGGACGGCTGGCGCGGCATGCCGGAACTTGTGGTGGGCATTTTCGTGGCGATGCTGGCGGTGTCCGAAAGCAACTGGGCGGCGCTGTTTTTTGTCTTTGCCGTTTCGGGACTCGTCTCCATTGGCGCCATGGGCGCCACCAATGCGCTGGCGCCGCGCCCCGTGCGCTGCTCGATCTCGACGCGGGCTGAGTAGCGCCGCGAAACCCATCCTTAATGCGCTTTAGCCATTGCCGTTTCCGCGGCCATTGATTCAAATTTGAATCGTGTTTGAATCAATAAAATCTGTACTTTTCGTCCAACTGTGCCTTGGTCCACTGTTTGTAAGGTCATCCTTGGAAATTGGGATGGCGTTCGTCATGCGGGGTTACCGGATTGTATGTGTGGTTGTGCCGGGGCTGGGCCTTACGGGCTGCGCCAGTTCTTCCTATCAGGACATGGCTTACGACCAACCGCCGTCCTGCCTAAGATGACCGGTAGCAGCCGCGTCCACAGCGTCGTTGGCCAGAAGCCGAACCAATGCGCGCCCTATGCTCGCGAACATTACGCCATCAAGATTTTCGGCGATGCCAACACCTGGTGGGACCAGGCCTCGGGCAAATATGAGCGCGGCCAGGCCCGCGCCATCGGCGCGGTGGTCAAGCGCATGGTCAGCCCGTGCGAAATTCGCATCGATCACGCCAACTGGCTCAATGGCGGCTCGATCTACGTCAACAATCCGGTGATGGATGTCAGCCCTGCCAATGACTGGAGCCAGGTGCGCGTTTACAACATCCAGACTGGAGGCTGGGGCGCGAAAGTTTTCCCGGTTAAGGGCTTTATAGGCTTCGGCAGCACCAGCGCGCCCGCGCAGCGCACCGCCAACCCATTGAAGACGGAAACGCGCCGGAGGGCGCACCAGCAACAGACGTCGATGCCCTGATCGCGGAAGTGCTGGGGCAGAACCCCTTGCCCAAGACCGCGTCCATCGCGCCGATGCGGCCCGGAGCGTCTGCGGCCTGGTGCCGGTCTCGGCAGGCGCGGCGGAACTGAACCCGCCGCCCGGCGCATCCTTTCCCCTGACGGCCGAAGATCTGGCAATCTCATAATTTTATGACCCCCATCCGTCGCAACTAGGGTCGGCGAAGTGCCGGCACCTCGTTGCGACATCTTCCCCATTTTGGGCGCGCTTATGCGCGCAAAGGGGGAAAGGGGGCCAGCAGATGCTGCACGTCGCCCCACGGCTCCGCTGCGGGGCTCTTAATTACCCTCAGTTTCAACCCCTTGAGGATAATCTGCGCTATCCTGCCGCGCCCCGCTTTGGGGCAGCGGGACAAAGGACTATGGTCCCCGTCCTGGCGGATGTGTCCACACTGAGGCTAGTTCTTTTTTCGTCGTCATGAAAAGTTTCGTCACCCTGTGATCATTCCCCCGCACGACGACGCCGGACCGCTCACAGCTTTCCCCAAGAGCGCGCCGGAGAGTTTGCGCCACAGCGCCCGCAGCACGCCGCTCCTGATGCTGGGTGCGATGGGCGTGGTGTTCGGCGATATCGGCACCAGCCCGCTCTACGCCCTGCGTTTCATCGTGCAGTCCACAGAAAGCGCCGGCATCGCCCATTCGATGGCGGTGATGGGTTCAATATCTATGGTGTTCTGGGCGCTGATCCTGGTGGTGACGGTCAAATATGTTCTCATCATCCTGCGCGCGGACAATTACGGCGAAGGCGGTACCCTTGCGCTGGCGGTGCTGGCGCACCGCTCGCCCGGCCTGTCGCGTCGCGTCAAAAGCATGATCGGCATTGGTGCCATTATCGGTCTGGCGCTGTTCTATGGCGACGCCCTGCTCACCCCCGCCATCACCGTGCTGTCAGCCATCGAGGGCCTAACGGTAGAGAATTCGGCGCTGGAGCCGTTGGTGGTGCCGCTGTCGCTGGTGATCCTGATCGGCCTCTTTATGCTGCAGAGCCGCGGCACTCATAAGATCGGCGTGCTGTTTGGGCCGTTGATGCTGTTCTGGTTCCTGGCCCTAGCCGGGCTTGGCGCGATGTCATTGTGGAATGACCCCACCATTCTGTTGGCGATCAATCCGCTTTATACGCTGGACATATTCCTGGCTGCGCCCTGGGTGGCGTTCGTGAGCCTCGGCGCCGTCGTGCTGGCGGTGACGGGCTGCGAGGCGATCTATGCCGATATGGGCCATTTCGGCCGCAAGCCGATCCAGTATACCTGGCTGTTCGTGGCGTTGCCGGCCCTGCTGCTGAACTATTTCGGCCAGGGCGCCGCCATCCTGCAGGAGCCCAAGCTGGTGGGCTTCGCCTTCTTCTCCGTCATCCCGCAATGGGCGCACTGGCCGATGGTAATCCTCGCGACCATGGCCGCCGCCATCGCGTCGCAGGCGGTGATTACCGGCGTCTTCTCCATGACGCAGCAGGCGGTGCAGCTGGGCAAGCTGCCGCGCATGGAAATCCGCCACACCAGCGCCGCCGATTACGGCCAGATCTATGTCCCACGCGTGAATCTGCTGCTGGCGGTGGGCGTGGTTCTGCTGGTGCTGATCTTCCGCCACTCCGACAATCTGCTAGCGGCTTATGGCCTGGCGGTGACAGGCGTGATGGTGATCGACACCTTCAACGCCGGTATCGTGGCGGGCAAGCAGTGGCGCTGGCCTGCCCTGTTCGCATTCTTCCTGTTCGGCGCCATTGGCTTCAGCGACTTTATCTTCCTAGCAGCCAACAGCTTGAAGATTCCCGTCGGCGGCTGGCTGCCGCTGCTGTTCGCCATCGTCATCATCATCATTTTGGACACCTGGCGGCGCGGCCGCCGCGTGCACCTGGAAAAGGTGCGCAACGATTCCCTGCCGCTGTCGCTCTTCCTGGAGCGCGCCGACAAGAACACAGTCCGCGTCGCGGGTATTGGCATTTTCATGGCCTCGCGCATCGACGTGGTGCCCGGCGCGCTGCTGCACAACCTCAAGCACAACAAGGTGCTGCATGAACGGGTGGTGATCGCCAATGTCGTGGTCGATGAAACGCCCACGGTGCGGCCGGAAAACCGGCTGGAGATCGAGAGGCTGGGCAAGGGCTTCTACACCGTGCGCATCCATTGCGGCTTCTTCGAAACCCCCGACGTGCCGCAGGCGCTGGAAGATGCCCGCCACTTCGGCCTGGCGCTGGACCTGAATTCGGTGACCTTCTTTATTGGCCGCGAAACGCTTGTGCAGGCCGAGCATTCCGAACTGCCGCGCTGGCGCAACTGGCTCTACCGCGTCACCGCCAGCAACGCACTGTCACCGGCGCGCTTCTATCAGCTGCCGCCCAATCGGGTGGTAGAGCTCGGCACGCAAATCACGATCTAGTCGAGGGCGTAAACCAGCGCCTTCAAATATGCGCTCTCCGGCAACAGCGGATGCACCGGATGGTCCGTGCCCGCGCCCGCCTGGCGAATAAGCCGCGCCGTGCGGCCGGTGCGGGCGATGCCCGCGGCGCATTCCGCCGCGAAACGCTCCGGCGGGATGTTATGCGAGCAGGAGGCGATCTTGAGCAGGCCGCGCGGCGCGGTGACTTGCGCCCCCAGCTTGGCCAGCTTGCGATAGGCTTTGGCGCCGGGCTCCAGATCCTTCTTCGATTTCACGAAGGGCGGCGGATCGGTCACGACGATGTCGAACGTCTCCTGAGCGCCGGTCAGGCGTTCCAGTTCCTCGAAGACATCGGCCTTCACCGGCGTGATCTTGACGCCATTGGCCTTGGCGCTTTCCTCGGCCAGCGCCAGCGCGGGCGCGCTGGAATCCAGGCAGATCACTTCCGTCGCGCCCGCCTTGGCCGCCAGCACGCCGAAGCCGCCGGAATAGCTGTAGGCATCCAGCACGCTCTTGCCCTTGGCCAGCGACGCGATGAAAGCGCGGTTGTCGCGCTGGTCGTAATACCAGCCGGTCTTCTGCCCGACCGCCAGGTCGGCGATGTAACGCGCGCCATTTTCCACCACCGCGATGCGGGCACCTTCGCCCTTGGCGGTGCGGACGTAAATCTCCAGACCTTCCAGCGCGCGGCTGGGGGCATCGTTGCGCAGGATGACGGTCTTCGGCTTCAGTGTCGCATCCAGCGCCGCCAGTATGGTGTCGAGCTGCTTCTCCATGCCGGCGGTGCCGATCTGCACGGTGAGGACATCGTCGAAGCGGTCGATCACCAGGCCGGGCACATCGTCGCCTTCGGCGTGGCAAAGCCGGTAGAAGGGCTTGTCATACAGCGCATCGCGCAGGGCCAGGGCACGGACAATGCGCGTGCCGAAGAAATCCCGGTCGACCGGAACATCGCATTCGGATGACAGCAGCCGCACCGCGATCAGGCTCTTGGGATTGAAATAGCCGGTGCCGAAGGCACGGCCATCATCGCCCCGGACATTGACGACGCTGCCGGGCGCAATCGACTTGGCAGCCTCGTCCATGCGGATCTCGTTGGAGAAGATCCAGGGGCTGCCGATACGGGCGCGGCGGCCCTTGGGCAAAACGATTGTTTTTCTAGACATGACAGTTCCTTACAGCCCCCTTGCGCTCGGGTCCATGCCATCCTTAGATGCCCGGGAAATCAGAGAGATTTGTCATGGTCGCCGATGGAAAATGGGAAATCGTCATCAACTCGCCCATGGGCGCGGTGAAAGCGACGCTTGATCTCAAGACCGATGGCGCCACCCTGACCGGCGCGCAGGCCGCCCAGCAGGGCTCCGGCTCGCTGGAGAATGGTAAGGTGGATGGGGACAATGTCTCCTGGTCCGCCAAGATTTCCTCGCCCATGCCGATGACGCTGGATTTCAACGGCGCGGTCGCGGGCGACATACTGAGCGGCACCGTCAAGGCGGGCTCGTTCGGCTCGTTCCCCTTCACCGGTTCGCGCGTACCCTAGCGTGAGTTTCAAAGTTCACCGCGAAGGCTTCCCGTTCATAGCTTTGTTCGCGGGCGTGAACCTGCTCGCCTTTTTGATGTCGCCTCTGCCGGGGCTCTTGTTGCTGCCGCTCACCATCTGGTGCATCGCCTTCTTCCGCGATCCCGATCGGGTGACGCCAACCGGTGCGGGCCTGATCTTCTCGCCCGCTGATGGCAAGCTGCTTCCCATCATCGAAGCCGCCCCGCCGCCGGAACTGGGGCTGGGCGATGCGCCGCGGCTGCGGCTTTCCATCTTCATGAACGTCTTCAATGTACATGTGAACCGCAATCCGATCAGCGGCACCGTGATCGCGCTGGCCTATCGCCCCGGCAAGTTCTTCAATGCATCCTTCGACAAGGCCTCGGTCCATAACGAGCGCAACGCCATCCGGGTGCGCCCCGAAGGCGCAAGCGACGAAAGCCGTGACCTGGTCGTGGTGCAGATCGCTGGACTGGTGGCGCGGCGCATCGTCTGGGACCTGGTGCAAGGCCAGCAAGTGAAGCGCGGCGAGCGCTTCGGTATGATCCGCTTTGGCAGCCGTCTGGACGTTTATTTGCCGCAGGGCGCGCGCATCGTCGCCACGCCCGGCATGACTACCGTGGCGGGCGAAACCATATTGGCCGAGATACCATGACGGATCAGACCGAACGCCAGTCACGCCGCGCCCGCGCCCGGGCTATCGTGAAGGCGCGGCTGGAAAAGCTGGAAGACATTTCCGTTTCCAAGCTGGTGCCGTCCTTCCTCACTTTGCTGGGCATGTGCAGCGGCCTCACCGCCATCCGCTTCGCCATTTCCGGCGACTGGATGCCAGCAGTCGCCGCCGTGGTCTGCGCCGGTATCTTCGACATGCTGGATGGACGCGCCGCGCGCATTCTGGGCGCGGACAGCCGCTTCGGCGCGCAACTGGATTCCCTGGCCGACATTGTCAGCTTCGGCGTCGCCCCTGCCATAATCATGTTCACATGGTGCCTGAAGGATATTGGCACGCCGGGCTGGATCCTTGCCCTGGTGTTCGTCGCCGCATCCGCCACGCGCCTGGCCCGCTTCAATGTGCAGGCGGCGCGCGATGAAGGCGCCACCAACGTCCGTCCCTATTTCACCGGCCTGCCCACTCCCGCCGCCGCCTTCATGGTGTTGTCGCCGCTGCTGCTTTCGTTTCAGTGGGACGATCCGCGCATCCAGAACCCGGCGATCGCGGCGGTGATCCTGGCGCTGATTTCCGGCTTGATGGTCAGCGCTCTGCCCATGCCATCGCTGAAGTATCTGAAACTACCGCGCCGCTTGCGCTGGTTGGGCTGGCTGGCCGTTGCCGGGCTGCTCGCCTGCCTGGTTTTCTGGCCGTGGGCGACACTGACCGCCGCGCTGGCGACCTATATCGCCACCATCCCCTTGGCAATCTTTACGCATCGCCCCAGGCGGACCGTCAAAGCCTAACGCCTTCGCGCGCCACGCTGCCTGAGCCGCGCAGCGCGCTTGGGGGCAAATCTATTCCGTTTGTTGAACCCCCCATCCGCCGCAACTCGGGTCTGCCAAGAAGCAGACACCTCGTTGCGAAACCTTCCTGACCTGACCGGGTTTTTTACCAAGCGGTTTGATTGAAACTGACTTGGAAAGGAACTTGGTTATGCCAAAGAAGCGTTTTAGCACGGAGCAGATTGTGATTTTGCTGCGCCAGATTGAGGTTTTGATATCGCAGGGCAAGTCTGCGCCGATAGCGTGCCGGGAAGCGGGCATATCGCAACAAAGTTATTACCGCTGGCGCAAGGAATATGGCGGTTTAGAGCTTGATCAGGCCAGGCGGCTGAAGGATCTGGAGAAGGAGAACGCCCGGTTGAAACGCCTGGTGGCAGATCTTTCGCTTGATAAGCAGGTTCTCAAGGATATCGCCTGGGGAAACTTGTAAGCCCCGAACGGCGCCGGCAGGCGGTTGCGGGGGCTCGTGAGAAGTACAGTCTCTCGAAACGTCATGCCTGCCGGCTCGTTGGTCAGCCACGTGGTACGCAGCGTTACACAGTGATTTGTCGTGTGGACGAAGATGCTCTGACGCAGGCCATTATTGGTCTGGCGTCAGAGTATGGCCGCTATGGCTATCGGCGGATCACGTGGCTGCTCAGGGATGCTGGATGGGCCGTTGGCACTGACCGCGTGCAACGCATCTGGCGCCGCGAGGGGCTTAAAGTTCCCAGTAAAAAAAGGCCCCGGAGCCGTTTGTGGCTCAACGATGGGTCTTGTATCCGGCTGAGACCGGAACGGCGTAACTACGTCTGGTCTTACGACTTTGTCGAAGCCCAGACGCATGACGGCCGCAAGGTCCGGCTTATGACGCTGATCGACGAGTTCACGCGGGAATGCCTGGCGATCCGTGTTGCCCGCCGGATCAACAGTCTGGGTGTGATTGAGACAATGGCGGACGTGATGCTGGTCCGGGGCGTCCCTGAACACATCCGGTCCGACAATGGACCAGAGATGACGGCCAAGATCGTTCGGCATTGGTTAGCCCAGGTTGGGGCCAAGACGCTTTACATCGAGCCTGGTAGCCCTCGGAGAATGGCTACTGCGAGAGCTTCAACGGCAAGCTGCGTGACGAGCTGCTGAACGGAGAAATCTTCTACAGCCTGAAGGAGGCCAAGGCCGTCATCGGACAATGGCGCAGCCACTACAACACCGCCAGAGCCCACTCATCGCTGGGATATCGGCCACCCGCACCACAGGCATTTAGCCCAATTCCACAACCTCTGGATCGGGCGGCGGCAATGCAATAGTCTCTCTATGCCAGTGGTACAAAATATCCGTCAGGTCACTACGATGTGCCGGTGGGCGAAGGCTATGTCACCACGGCCTGGGGCCGCGACTATGGCGATGTCGCTCCGGTGGGCGGGATCATCCTGGGCGGGCACGGCCATGTCATCGAAGTGGGCGTGGACGTGATCTCCGCGGAAGAGTAATTACGGAACCCTTTTTTTGGTCGCGGTTCCGAACGGAAAACCGCTACGCACTTTTGCTGGAACCACTTCATGTCTCCCCTCTTCATCATTGCGCTTGCCGCCTGCGCCTCGCTTTCCGCTATGCTGGGCGGCCTGCTGGCGCTGAAGTTGAAGCAGCATCTACCGCTGGCGCTGGGCTTTTCGGCAGGCGCGGTGATCGGTGCTGCCTTCTTCGAACTGCTGCCGGAATCGCTGTCGCTGTCGGGCGATTTCAGCATGGCCGCCGCTGCCGCCGCGGGCGGCTTTTTCCTTTATGCCGTGATCGACCGCATTGCGGGCCATGATCACAATTGCCATGAACAGCCGCATCGCGGCCTAATCGGCGCGGCGAGTTTCTCGACCCACAGCCTGCTCGACGGCCTCGCCATGGGCCTGGCTTTTCGGGTCGATATCGCCACCGGCGTCGCCGTGGCAGCGGCGGTCCTGGCGCATGATTTCGCCGACGGCCTCAACACCGTGAATGTGCTGACGCGCCATGGCGCCAGCCGCAAGGCGGCGCTGTCCTGGCTGATGGTGGTGGCAGCTGCGCCCGTGGCGGGCGCAGTCCTCAGCCTGTTCATCACGCTGTCGCCGCAGGCGCTGGGCCTTGGGCTGGCCGCGTTCGGCGGCTTCTTCCTCTATATCGGGGCGTGCGATCTTTTTCCCGCCAGCCAGCGGGCGCGCCCCGGCCTGGCGACGCTCAGCGCCACGCTGGCAGGCGCGGGGCTTCTATACCTCGCCACGCGCTTGTATTAATTTTTGGTAGCGGGTCATTTACAGAAAACCGCTCCCCACTTTTCCGGGACTCGCTCCTTAACGGTTTTCCAGCATCGCCAGCGTTTCCGGCGTTGGCGTCACCAGCGGCCTGCTAGAGAACCAGGCTTCCAGTTTCTTGATTACCAGTCGCCCCATCTCGCTGCGGGTCTCGCGCGTGGACGACGCGATATGCGGCAGAAGCACGACATCGTCGCGGGCAAACAGAGCTGGCGGCGCATTGGGCTCATGCTCGAAGACATCGAGGCCGGCGCCCACGACCTTGCCGCCGTCTAGCGCCACGATCAGCGCGTTTTCACTACCATGCTGCCGCGCGCGATGTTGATCAGGATGCCCTCCGGGCCCAGCGCTTCCAGCACCGCGCTGTTGATCAGATGCTTGGCATCCGGACCCGCCGAGCTGGCGACCATCAGGAAGTCGCTGTCCTTCGCCAGGCAGACCAGATCGGGCAGGAAGCGGTGCGACGTGCTCATCTTGGCGCGGTCGGTATAGAGAATCTCCATGCCGAAGCCTTCGGCGCGCTTGGCGATGGCGCGGCCAATGCGGCCCAGCCCCAGAATTCTCAGCCGCTTGCCGGTGACTTTTCCGGCGACGGAAAACTTCTCCTTGGTCCAGCGGCCCGCGCGCACAAAGCGGTCGGCCTGGGCTAGACGGCGCGAGGTCATGATCATCAGGCCAATGGCGAGGTCGACGACATCGTCGGTCAACACGTCGGGCGTATGGGTTACGGGCATGTGCCGCGACAGCGCCTTCTTCAGATCCACCAGGTCGTAGCCGACGCTGTTGACGGTGGTGATCTCCAGGTTCCGCATGCGGTCGATCAGCGATGCGGGCGCGCCGTCCAGGCCGGAAGTGATGAGGGCGCGCGCCTTGGACGCGATCTCGTCCGGCACCGCATCCTTGTCGGCGCGGGTCAGGCGATAGCGGCTGCCGATCCAGCGCCCCTCGGCCGGGCGCAACTACTGGCTGATGGTGAGAACGTCGATGCCCTTGGTCGTAGTCGGGGTAGTGGTGGTCTCGGTCATAGGCTTTTTCTGCGTCTTCGCTTGTGCAGCATTTTTTCCAGAAAATGCGGTCATATTGCAATCGTTTACTGCCGTTGCCGCTAGGCTAGTCTGTCGCACCTTTTTCCTCGAGGATAGTGGGCTTTTGCACCCAGGGACCAGCCGCCTTCGAGAACGGCCCCCGCCCAGAGGAGACCCCAAGATGAAATCCCCCATTGCTGCCGCCTTGTGCGGCGCGGCCGTTTTGGCGCTATCCGCCACGGCACCGGCCATCGCGCAGAATTATTCCACCACGGCCCTGACCGCGCCCAAGGCCGGCATCGCCCCGGCACAAGGCGCCAGCATCCGCCGCGCCGATGCGGCGCTGGACAAGTTGATCGCACCGAACACGCGCATTGAGAGGCTGGCCACCGGCTTCGTCTTCACCGAGGGTCCGGCCTGGCACAGGGGCGAGCTGTGGTTCTCCGACCTGCGCGCCAACAAGATCTACAGCATCACGCCGCAGGGAAAGCTGACGATGCAGCTGGACCGCGCCGGCGGCGTCGCCAGTTTCGACTCGCGCTATTTCCGTGGCTCCAACGGCATCGTCACCGCGCCCGATGGCAGCCTGCTGGTGGCGCAGCATTCCGGACACCGCATCATCAAGGTCGATGACAAGATGCAGGTGACGTCCTTCCTCGACAAGTTCGAAGGCAAGGCGCTCTCCAGCCCTAACGACATGGTCTATGCGCAGGATGGCGGGCTCTATTTCAGCGATCCGCCCTATTTCTATGCCGATCCCGTCACCGGCAAGGGCGATCCCGACAAGGCGCCGGGCAAGACGCAGGCCACCAACAATGTCTATCACTACAAGAACGGCAAGCTGACGGCGGTGATCCGCGACCTGCCGCGCCCCAACGGCATCGGTCTGTCGCCCGATGGCAAGACGATGTATGTCGCCAACACCGAGAACCCCAAAACGCTGTGGCGCTATGATGTGCGCCCCGACGGCACGGTGACCAACAAGCGTCAGTTCGCTAACTGGAACAGCGACAGCCGCGTGGGCCTGCCCGATGGCGTCAAGGTGGACACCGCGGGCAACATCTATGCCTCTGGCCCCGGCGGCATTCGCATCCTGAACCCGCAGGGCAAGGAACTGGGCCAGATCCTGTTGCCGGACGATGCAGCCAACATGGCCTTTGGCGGCGCCGACATGAAGACGCTCTACATCACTGCGTCGAGCGCCATCTATCGCATCGACCTGGCGACGGCCGGCATGAAGCCGATGTATTCGCGCTGATTGACTTCCCCCATCCGTCGCAGCGCTCGTCACTTCGTTCGCGGTGGAAAAAAGCTGTCGGAAGCTGACGGTCGCCCGGCGGCTCCGCTGCCGGGCTCTAGCCCAGAAACAGAAAGCCCGGTGTAACCACCGGGCTTTTCCTTTTGCAGGGTTACTCGGCTCTTGGCGCGACCGTGGTTTGCCGCACGATCACATGC